>CP124756.1:3592352-3934705 GCA_029972225.1 Candidatus Thiothrix putei
TGTCCTCACTGCGTTTGATGCCTGTCAGCTCCTCAATCTTAGCGGCTGCCGCCTTGCTGGTTGCGGGGGGATATTCACGAAAATAGGCTTCAATCTTGTCTTTATATGCCATCAAATCACTCTGTGGTTTATTGAATCGTATTTCTTTAAGAGCTTCTAAACCGTTAGGTTGTAGGTAGGCGTTTAGGTAGGCAAGCAGCGTGGCTTCTGTAATCCTTTCCAATCGTTTGATTTCCTTATGCGTCAACTGTTGGGATTTCAGGTACAGCACGGACATTTTCTTACGGACTCTGGGATGAGGATGGCGCTCCTTCCAGTAGAACAGCTCCGCTATCTCATCCTCAGTGAAAGTGATTTTTAATGTCATACATTACTCATGGCTGCTTTTGTTACCAGTCATCTAACCATATTTCCCTGATCAAAAAAACTATTTTATGGCACGGACTGGTATACACGAAAAAGAACGCATTGCCCAAGAGCGTGAACAACTGCTGCTCCAACAAGGCAATCAAGTGCTTGAAAAAGACCAACACCTTGCTCTGCGTGATCAAACAATAGGTGAACGAGAACACCATCTGCAACGGCGCGATGAACAAATCGCGGCACAATTTTTACAACTTCAAGAACGTGACAAAGAAATCCAGCAACGTGATCAGTCGATCCAAACACTGCAAGCGCACCTCAGTACGTTAGAACAACGCTTACTAGAACAGCAACAGCACATCGACACCCACCACCAACGTGTTGCAGAACTGGAGGCTGCCTTACTGAACAAGGAAAAACACCTTGCTGAATACGCTAATCTTGTTCAACACAAAGACACCTTACTGATAGAAAAAGACCAGTTCATCCAACGCTTAGAACACCAGCAACAAGACATTACCCAACAAATTGGCGAACGCGACAAAACCCTACAAGCCAAAGATCAGCATGTCTTAGAACAACACACCTTACTGCATGAACGCGAACAACGCCTACGCGAGCGTGAAGCCGAACTACAACAACGCGAAGCGCAACATGCCAACCGTGAAAACTTACTGCTGCAACATATCGCCGCATTGAGTGAACTCACTGAAAAACAACACACCCAAGAGAATAGCCTACTAGACCAGATCGACACACTGACGGTAATGGCGACCCAATACCAAGCATACAACAGGGATAATCATGCGTGGGAACTTAAACTGGAACAACGCGATAAAGTGATAAATCTAAAAGACACCATCATTGCTCAGCTCAATCAGCAACTACTGCACAAGGAAAAAGCGTTACAACAGCGGGATGCATTGCTGCAAAAACTGGGGCAACAGTTGCGCATATATAGCGCAACTGCCTAAACAAAATTTAGTGAACTTGTGCAACCTGAACAATCTGCATGTCATTCAGGACAGCACGAAAATCCCGTTCCCAAGCAACAAGCTGTTCAGCCAATGCTTTATCCGCATTCAACAACGGGGCGAGTTCAGCGGGATTCAACACGGAAAATAGCGTATCTTTGCCTTCTGCATACACGGCTAGTTTAAAAGGAAACAAAGGGACTAATTCCGGGTGTGTCTTGCTTAACTCACGCACTTCTTCCAAACGCCCGAAAAAGACTATTTTGTAGTTATCCGTGGTATAGCCCATATCCTGTAAACCGCCGTCACATTTCTGGATATGCGCAACAGTAAAGTTATGTTTTCTCAAAACCTCTTGCACTTGTTCCAACGCAAGGTCAAACGCTTGCGGAGAACGTACTGTTAGCAATTTCTCATCTGCCTGTACGGGTACTGCCAGCATCCATGCCAACAATGCTCCCCATACTCCCATGGTTAAGCGATTCATAACGTCACCTCGTCAATAATTGCCTGATATTTCTGCTCCAGATCCTGGAAGGCTGCTGTCAGCTCAGGGTTGTCAAACAATGTCAACATGGCTTGCACATTGCCCGTTAACAGTTGGACTTTACCATCCTCACCTTCTATCACCGTGATGGTACAAGGCAACACAACCCCCACCTGTGGCTCAATCTGAATCGCGGCGTATAGGTCGCTGAAATTACAAAAACGTACACTAACCTGGCGTGTATTCACTGAAAATTCATCCACTAAGCCCTCCTCAAGATAACGATCAGGAAATACCCGAAAGTTGTGGGCATGAATCGTATTGCGCAGGGATTCCAATGTCTCGTCAAACCCATACGGTGAGTCATACACCAAGGTTAGTTTAAGGTTATTGCCGTGCTCAGCACCCGTTGCAGTCATGGTCGTTGCCAACCACAACACACTCATCAGCATTAACTTTTTTAAGCGTTTCATTGTAATAGCCCATTACCAATAAATATTAGATTTTTCTAATATATTGGCAAATTTATTTAACTTCAAGCAATAGTATATTTTTTAATCAAAAGGTCACTTCATCCAGAATGGTGTCGTAGCTCGCCTTGATATGCGCAAACACCTCATCCAATTGATGGTTATTAAAAAGCTTTGCCAAGGCTGTGACGTTTGCAGCCACCAGTTTAACTGAGCCATCCTCCTGCTCAATTGATGTGGGTCAGTATATTAGGCTTAAGCACTGGCAGATTGATAAACATCAATTACCCTGAATTTCATGGAGGGGGATAATGAAACAATTCCACCACATACCCACAAGGTAAGCGCTCATGAATGAAACATCTCTCACCCGCCTTATGTATACACTCATTATTGTAGGGTTAGGCATTGCAGCGGTGGGCGTCGGGCTGGTTATTTTCACCGACATTGTGACGGGGTATGGCATACAAGGTATCGCACTCGTGGCAGGCTTGATTGCAGGTGGCTTGTTTTTATCAATTCCAGCAAAAATTTACCTGACACTGCAACTGATGAAACGCAATGATGAAAAAGTAAAAGCCAGGCGCGAACGTGGCGAAATCCGTTAAGCGATAGCCCTAAAGCA
The DNA here is from genome assembly GCA_029972225.1 of Candidatus Thiothrix putei. Taxonomy (NCBI): domain Bacteria; kingdom Pseudomonadati; phylum Pseudomonadota; class Gammaproteobacteria; order Thiotrichales; family Thiotrichaceae; genus Thiothrix; species Candidatus Thiothrix putei. Next base: position 3,595,272 of record CP124756.1, read on the forward strand.
AGAAGGCCGCCAATGGCAGCCTTCTTCGCACCACAATCAAACGACCGTATTACAGCTTGCTGATACCTAGTTCGTCAGTTGCATCAATTTCAAAAGGGTCATGATGCGCGGTTTTACTGTCAATACGTTTCATGAAACCACGGTAAATGAACCAGTCTAAACTCACCCAACGCCCGGCTCCCATGAAAAATAGTGCCAGCAACAGCACGAAATAGACCAAATAGACTTCTGTCTGGTTATTCACCATAGTGGTATAGCCATGGCTCATGACTAACTGCTGCATAGTGGTGAGGAAACCCGCTTCGCCCATTGCCATTAAACCGAGTACGACAACCACAAACATTAACGCCAACACCACCCAACGCACTGCGAAACCTAAAACCAACAGAATCGCCGCTACAATTTCAATCGTACCAAGCAAAATCAGCAGCGTTTCAGCACCCATTCCAGAAAGCACCGTATTGCTCATCGCGGCAACACTTTGCTGAAAAGCTTCCGTATTAACCCAAGTTAACGGGTTATAAATCACAAAATCAGAACTGGAAAACAGTCCTAAATGCTTCACGCCAGATACCCAAAACATCGGCGCAAGAAACAGGCGGATCGCAAGCGGTGCAATAAAATCAAAGATACGCATCCATTCGAGGCTGAAAAAGCCAACAAGAAACTTCATGAAACAACTCCTCAGGAATTGGGAAATACGGGTGAAATCAAACTTTTCAGGGGATTATAGTCGATTTCTGACACATCAGTTTGTGTTGTATTGTGGCACAGGATATAAGGTTACGCCAATGCGAATCCGCCCACCATACCCGGCTTTAACCCGTTGCACGATACCCTTGGCATCTAAACCACAACTAGCCAGTTGCTCTTCACGTTGGGCATGGTCGATATAACTATCCGGCAACCCCAGATTCAACACCTCCACGCTTAATCCCGCTTCGTGCAAGTATTCGTTCACCGCACTGCCAGCCCCGCCCATAACAGCATTGTCTTCCAACGTCACCAAAAGTTCGTGGGATTGCGCCAACTCTTTCAGCATCGCTTTATCCAACGGCTTGACGAAACGCATATTGACCAGTGTTGCATTCAGATCTGCGGCAGCGGCTTGCGCTTCAGGCAATAACGAACCAAACAACACAATGGCAACCGCCTGACCGGTGCGTAACTTTACCGCTTTGCCTAAAGGAATCGCTTGCATCTCCGTTTGGGGTTCAATACCCATCCCTTTGCCACGCGGGTAACGTACTGCCGTTGGGCAATTCATCTGAAATGCCGTATACAACATCTGGCGGCATTCATTTTCATCGGCGGGAGCCATCACCACCATGTTCGGAATACAGCGCAAGAAAGACAAATCGTAATTCCCCGAATGCGTCGGGCCATCCGCCCCCACCAAACCGGCACGATCAATCGCAAATACCACCGGCAAGTTCTGAATCGCCACATCGTGTATTAATTGATCATACGCCCGTTGCAAAAAGGTCGAATAAATGGCTACCACCGGCTTTAAGCCTTCACACGCCAAACCCGCCGCCAGTGTGACAGCGTGTTGTTCAGCAATACCGACGTCGAAATAACGCTCAGGAAAACGTTCTGAAAATGCCACCAAACCCGAACCTTCACGCATCGCAGGGGTAATCCCCACCAAACGCTGATCCTGCTCTGCCATATCACACAACCATTGCCCAAACACTTGCGTATAAGTCGGTGTGGATTTTTTCGCGTTGGCGACCAGACCCGTTTTCAAATTGAAGGGGACAACGCCATGATAGGTACAAGGGTCTTCCTCGGCTGGCTCGTAGCCTTTACCTTTTTGGGTCAGTACATGCAACAAGCGTGGACCTTTGATGCTTTTGAGATTTTGCAGCACCCGTACCAACTCTTCAACATCATGCCCATCAATAGGGCCATAGTATTTGAAGCCCATCTCCTCAAACAACGTCCCCGGCAACACCATGCCCTTCATGTGTTCTTCGGTCAGTTTCGCCAGTTTGGAAAGGGATTTGCTGTGTGATAACGCTTTTTTACCACTTTCACGCATAGTGGAATACATCCGCCCCGATAATAAACGCGTCAGGTATTTACGCAAAGCACCCACATTAGGTGAAATCGACATTTCATTATCATTAAGAATCACGATCAGGTTAGCGTCTACATCACCCGTATGATTCAAGGCTTCATACGCCATCCCCGCCGTCAAAGCACCATCGCCGATAATCGCAATCGAATGGTAATCCTCGCCTTTGTGCTGTGCGGCTAACGCCATCCCCAACGCCGCACTGATCGACGTGCTGGAATGCCCTACACCAAACGTATCGTATTCACTTTCACTGCGTTTAGGGAAACCGGCTAACCCCTCTTTCTGACGAATGCTGCTCATCTGCTCACGTCGCCCCGTGAGGATTTTATGCGGGTAAGCCTGATGACCGACATCCCACACCAGCTTATCCTTCGGTGTATCAAAAGCATAATGCAAGGCTACCGTCAATTCGACCGTACCTAAATTGGAAGAAAAGTGCCCGCCGCCTGTCGACACAGAATTCAGCAAAAACTCGCGCACTTGAGCACATACTGCTGGCAGTTGCTCAAGTTCCAGGCGACGTAACTCGGCAGGAGAATAAATCGTATTAAGCACGTTGGCTAACCCCTAATCGTCAAACCGTAAATATGGCATTGTGGTGGGTTTTGATCTTACTATTGATATTTATCGTATACGCTTAACCGTGAACTCGGCAATTTCACGCAACAAATGGGCAGAGTCGCCGAAGGATACCAAAGCTTCCAGTGCTTCGTCATACAAATCCTGTAGTTTCATTTTAGAAGCCGACAAACCGATAATAGAAGGGTAAGTCGGCTTACCGGCCGCCTCATCCGCACCACGGGTTTTACCCAATGTTTGGGTATCGCTTTCCACATCCAAAATATCGTCTTGCACTTGGAATGCCAGCCCGATGCACTTGGCAAAATGATCGAGTTGTTGCAAATGTTGGACATCCAATACATCCACACTATACGCGGCTAACAACACACTAGCACGAATCAATGCGCCCGTTTTGTGGATGTGCATGTTTTCCAACTCAACTTCAGTCAATGTTTGTCCAACTGCTGCCAAATCAATTGCCTGCCCCCCCACCATACCGCGAGAACCAGCCGCCTGCCCCAACAATTCCATCATGCGCAAACGTTGCGCGGGTGAAGCCGTCATACGCGGATGAGCAGCTAATAACTGAAATGCTAACGCCTGCAAAGCATCTCCCACCAAAATCGCCGTCGGCTCATCAAAGGCTTTGTGGCAGGTGGGCTTGCCTCTGCGCAAATCATCGTCATCCATTGCAGGCAAATCGTCATGCACTAATGAATACACATGAATCAGCTCAAGTGCCGCAGCAGGAATATCCAGATGTTCAGGCGTAATTCCCAGCGCATCACCGGTAGCATAGACCAACAATGGGCGCATCCGCTTACCGCCATTCAACACCGAATAGCGCATGGCTTCATGCAACATGGCTGGATGAGTAGTGGCAGACGGCAACACCTCTTCCAACACAGATTCAATACGCGCTTGCCAAGCTTGTAGACGAGTATGCACATTCAGCATCAAGCGTCCCCCTGTTGCGGAAAATCGCTTTCCTGCCCATCAGCACTCAACAACTTAACACGCTGCTCAGCGATTTTAAGCGCCTCTTGACACAACCGAGTCAACTTCACCCCGCGTTCAAATTCTTTAAGGGAATCTTCCAGCGATAGCTCACCGCCTTCCATACGTTGCACCAAGGTCTCTAGTTCAGTCATTGCCGTCTCAAAATCCGGTTGTGCCTGGCTAGCTTCAGCCTGTTTTCTCGGCATGTTTATCCTGCCTATGCATATAAATTAAGATAGTAAAGCGTAAGTTGTCGCAAGGGGCAAGCCTAGACAGCGTATTCTTTGGAGAACGTACTGCAAATACAGTAAACTCTTTTTCATGAATATTATAATATTCTAATTTTAAGAGAGCAAAACCATGTTGAACAACTGCATGAAAACAACAGCCTTCCTGATGCTAACAGGGGTAATTAACCCGATCAGTTGGGCAGAAGAAGCGCCGATTATCTCACACCCCACCACCATACCAGCAGCAGCTCCTCCAGCACCAAGCGTTGCACCGCAACCGCAAGTAGCACGTGCCACGTTTACCACCAACATTAGCGCCCGTGAACCCGCTAATGCAGTAACGCGCATTAGTGCTGGACAAACCGTGTATTACTTTACAGAACTGGTTGGATTACAAGGTCGTGTCATCACCCATCGTTGGGAAAAAGATGGTACATTCCAACTAGGCTTGCAATTTCCTGTAGGCGGGCAACGCTGGCGAGTACACTCCAACAAAACGATCCCCCCCACCCTACCGGGGACATGGACAGTTACAGTCCTTAATGACGACGGTTCAACTTTACGGCAAGACACGTTAATCGTTGACCCGATCACACCAAGCGAACCCACCCCCACTCCTGTACCAGCCCCTGCCGCCGCGTTACCTACCTCTCCACCACCCAATGTAACAACACCGGCTATTGAGACACCAAAGGACGCCGCCACACCAGAAAAAAACTCACAAGCGATCTGGGATACGCTAACACGTTAAACGTAACAACCAGAAACGGCAAGCGGGCCAAAAAGCCCGCCTGCCATTACCTAATTTTCACCGCACAACGCTCAGAAAGAACACAACACTAATGTGAAAGGTACATCCTTTTGATTCTGCTTACCCCGCTCTGCCAACATATCAGCATTCACGAAACGCAGGGTAAAACGCTGCTTACCTGCACTGATTTCAGGGTAATAATCAACATTATCAGGCAATTCAACCCGCATCATCTGATAAGGCTTTCGTGCTTCTAACATCGACTGGTAGAAACCTTCCTTAGCCAATTCATCCTGACGCTCACCGAAATCACGCACGATATTCAGCAAGTCACGGGCTGCTGCATTAGCCGTTACATACGGTTCGATCCATTCGCGCAAATCATCGACCCGCACATGAATCGCTTGCTCTTGCCAGTAATGAAAGAGTGGAATATCAAAACCATTAAGCCCACCTGGCAACGTGGAACGTTGGCGCAAGCTATTGAAGAACATATGATTTTTTAAATGCTGTCCCAACTGCCCCCGCTGTTGATACAGCACATCGCTATGGTAATTGAGCTTTTCCAACACAGCATCAAGACGGGTAGCATCCGCCTCTTCCTTGCGCAACAATAAACGTGCTGACTGCCCCATCCGGTCAATTTCTTTGAGAATTTCACTTTTGACATCAAGGCGGGCAGACAAGTTATAAAGATCCAGCAACAAATGCAAAGCCGCTACCGTATCTTCAGGTTTAGGATCAGTGGAAATATGGTATTGAAATCGCCCCATTAGCAATTCCAATCGCATAAATAGGCGAATCTTTTCGTTTAGCGGTTGCTCATAACCAATCATGTGTGGCTCAGAAATTCGACGGATACCGTCACTCAGCGGTTGTGCATAAATCATCATAAAACACTTAAAAGCCCTGTTGAGTCGTCTTTATATCAAAAAGCCAACAGAACAAGCAACTAAGCATCTGACAATTTCATGTATTTAAAATTTAAATTATCAATTTTTTCATAAAAATCAGTAATTGATGAAGTATTGCTAATAATGTCATGAGCTTGCTGCAAACGTGCCTCACGCCCAATTTGCGATTGCATGATAGACGTGATCACACTATCATCACTGCCATCACGCTGCTGAACACGAACATGCTGCTGCTCTGGCAAGCAATCAATTACCAAAATACGCTCGAAAAGTTGAGTATAGCCCTTTTCAAACAATAGGGGTACATCAACGATAACATAAGCATTGCGAGTACAAGCAGCTATTCTGGCAAGTATTTCAGTGCGAATGCGCGGATGAAGAATGGATTCAAGTTGTTGTAAACGCACAGGGTCACTAAAAACCGCTTGACGCAACCAAGCACGATCAAGTCCACCATCAAGTTGAAGTGCTTGTGTACCGAAGACATTAGCAATTTCCCGCAAAGCAGGTTGACCTACGGCTACAACTTCACGGGCAATAACATCCGCTTCGATCACAGGAATACCGAGTTCTCGAAAACGCTGCACTGCTGTGGATTTACCACAACCAATACCACCCGTTAAACCAATTTTTAGCATAAACACCACACAAACGCGAAAGGCCGGTTGAATACAACCGGCCTTGAACAACACTAAAAACCAATCAAATGATTAGGCTTGCAGCGCTTTAATATGTGCGTTCAGACGGCTTTTATGGCGTGCTGCTTTGTTCTTGTGAATGATGCCTTTGTCAGCAATGGAATCAATCACAGGCACAGCCGCTTGATAAGCAGACAAAGCAGCTTCGCGGTCGCCAGCGTCAATCGCACGCAGGACATTTTTAATTTGTGTACGTAAACGTGTGCGCATATGACGGTTATGCATACGGCTTACTTCGCTCTGGCGAACACGTTTCTTAGCTGAAGCTATGTTAGGCAAGGGTATTCTCCCGAAAAACCAATCCGAAAAACAAGGCGCATATTATGCAGCGATTCCACTGTCACAGCAACACCTTGAGCATAAAATTTACTGAATATGACCGAGAATACCGTCGAGTTCATCTAGACTATTGTATTCAATGACTAATTTACCTTTGCCGGTGCGATTGTAGCGAATAGCAACTTTAGCACCAAGGGTATCAGCTAGCGTTTGTTCCAACTTCAACACATCAGGTGATGACTTAAATTCGGGTTCTGGCTTTTGCCCTACCTCTAGAATATTTTTAACTAGACGCTCCGTTTCCCGCACCGACAGTTGGCGCTCAGCAACTTTCCGGGCAATGTCCACTTGTTGTTGCCCCGCCAATGCGAGTAAAGCACGAGCGTGTCCCATTTCAAGCTGCCCTGCATCCACCAACGCTTTGGTTTCAGGCTGTAATTCTAACAAGCGTAATAGATTGGTCACCGCTGCGCGTGAACGTCCCACGGCTTCGGCGGTTTGCTGATGCGTCAAACCAAACTCGTCGATCAAGCGACGTAAAGCCGTTGCCTCTTCCAGCGAATTAAGGTCTTCGCGCTGAATATTTTCGATCAGCGACATTGCAGCGGCTGACTGATCGGGAATATCGCGCACAACCGCCGGAATTTCATGCAATCCCGCTAACTGTGCTGCCCGCCAGCGACGCTCGCCTGCAATCAGCTCGTATTCGCCACCACCCAGTTTACGCACCACTACCGGCTGCACCAAGCCTTGGGCTTTAATGGAATCAGCCAACTCTTGTAGGGCGTCAGGATCCATCCGAGTACGCGGTTGATACTGACCGGGGCGAATCCGTTCTACAGGAAGTCTTTTCAGAACGGTATCCTCAGCCTGCTCTCCCTCACCTCGCACAGAACTCAACAAAATATCGAGACCGCGCCCTAAAGCCGGTTTTTTTACCATGCCTGTTCTCCATCCGCTGCTACTTTGCTGGAATCTTTGCGCAGCATTTCAGCAGCCAAGGCAAGGTAAGCCAATGCACCTCGTGAACCTTTGTCGTATTCCAGCACAGATAAACCATGGCTGGGCGCTTCTGCCAAGCGGATATTGCGTGGAATAGCGGTATTGTAGACCTTGTTGCGAAAGAAGGCGTGAATCTGCTCGGATACATCACGCGCCAAATTACTGCGGGGGTCATACATAGTGCGCACTAAGCCCATCACTTGTAATTCAGGGTTGGCGGTTTGGGTAATACGTTCAATCGTGCCGACCAAAGCGCTTAACCCTTCGAGTGCGTAGTATTCACACTGCATCGGGATAATGACCCCATCAGCAGCCACGAGAGCGTTCACGGTAAGCATATTGAGAGAAGGCGGGCAGTCAATCAGAATGTAATCGTAAGCCCCGCGCAGTGGCGATAAGGCTTCACGTAAGCGGTATTCACGGCGCTCGCTGTTCATCAGCTTGACTTCAGCGACCGTCACTTCCGGCGACCCCGGCAACACATGCAGGGAACTGTCAGGCAATTTTTGCAAAATCTCCGTGACATGGGCTTCGCCTAACAAGACATCTGTCAAGGTGGTTTTCTGACCGTGCTTTTCCAAACCTAAGCCAGTCGTGGCATTGCCTTGCGGGTCTATATCCACCAACAAAATACGGCGCTTCATCGCTGCTAAAGAGGCGGCTAAATTGACAGTGGTCGTGGTTTTGCCGACGCCGCCCTTTTGATTGGCGATGGCGATAACTCGCGTCATGAAATGATTCTCGCTTTATACGTGCTGTAATTCCAACAGATGCCGTTCCGCATCCAGACCGGGTACATGCAGGGTGTGCTGCGCCATGACCTGCCAGCCGCTGGGCAATTCTGCCAGTTCACTGTCAGGGTAACGCCCCTTCATCGCGTAGAGGATACCATTTTCACAGACATGTTTACCGGTAAAGGTCACAAAATCCTGTAGGGAGGCGAAAGCCCGACTGATAATCGCGTCAAAACACCCGACAGGCTGCCAGCTTTCAACACGAGTTTGGATCACCGTCACGTTGGATAAGCCCAATTCCAACACCGCTTGTTGCATGAAACGGGTTTTCTTGCCATTGGTATCCAGCAAAGTGAATTGGCGCTGCGGCTGAATAATAGCCAGCGGAATCCCCGGCAACCCTGCCCCGCTGCCCACATCAAGGCACGTCGCACCCCGCAAATAGGGTGCAACACTCAGGCTATCCGCGATATGTAAAGACTGCATTTCCGCCGGATCACGTACCGCTGTCAGGTTGTAAACTTTGTTCCAGCGTTGCAATAATTGCAGGTAACGGTTGAGCAATTGTTTTTCACACGCATCCACCTCCATGCTTCAACCTGCCTTTTTCAAATGCACCAGCAATAAAGAAATCGCAGCGGGGGTAATACCGGGTGTTCGTGCGGCTTGCCCAACGGTTGCAGGGCGTTGCATTTGCAATTTCTGGCGGACTTCGTTGGAGAGGCCGCGTACTTGGGTGTAATCCAACCAATCCGGTAAACGGGTTTCTTCGTGGCGACGTTGCTTGTCGATTTCCTCGTGCTGGCGCTCAATGTATCCGGCGTATTTGCACTGAATTTCGACTTGTTCCGCCACTTTTTCATCGGTAACGGGGCTACCAACCGCTGGCAGACTGGTTAAAGCGGCATAAGTGACGTTAGGACGGCGTAATAAGTCGTGTAACTTGTAATCACGAGACAAAACATCACCGAATACCCGCTGGCTATCTTCCACGCTGACCGCTGTGGGTTGCAATACCGTGGCACGGAGGCGTTGTTGTTCTTGCTCAATCGCTTCACGCTTAGTGCAAAATGCTTCCCAGCGTGAGTCATCCACCAAGCCCAGCTCATGCCCTATTTCGGTCAGGCGCAAATCGGCATTGTCTTCACGCAGCAATAAACGGTGTTCGGCGCGGCTGGTAAACATGCGGTATGGCTCTTTCGTACCCAGCGTGATTAAATCATCGACCAATACACCAAGGTAAGCTTGGTCACGGCGTGGATACCAGCCATCTTTTTCTTGGGCGTATAAACCGGCGTTCAAACCTGCCAGCAAACCTTGCGCAGCGGCTTCTTCGTAACCCGTCGTGCCGTTAATTTGCCCTGCGAAAAACAAACCCTGCACCGCTTTGGTTTCCAAGGTGGGCTTGAGATCACGCGGGTCAAAGAAATCGTATTCGATGGCGTAACCGGGGCGGGTGATATGTGCGTTTTCCAAGCCTGCCATTGAGCGCACCAGAGCGTATTGCACATCAAACGGCAAACTGGTGGAAATGCCGTTGGGGTACACTTCATGCGTGTCTAGCCCTTCGGGTTCAATGAAAATCTGGTGGCGGTCTTTGTCGGCAAAGCGTACCACTTTGTCTTCAATCGACGGGCAATAGCGCGGACCAATGCCTTCGATCACGCCGGTATACATTGGTGAACGGTCTAAACCGCCACGGATAATCTCGTGGGTTTCGGTGTTGGTGTAGGTGATGTAGCACGAAATCTGCGGCGGGTGTTCATCGACACTACCCAAAAACGAAAATACCGGCGTAGGCGTGTCGCCGGGCTGCTCTTCCAGCTTGCTGAAGTCGATACTGCGGGCATCAATGCGCGGCGGCGTACCCGTTTTTAAGCGATCAACACGGAACGGCAGTTCGCGTAAACGTTGCGACAACGCAATAGAAGGCGGATCACCGGCACGTCCACCGGCATGATTGCTTAAACCAATGTGGATTTTGCCCGCAAGAAACGTTCCTGAGGTTAATACCACCGCACGGGCGGAAAAACTCAAGCCCATTTGGGTACGCACCCCCACGACCTGATCGCCTTCCACGAGCAAATCATCCACCGCTTGTTGAAATAGCTGCAAATTGGGCTGATTTTCAACAATGGTGCGAATCGCGGATTTGTAGCGGATGCGGTCTGCTTGGGCGCGAGTCGCTCGCACTGCCGCACCTTTGCTGGAATTGAGGGTGCGGAATTGGATCCCACCACGGTCAGCGGCGTGCGCCATTGCGCCGCCCATCGCATCGACTTCCTTAACCAAATGACCTTTGCCGATACCGCCGATGGCGGGGTTGCAGCTCATTGCACCGATGGTTTCGATGTTGTGGGTCAACAGGAGGGTGCGCTGCCCCATGCGGGCGGCGGCAAGTGCGGCTTCTGTTCCCGCGTGTCCGCCACCGATCACAATAACATCGTAGGCTTGTGGGTAATGCATCATGCGCTCCTTACATGTGAACGCTGCCAGCCTGTCCTGCTTCCGCCTGAATCCCCAAGCGTGCAAACAGTTGCTGGTCGTGGCTTTCGCCGGGATTTTCCGTGGTCAACAGTTTGTCACCGTAAAATATCGAATTTGCACCCGCAAAGAAGCACCATGCCTGCATTTCATCGGTCATCTCGGCGCGACCAGCCGATAAACGAACGTAAGATTTCGGCATCATAATACGAGCTGCCGCGACAGTACGGATGAACTCAAATGGATCAAGTTTTTCCACTCCAGCCAATGGCGTGCCTTCGATTTTAACCAAATCGTTAATAGGCACAGATTCGGGGTGGAATTTCATATTAGCCAGTTGCTGTAACAGACGCGCCCGATCCTGACGGGTTTCACCCATGCCTAAAATACCACCCGAACACACATTGATACCCGCATTACGCACGTGCTCTAGCGTATTCAAACGGTCTTGGAAGGTGCGGGTAGAAATCACATTACCGTAAAATTCCGGCGAGGTATCGAGGTTATGATTGTAATAATCCAACCCAGCATTTTTGAGACGATCTGCCTGACGGTCAGTCAACATGCCCAACGTAACGCAGGTTTCCATCCCTAAGCCTTTGACCGCCTGCACCATTTCGATGACACGCTCAAGGTTCTTGTCGGTAGGATTGCGCCACGCAGCCCCCATGCAAAAACGGGTTGCCCCCTGTGTTTGCGCGGTTTTGGCGGAGTCGATGACCTCTTGCAACGGCAACAACGTTTCACGTTCCAGCGAAGTGTCGTGTTTCGCACTTTGCGAACAATAGCCACAATCTTCCGGGCAAGCACCCGTCTTAATGCTCAGCAAAGTACTCACTTGCACCTGATTCACGGGGAAATTTTCCCGGTGTACTTGATGTGCGGTAAACATCAAATCACTGAAGGGCATAGCTAACAAGGCGTTGATTTCTTCGATGCGCCAATCATGACGTAATTCAGGCATGTTCCACTCCTCAGTGGGATAAGGGCTTAACAGTATCTTGCCAAGATTCGCGGTTAATCCGCAGGATTTGGCGAATAGACAACGGCACTAACACCACAACACAGGTAAGCCACAACGCCCACCACCAATTCACAAAAAAATCACCGGGGGCAAACGTTAAAATCGGTACTAAACCACCCGCCAGACCGTAATAATGGTAGGTAGCAATCTGCGTATAATAGCCTACCCGTGGGTTAGGATGATGGCGTAGCATTGCATAAACCAAAATCCCAGCCCCGAACCATAAGATAAACACCGGGAATGGAATGAGTACCGCCAACAAATTGCCATAATAAAACAACTTAGCAGTTTTACGAGCGCTTTCTGCAGTTACTACTTGTGGATCATTTTGCATACTATCCCCTGAAGATGAGAAACGCAAAAAGGCCGAACAGTGTCGGCCTTTGCAGGAAGCTTAAAGCGCTGCTTACTCGGCTGCGGCTTGCGCAGCGTCTGCTTCATCAACCAGTGCAACGTAAGCCATTGGCGCATTGTCACCCGCACGGAAACCGCACTTGATGATACGCAGATAGCCACCTTGGCGCTCCTTAAAGCGAGGACCAAGATCGTTGAACAACTTGCCAACGACTTCTTTATCACGCAAACGTGAAAAAGCGATACGGCGGTTGTGAACAGAGTCTTCTTTGGCACGGGTGATCAGTGGCTCTGCTACACGGCGCAATTCTTTCGCCTTTGGCAGAGTTGTTTTGATCGTCTCGTGACGAAGCAGTGAGTTAGTCAGCGCTTGCAGCAGGGCTTTACGGGCGCTGCTGTCGCGGCTTAATTGACGACCAGTATTACGGTGACGCATCTTCTATATCCTTCAAAACCCGTGGTTAAGCCACTTTGCTGTCACGGTGATCGAGACCTGCCGGAGGCCTGCTATCCAGCTTAGCGCCCAGTGTCAGACCATGCTGTGCCAGCACATCTTTAATTTCAGTCAAAGACTTTTTGCCCAGATTCGGAGTCTTCAGCAATTCAGTCTCAGTACGTTGTACGAGATCACCGATGTAGAACAGGTTCTCTGCTTTCAGGCAGTTAGCTGAACGTACAGTCAGTTCCAGATCGTCAACCGGACGCAACAGAATCGGGTCAATTTCTGGTTGAGATTCTTCACGGCGAACCGGCTCTTCAATACGTAAATCGAAGAATACTGCCAATTGCTGTTGCAGAATCTGTGCTGCCATCCCAATGGATTCTTCCGCGTTAACGGAACCATTGGTCTGGATTTCCAGCACCAGCTTGTCCATGTCAGTACGCTGCTCAACACGAGCGCTATCCACATTGTAGGCAACACGTGTAATTGGGCTGTAGCTGGCATCCAACACCAAAGTACCTAAAGGCAGTTCGGGTGAATCTGGGCCACGGCGTACCGATGCTGGCTGATAACCACGACCACGGGTAATGGTCAGGCTCATTTCCAGATCAGCGTCATCCTTGGTAATGTGTGCAATGACATGATCAGGGTTAATGATGTCCACATCATGATCGCGCTCAATATCCGCAGCCGTTACAACACCTTTGCCTTTTTTCTTTAAGGTCAAGGTTGCTTCATCACGGGCATTAAGGCGAATCGCCAAGTTTTTGAGATTCAACAGAATCTCAACCACATCTTCTTGCACACCTTCAATACTGGTGTATTCGTGTACCACGCCAGTGATCTGCACTTCCGTCACTGCACTGCCCGGAATAGAGGACAATAAAATGCGGCGCAAGGCGTTACCCAACGTGTGACCGAAACCACGCTCTAATGGCTCAAGTGTGATGCGATAGGTATTTAAACCCGTCTCCTGCACATGAACATTGCGTGGTTTCAGCAGTTCTGTTGTTTTCGAGGTCATACTTTTCCTCTCGAACGAGTCAATGATTACTTGGAGTACAATTCCACGATCAGTGATTCATTAATTTCGGCTGGCAGATCGCTACGGTCTGGTACAGATTTAAACGTACCAGACAATCCCTTTGCATCAACTTCAACCCAAGATGGGAAGCCAAGTTGTTCCGCTACAGCGACAGAATCCTGTATACGAGTTTGCTTTTTGGACTTTTCACGAACCGCTACGACATCACCGGCTTTAACCTGGTAGGATGGGATGTTCACTGACTGACCGTTAACAGTAATAGCTTTGTGGCTAACCAATTGACGGGATTCAGCGCGGGTAGAACCGTAACCCATGCGGTAAACGACGTTATCAAGACGGCATTCCAGCAGTTTCAACAGGTTTTCACCTGTGGAACCCTTGCGGCGTGCAGACTCTTTAAAGTAGTTGCTGAACTGACGCTCTAGAACACCGTACATGCGGCGAACTTTTTGCTTTTCACGTAACTGAACACCGTAATCAGACAAGCGTGCTTTGTTCTCGCCGTGCTGACCCGGAACTTTGTCCAGTTTACATTTCTTTTCGAGGGAAACACTGCGGCTTTTCAGAAAAAGGTCAGTGCCTTCGCGTCTGCTCAGTTTGCAGGTAGGGCCAATATAACGTGCCATATGACTATCTCCTACACACGACGTTTCTTTGGTGGACGGCAACCGTTATGCGGAATCGGCGTTACATCCACAATGCTGTTAATTCTGTAGCCAACGCTGTTCAAAGCGCGTACCGCAGATTCACGACCAGGCCCTGGACCTTTGACTTCTACGTCAAGGTTTTTCAAACCGTAATCCTTGGCTGCGTTACCCGCACGTTCAGCAGCAACTTGCGCCGCAAACGGGGTGCTTTTACGTGAACCACGGAAACCAGAGCCACCAGAAGTAGCCCATGCCAGTGCGTTGCCTTGGCGATCGGTGATAGTCACAATAGTGTTATTAAAGGATGCATGGACGTGTGCAACACCGTCAGTGACAGTTTTCTTGACCTTCTTACGAAGGTTAACAGTTGCACCTTTTCTAGGCTGTCTTGCCATTACTTACTCTACCTGCAATCTATGTATTATTTGCGAATAGGACGACGCGGGCCTTTACGGGTACGCGCGTTAGTCTTGGTACGCTGACCGCGCATCGGCAGGCCACGTCTGTGGCGGATGCCACGATAGCAACCCATATCCATCAAACGTTTGATCGACATGGAAACTTCACGACGCAAGTCACCTTCAACTAGGAGTTTACCTACTTCAAGACGCAAACGTTCAACTTGATCTTCACTGAGGTCACGGATTTTAGTGCTTGGCACCACATCCGCCGCCTTACAAATATCAGCAGCACGAGGACGACCCACACCATAAATAGCGGTCAAACCGATCACTACGTGCTTACCAACAGGAAGATTGATACCCGCAATACGAGCCATTAAAATCTCTCCAGACTACCGGGAAAACGGGCGATTGTGCCAGAACCCCTTTTAATTATCAACCCAAATCGGCTCTTAACCTTGGCGCTGTTTGTGGCGCGGGTCAGAACAGATAATGCGAACCACACCGTTTCTGCGGATAACCCGACAGTTACGGCACAATTTTTTAACTGAAGCTCGAACCTTCATGATAAAAACCTCTCGAAAGTGATCAGATCAGCGCACTGTGCTGGGGCGTGCCTGCGCTTTGAAATTGGCCTTTTTCATCAGACCTTCGTATTGGTGTGACATCATGTGTGCTTGCAACTGAGACAAGAAATCCATGACTACAACCACGATGATCAGCAGTGAAGTTCCCCCAAAGTAGAAAGGAACATTCCAGCCCAAAATCAGAAATTCAGGCAACAGACAGACCAATGTAATGTAGATAGCGCCGACTGCTGTCAAGCGAGTCATAACACCATCAATGTATTTAGATGTTTGTTCACCCGGCCTAATACCCGGAATGAAAGCACCTGCTTTTTTCAAATTATCAGCAGTTTCACGCGAGTTGAATACTAGAGCTGTATAAAAGAAGCAGAAGAATACAATAGCAGTGGCATAAAGCAAGACATAAACGGGTTCACCAGGCTTTAACATATCAAAAAAGCCTTTTAACCACCCCATACCCTCGGCATTACCAAACCACTGCCCAAGTGTTGCTGGAAACAAAATAATACTAGAAGCGAAAATTGGCGGGATAACCCCTGCCATATTCAGCTTCAAAGGCAAGTGACTAGACTGCCCCATCATCATTTTGCGACCTTGTTGACGATTAGCGTAGTTCACTGTAATGCGCCGCTGACCACGCTCCACAAAAATCACGAATGCTGTGACAGCCAACACTAACAACAACAAACCAATAACAAACAGGGAGTGCAATTCGCCGGTATTCACCAGCTCTAATGTGCCACCAATAGCAGCAGGTAAACCCGCAACGATGCCCGCAAAAATAATCAAGGAAATACCGTTACCAATACCACGTTCGGTAATCTGCTCACCTAACCACATTAAGAAAAGCGTGCCTGTCACCAAGGTAACAACCGTCGTAATTGTGAAACCAATGCCTGGATTCAAAGCAATGGTTTGACCATTGCCTGCGTCAGTACCACCTAAAGCAATCGCCACACCGAAGCTTTGGAACAAAGCCAAAACCACCGTGCCGTAGCGCGTATATTGCGTAATTTTACGGCGACCAGACTCACCTTCTTTCTTAATTTGCTCCAGTGCAGGAACAACCGTCGCCATCAACTGCATAATGATGGAAGCTGAGATATACGGCATAATCCCCAGTGCAAATACGCTCAGGCGCTCTAATGCGCCACCTGAAAACATATTAAAAACGCCGAGAATTGTACCATTATTCTGGTCAAAAAATTGCGCCATAGCCGCAGGATTTACACCAGGAACAGGAATATAGGTACCAATGCGGTAAACGATCAACGCCAGCAGCACAAAAACTAGCCGCTGGCGGATTTCAACCATGTTTCCAAAGCCCCCAAGGGAACCTGTAGGGTTCTTGCGCATATTTTTTATCCGTTATTCTTCGATTTTGCCGCCTGCGGCTTCGATCGCGGCACGTGCACCCTTCGTCACGCCAACACCCTTTACAGTGACTGCTTTCGCAACTTCACCAGAAAGAATGATTTTAGCTTGCAAGGTACGTGCATCAACCACATTCGCAGCAATCAGACCAGCCAGATCAATGACATCGCCTTCTACTTGAGCTAATTCGCTCAAACGAACTTCGGCGGTACGTTGACCAATACGTGACGTAAAGCCAAACTTAGGCAGACGGCGGTGCATAGGCATCTGACCACCCTCGAAGCCCTTACGGTGATGGAAACCACCTTTACGGGATTTTTGACCTTTGTGACCACGACCAGCAGTCTTACCCAGACCGGAGCCAATACCACGGCCTACACGAATCCCGTCAGGACGGCTACCCAGTTCAGGTTGTAGCGTATTCAATTTCATCTTAAGCTTCCTCAACCTTGAGCATGTAGGAAATCTTGTTGATCATGCCACGGTTTTCAGGGGTATCAGTCACAGTCACGGTATTATGAATTTTACGGATACCAAGACCACGCGCACACTGCTGATGGGCTTTCAAGCGACCATTCAGACTGCGGTATAGCGTCACTTTAAGTTGTTTCGCGGAAGTCATTGTTTACCCCTTAATGTCTGCAACGGCTTTACCACGTTTCGCCGCAATCATTTCAGGTGATTGCATTGAACCCAGTGCAGCGATAGTAGTACGTACTACATTGCCTGCATTGCGTGTGCCTTGGCATTTGGACAGTACGTTACGTACACCCGCTACTTCCAAAACCGCACGCATCGCACCACCGGCGATAACGCCTGTACCTTCAGAAGCTGGCTGCATGTAAATACGTGCTGCGCCCTGTTCGTATTTGATAGGGTATTGCAATGTACCGTCTACCAAAGAAACTGTCACCATGTTACGACGTGCTTGATCCATCGCTTTTTGAATAGCAGCAGGCACTTCACGCGCCTTGCCGTAACCAAAACCCACGCGACCATTACCATCGCCCACTACGGTCAACGCAGTGAAACTCATGATACGACCACCTTTAACAGTCTTCGCAACGCGGTTAACTTTAACCAATTTTTCTTGCAAGCCGTCTGACGGTGCTGATGTATGTTCTGCCTTAGCCATGATAAATCCTTAAAATTTCAGACCGGCTTCACGAGCGCTATCTGCCAACGCCTTGATGCGACCATGATATTTAAAACCAGAGCGATCAAAAGCAACCGCGTCAATACCTTTTGCCAATGCACGCTCAGCAACCAACTTGCCTACTGCGATAGCAGCAGCAACATTGCCGGTGTAATCCAGACCTGCTTTCAGATCTTTATCCAGCGTGGAAGCTGAAGCCAGCACTTGAGAACCATCAGAAGTCACCACTTGTGCATAGATATGCAGAGAAGTACGGTGAATACTCAGACGGTTAACACGCAACTCACGCATTTTCATGCGGCTACGCTTACCACGACGGATGCGGGATGTTTTCTTGTCCATCTTTAGTTCACCTTACTTCTTCTTCTTGGTCTCTTTACGCAGAATCACTTCGTCTGAATACTTCACACCTTTGCCTTTGTAAGGCTCTGGTGGACGGTATGCACGAACTTCTGCTGCAACTTGACCAACTTTCTGCTTATCGCTACCACGGATCAGGATTTCTGTCTGACTAGGGGTCTCGACCGTAATGCCTTCTGGCATATCGTGTACCACAGGGTGAGAGAAACCCAAGCTGAGATTCAATTTATTGCCTTGTGCTTGGGCACGATAACCGACCCCAACCAACTGCAATTTTTTCTCAAAGCCTTGGCTAACGCCAATCACCATATTGTTTGCCAATGCACGTGTCGTACCTGCCAACGCCCAACCAGCAGAATCGCTGTCACGCTTAGCTTTAAACTTCAGCACATTGTCTTCTTGTGAAACTTCTACAGCATCATGCACTGCGAAATCAAAAGAGCCTTTGCCGCCTTTGACCTTCAGGCTTTGCCCGCTGATACTGACTTCCACACCCTTGGGTACAGTCAGTGCTTTCTTTGCAATTCTAGACATTTCAAAGCCCGCCTTTATTCAACCGTGCAAATGACTTCGCCGCCTTGACCAGAAGCCTTGGCTGCGCGACCACTCATGACGCCTTTAGATGTGGAAACTATAGCAATACCGTAACCACCCATAACAGTTGGCAACTCATCTGCACCACGGAAAATACGCAACCCAGGACGGCTAATACGCTTAACCTTGGTAATGACTGGCTTACCCTGAAAATATTTCAGCTTAACTGTTGTAACTGGTTTGCCATCTGCGGCATCTGTTACAAACTCAGCAACATAACCTTCACTTTGCAACACCTCTAAAATCGCCGTTTTCTGCTTGGAAGACGGAAATTTAACGCTCGCCTTAGTTGCCATTTGACCGTTGCGGATGCGGGTCAGCATATCGGCGATAGGATCACTCATACTCATTTTGTTTCTCCCTTACCAACTTGCTTTAGTCAAACCAGGCACATCACCACGCATGGCAGCTTCGCGCAATTTATTACGGCACAGGCCAAATTTGCGGTAAACCGCATGTGGACGACCGGTCAGACGGCAACGGGTCATTTGACGAACCGGGCTGCTGTCACGTGGTAACTTTTGCAGCTTTTCAACAGCTTCCATCACAGCTTCATAGGAGCTTTCTGGATTACTGATGATAGCTTTCAGCTCATCACGCTTAGCTGCGAATTTTGCGACAGCAGCAGTACGGCGTGTTTCACGAGCGATCATGGATTTCTTAGCCATGTGATCTTATCCTCTTACTGCTGACGGAAAGGGAATTTGAATGCTTCAAGCAGCGCTTTCCCTTCTTCGTTGTTTTTTGCGGTGGTCGCAATCGTAATGTTCATACCACGCAAGGCATCAATTTTGTCGTACTCGATCTCTGGAAAGATGATCTGTTCTTTGATGCCCATATTGTAGTTGCCACGACCATCAAAGGCACGGGCGTTGAGACCACGAAAGTCACGGATACGCGGGATGGAAATATTGACGAGACGATCAATGAACTCGTACATTTTCTCGCCACGAAGCGTTACCATACAGCCAATCGGCCAGCCGTCACGGATTTTGAAACCCGCAACAGATTTGCGGCTTAATGTCACCACAGGTTTTTGACCTGCGATTTTAGACATATCACCGGTTGCATGTTCAATAATCTTCTTATCACCGACAGCTTCGCCCAAACCCATGTTCAGGCTGACTTTCACCAGCTTCGGCACTTCCATCACATTGTTGTACCCGAACTTGTCCATCAATTCTTTGATGACAGTATCGCGGTAATACTGTTGCAGTCTCGACATTTTACACCTTAAGCGTCTACGCGCTCACCATTGGACTTAAAGACACGGATTTTCTTACCATCGTCCAGGAGCTTGAATCCAACGCGGTCACCCTTGCCAGTGGCAGGATTAACCAGCATCACATTTGAAGTATCCATCGGCATTTCTTTTTCAATAATGCCGCCTTGAACACCTGCATTTGGGTTAGGCTTAACGTGTTTTTTGACACGGTTAATACCTTGAACCAAAACCTTACCTTCGTCTACCAACACCTGCATGATCTTGCCGCGACGGCCTTTATCTTTGCCGGTGATGACAACTACTTCGTCATTGCTGCGAATTTTACGCATTTCGTCACCTACTTCTGTCGTTGCAGTCTTACAGCACTTCAGGTGCCAGAGAAATAATCTTCATGAACTTTTCACCACGCAATTCGCGTGTGACAGGCCCAAAAATACGTGTGCCGATTGGGTCGAGCTTATTATTAAGCAGGACAGCGGCATTATTGTCAAAGCGGATCTTAGAACCGTCATTACGACGCACACCGTGAGCGGTACGGACGATAACAGCGTTATAAACATCGCCTTTCTTAACCTTGCCGCGCGGAATCGCATCTTTAATGCTGACTTTGATGATATCACCAATGCCTGCATAACGACGATGAGAACCGCCCAGAACTTTGATGCACATAACTCGTTTGGCACCACTGTTATCTGCAACTTGCAGAATAGATTGCATCTGGATCATTTATGCTCTCCGTCCCTTATGCTTGGCCTGGGGCGCGTTCAACAACTTTGATCAAGGTCCAATGCTTTGTCTTCGACAAAGGACGGCACTCCTTGAACATTACGGTATCACCTTCACGACATTCATTGTTTTCGTCGTGAACATGGTATTTTTTAGAACGCTTAATGAACTTACCATACATTGGGTGCTTTACTTGACGTTCCATCAGCACCACGATTGACTTGTCCATCTTGTTACTGACTACACGACCCATCAGGCTGCGTTCAACTTTTGCTTCTTCGCTAACAGTCATCGTTATTCACCTGCCACTTGCTTTTGTGCAAGCACTGTCTTGATACGGGCAATCTGACGACGCACACGCTTCACTTCGGAAGGACGTGATAACTGGCCAGCGGCTTTTTGCATACGCAGCTTAAACTGCTCCTTCAGGTTTTCTACCAGCTCAGTTTTAAGCTCAGTAGCTGATTTTTGCTTAAGTTCTGCTGCGTTCATCACATCACCTGACGGGAAACAAATGTAGTCTTAACCGGCAGTTTTGCAGAAGCAAGGCGGAAAGCCTCGCGTGCAATTTCTTCTGCCACACCTTCAATTTCATAGAGAACCTTGCCAGGCTGAACCAGTGCCACCCAGTATTCAACGTTCCCTTTACCTTTACCTTGACGGACTTCCAACGGCTTTTTGCTGATTGGCTTGTCCGGGAACACGCGAATCCAGATTTTACCGCCACGACGTACATAACGGTTGATCGCACGACGTGCCGATTCAATTTGACGTGCCGTCAAGCGACCACGCTCTACCGTTTTCAGTCCGAAATCGCCGAAGCTGACTTTGCTGCCCGCCAATGCCAGACCGCGATTGCGGCCTTTCATCTGTTTGCGGAATTTGGTTCTCTTGGGTTGTAACATCTCAAACCTCTATCACTTCTTCTTTCTGCCTTGACCTTGGTTCTGACCTTGGCTTTGGCTAGATTGCTGTTTCTGTTCCAGGTCGAAGACTTCGCCCTTGTAGATCCAAACTTTCACACCGATGATACCATAGGTGGTGAGAGCTTCCGCAGTTGCATAGTCGATGTCAGCACGCAGTGTATGAAGCGGCACACGACCTTCGCGGAAAAATTCAGTCCGCGCGATTTCTGCACCATTCAAACGACCTGCCACACAAACTTTGATGCCTAACGCACCTAAGCGCATTGCGTTCGCAACAGCACGCTTTGCAGCGCGGCGGAACATAATACGACGCTCAAGCTGGCTAGCAATGCTTTCGGCAACCAATTGGGAATCCAATTCAGGCTTACGAATTTCTTCGATATTTAGCTTCACGTTATTGACGTGTAAGCCCAGCTTTGCAGCCGTTTCTGCACGCAGCTTCTCAATATCCTCGCCTTTCTTACCAATCACCACGCCCGGACGTGCTGTATGAATGGTAATAAACGCAGACTTTGCAGGACGCTCAATTTGAATGCGGCTAACCGAAGCCTCTTTCAGCTTCTTTTTCAAGAATGTGCGCACTTCCAAATCTTTGAACAGGAAGTCGGCATAATCCTTGCCTTCAGCGTACCACTTAGAGCGCCAGTCGGTGGCGATACCAAGACGAATACCGGTTGGATGTACTTTCTGACCCATACTAAACCTTACTTCTCGCCTACAGCGACGGTAATGTGACTGGTGCGCTTCAGGATGCGGTTAGCACGACCTTTAGCACGCGGCATGATACGTTTCATGGTTGGACCTTGATCAACGAATACGCTTTTAATGCACAATTCGTCCACATCGGCACCGTCATTGTGTTCAGCGTTAGCAATCGCAGATTCCAGAACTTTTTTCAGCATCGCCGCACCTTTCTTCGGGCTAAACGCCAGAATATTCAGTGCTTTGTCCACCGGCAGTCCACGAATCTGATCAGCGACCAGTCGGCACTTCTGAGGTGAAATGCGTGCGAAACGCAATTTTGCAGCAACTTCCATTTCGACCTCTTACTTCGACTTTTTGTCGGCAACGTGACCACGGTAAGAACGGGTCAGTGCAAACTCACCCAACTTATGGCCTACCATATTTTCATTAACCAGCACCGGAACATGCTGCTTGCCGTTGTGTACGGCCACAGTCAAGCCGATAAATTCGGGCAGGATCATGGAGCGGCGGGACCATGTTTTGATTGGACGACGATCATTAGCAGCTTTAGCAGTTTCGACCTTCTTCATCAGGTGATGGTCAACGAAAGGACCTTTTTTGAGTGAACGTGGCACTGTGTAATCCTCTTACTTTTTGTTCCGGCGACGGACAATCATATTGTCAGTGCGTTTGTTGCTACGAGTTTTGTAACCCTTGGTTGGAACACCCCAAGGAGTAACAGGGTGACGACCACCAGAGGTACGACCTTCACCACCACCGTGCGGATGGTCTACCGGGTTCATGACCACACCACGGACAGTAGGACGGACACCGCGCCAGCGTTTTGCACCAGCCTTACCCAGCTTAATCAAGCCATGTTCAGAGTTACCGACTTCGCCTACCGTTGCACGGCAGTCTACCGGAACCTTCCGCATTTCACCTGACCGCAGGCGAATGGTGGCATAAGCGCCTTCACGCGCCACCAACTGGGCAGAAGCACCTGCACTACGTGCCAACTGAGACCCCTTACCCACTTTCATTTCAATGCAGTGAATCACGCTACCAACCGGAATATTACGCATCGGCAGGCAGTTACCGGCAGCAATCGGCGCATGGATACCAGAAATGACTTCTGCACCCGCACTCAACCCTTTCGGCGCAATGATATAGCGACGTTCACCATCGGCATACAACAGCAATGCAATATTGGCACTGCGGTTAGGGTCATATTCCAAACGCTCAACACGAGCAGGAATATCATCCTTACGACGTTTGAAGTCGACGATGCGATAGTGTTGGCGATGACCACCACCCACATGACGGGTAGTAATACGGCCTGTATTATTACGTCCACCACTCTTACGCTTGTTTTCCAACAAACTCTTACAAGGCTCACCCTTGTGTAACTCTTTGTTGACAACCTTAACCTGGAAGCGACGCCCTGGGGAGGTTGGTTTTGCCTTAACGACTGCCATGATTCACCCTTGCCTTATTCCGCTGCCGCATCCAGAGAGAAACCTTCGGACAGGCTAACATAAGCCTTTTTCCAGTCATTGCGATGACCGCTACGACGCCCAAAGTTCTTCTGCTTGCCTTTTACGTTGATGGTACGAACCTGATCAACCTTGACTTCAAACAAAGTCTCGACAGCATCCTTGATTTCTTGTTTGGTTGCAGTTTTGGCAACCTTGAACACGTACTGGTTTGCTTTTTCAGAAGCACGGACAGTTTTCTCTGTCACACGCGGCGCAACCAAAACATGATAGAGACGTTCCATACTCATGCCAGCCACTCCTGAATCTTGCTTACTGCACCAGTGGTCACAACAACCTTCTGATGACCAACCAAGCTAACCGGATTCAAACCAGCCACCGTGGCAACTTCACAGTAAGGGATATTGCGTGCCGCCAGCAGCACATTCACATCATCCACATCCGATACCAACAATACGTCGTTCGAGCCGTACTCTTTCAACTTTGCCAGCATCAACTTGGTTTTAGGCTCTTCAATATTGAAAGAGTCAACCACCACAAAACGTTCTTGACGCACCAACTCAGAGAAAATCGCACGCATAGCTGCGCGGTACATTTTCTTGTTCAGCTTTTGCGTAAAGTCACGGGGACGTGCTGCAAAAGACTTACCACCTGTACGCCACAGTGGGCTACGGATGCTGCCTGCACGGGCGCGACCGGTACCCTTTTGCTTAAAAGGCTTAGCACCACCACCGCTGACATCAGAACGGGTCTTTTGCGCTTTAGTACCCGCACGACCCGCCGCCATATAAGCAACAACCGCCTGATGCACCAAACCCTCATTAAATTCACGTGCAAAAACGTCGTCACTTACCGCGACTGAACCACCATTTGCAATCTGTAATTCCATTGCTGCCACCTTTATGCCTTGACCGACAGCTTGACAACCACATCGCCGTTAGTAGCGCCTGGAACAGCACCCTTAACCAACAACAGATTGCGCTCAGCGTCTACACGTACCACTTGCAGATTCTGGGCAGTACGCTGTACAGCACCCATATGACCAGCCATTTTTTTGCCCGGGAATACCCGGCCTGGCGTTTGGTTCTGACCAATGGAACCCGGAACCCGGTGTGACAAAGAGTTACCATGTGTGCGGTCTTGACCAGCAAAATGATGGCGTTTCAGCACACCAGCAAAACCTTTACCTTTGCTCATCCCTGTCACATCAACCATCTGACCCGCCTCAAACATGCTTACCGCAAGCTCAGCACCCAATTCATAACCCGCAGCATCATCAATACGCGACTCACGAACACAAGTACCAGCAGGCACGCCTGCCTTGGCAAAATGACCAGCTTCCGACTTGGAAACGCGGGAAGACTTTTTCTCACCTGTAGATAACTGAATGGCACTATAGCCATCTGTTTCTACCGTCTTGACTTGTGATATACGGTTCGCCGCAATCTCAAGCACAGTGACGGGGGTCGAGCCTCCATCTTCACCGTATATCCGGGTCATACCTACTTTGCGACCCAGCAGACCGATAGCCATTTGCATACCTCTTCGAATTACTCACACCGAGCAACTTTCATTCTATACTTCTAGAAAAACTCGGCTCGAGCTAAGTCGAGCCGTGGAAAGCCGCGCATTATAGCAGAAAATCTTCTGCCGTTAAGTCTTTTTTTTACAAATCAGTTAAGCTTGATTTGTACATCAACGCCCGCAGCCAGATCCAGCTTCATCAGGGCATCAACAGTCTTGTCAGTCGGATCAATAATATCCATAAGACGCTTGTAAGTGCGAATCTCATACTGGTCACGCGCATCCTTATCAACATGAGGCGAAACCAGAATGGTGTAACGCTCTACACGTGTTGGCAAAGGGATTGGCCCTTTCACACGCGCACCAGTACGCTTGGCCGTTTCAACGATTTCAGTCGCAGAACGATCAATCAGACGGTGATCGAATGCTTTCAGGCGAATACGGATTCTTTGATCAGACATAATCTATTACTCAATAATTTTAGCAACAACACCGGCGCCGACAGTACGGCCACCTTCACGGATCGCGAAACGCAGTCCATCTTCCATCGCAATCGGGTTAATCAAGCTAACAACCAGCTTGACATTATCACCCGGCATGACCATTTCCACGCCTTCCGGCAGGTCGCAAGCGCCTGTCACATCGGTAGTGCGGAAGTAGAACTGTGGGCGGTAGCCTTTAAAAAATGGCGTATGACGACCACCCTCATCCTTAGACAGAACATAAACTTCCGCTTCAAATTTGGTATGCGGCTTGATAGAACCTGGCTTACATAGCACCTGACCACGCTCCACATCATCACGCTTAGTGCCACGCAACAACAAGCCAACATTATCACCCGCCATACCTTGATCTAACAGCTTACGGAACATCTCAACACCCGTGACAGTCGTGGTTTGAGTGGCACGAATACCAACAATCTCAATACTCTCACCCACTTTGACCACACCACGCTCAATACGACCAGTGACAACCGTACCACGCCCCGAAATAGAGAAGACATCTTCGACCGGCATCAAGAAAGTACCGTCAACCGCACGAACAGGATCTGGAATAAACGTATCAATTGCCTCGATCAAGCGAGTGATAGATGGCTCGCCGATGTCAGATTGATCACCTTCCAGAGCCATACGCGCAGAACCTTTAACGATCGGCGTATCATCACCAGGAAAATCATAGCTAGACAGCAGTTCGCGCAACTCCATCTCAACCAGTTCCAACAACTCTTCGTCATCGACTAGGTCGCACTTGTTCATGTAAACCACGACATAAGGAACACCCACCTGACGCGACAGCAAGATATGTTCACGTGTCTGAGGCATGGGACCGTCAGCAGCGGAGCAGACCAAAATAGCACCATCCATCTGTGCCGCCCCAGTAATCATATTTTTTACATAGTCAGCATGCCCCGGACAGTCAACGTGCGCATAGTGACGAGTATCGGATTCGTATTCCACATGAGCAGTAGAAATCGTAATACCACGTGCTTTTTCTTCTGGCGCAGCGTCGATTTGATCATAAGCTTTCGCCTCACCGCCGAACTTACGAGCCTGCACAACAGTCAATGCTGCTGTTAGCGTGGTTTTACCATGATCAACGTGACCAATTGTACCTACGTTCACGTGCGTCTTGGTGCGCTCAAATTTACTCTTAGCCATCGTTACTCACCTTTCACTTTCTTTATCACCGCTTGCGTCACAACCGCAGGCGCTTCCGAATACCGTACAAATTCCATGCTATAAGCCGCACGCCCTTGAGTAGCTGAACGCAAGTCAGTGGCGTAACCAAACATTTCACCCAAAGGCACTTCTACACGCACAACCAAACTACCGTTCTCTTCATCCATACCATGGATAACACCACGCCGTCGGTTCAAATCACCGATAACATCACCCATATACTCTTCAGGTGTAGTTACTTCAACTTTCATAACCGGCTCTAACAGAATCGGACTAGCATCCATAACCCCTTGCCGGAGTGCGATAGAACCTGCAATCTTAAATGCCATTTCACTGGAATCGACATCATGATAAGACCCATCAAACAGGGTAACTTTCATATCGACCAGCGGAAAACCCACCAATACGCCGTTACCCATTTGTTCTTGCACCCCCTTGTCGACGGCTGGCACGAATTCTTTCGGCACCACACCACCCACCAAGGCATTTTCAAATTTGTAGCCTTCTGCTTCGCCTAGCGGCTCAAGACGCAGCCAAACATGACCATACTGCCCGCGCCCACCAGACTGACGCACAAATTTACCTTCAACTTCAACCGTTTTGCGGATGGTCTCACGGTAAGCTACTTGCGGCGCACCCACATTGCAGTTGACCTTAAACTCACGCAACATCCGATCGACGATGATTTCCAAGTGCAACTCGCCCATGCCAGCGATAATCGTTTGCCCGGTTTCCTCATCAGTACGCACTCGGAATGACGGGTCTTCCTGTGCGAGCTTACTCAGTGCAATACCCATGCGCTCTTGGTCAGCCTTAGACTTTGGCTCAACCGCGACGGCAATAACCGGCTCAGGAAAATCCATTTTCTCCAAGGTAATGACACGATTCATATCGCA
Source organism: Candidatus Thiothrix putei (assembly GCA_029972225.1). Classification (NCBI taxonomy): domain Bacteria; kingdom Pseudomonadati; phylum Pseudomonadota; class Gammaproteobacteria; order Thiotrichales; family Thiotrichaceae; genus Thiothrix; species Candidatus Thiothrix putei. The sequence continues at coordinate 3,623,144 of CP124756.1, forward strand.
CAGCGTATCACCCGTTGTCACATCCTTCAGACCGACAGCAGCCGCAATATCACCAGCACGTACTTCATCAATATCCTCACGCGCATTCGAGTGCATTTGCACCAAACGTCCAATACGCTCGCGCTTACCTTTGACAGGATTGTAGACAACACTTTGTGATGTCAACACGCCAGAATATACCCGGAAAAACGTCAATGTCCCCACAAAGGGGTCAGTCGCAATCTTGAAAGCCAATGCAGCAAACGGCTCGTCATCACTCGCATGACGCTCCGCCTCGGTTTCTGCCTTATCATCCAAGTGTCCCTTGATTGCAGGCACATCCAAGGGTGAAGGCATCAACTCAACAATCTTATCAAGTGCTGCTTGCACGCCCTTATTCTTGAAAGCCGAGCCACAGGTCATCGGGATAATTTCAAGATTAATGGTACGCTTACGCAAACCAGCTATAATCTCTTCAGTGGACAAATCGCCTTCTTCAAGGTACTTATCCATCAAAATATCATCGGCTTCGGCAGCAGCCTCTACCATCTTCTCACGCCATTCCTGACAAGAAGCCACCATATCTGCTGGAATATCAACAGCTTCGTAAGTAACACCCTTGTCAGCATCATTCCACATGATCGCTTTCATGCGAATCAGATCAACGACACCAGCAAAATCTTCTTCTGCTCCGATCGGCAGTTGCAACGGCACCGGATTAGCATTCAGTTTAGCCTTCAACTGCTCGTAAACGCGCAGGAAGTTTGCACCGGAACGATCCATCTTATTGACGAAAGCCATGCGCGGCACATGATACTTATTCGCCTGCCGCCACACCGTTTCCGACTGCGGCTGCACACCACCCACGGCGCACAGCACGAACATCGCACCATCCAACACCCGCAGCGAACGCTCTACTTCAATGGTGAAGTCAACGTGCCCCGGCGTGTCGATAATATTGATGCGATGCAGCGGAAACTGCTTATCCATACCCGACCAAAAACAAGTGGTAGCAGCGGAGGTAATGGTTATACCACGCTCACGCTCCTGCTCCATCCAGTCCATGGTCGCAGCGCCATCATGCACCTCCCCTATCTTATGAGACACACCCGTGTAAAACAGGATGCGCTCGGTAGTAGTAGTCTTACCCGCATCAATGTGTGCCATGATGCCGATATTACGGTACTGCTCAATAGGGGTGCTACGTGCCACTGATGGTCACTCTTATCATTACCAGCGGAAGTGTGCGAAGGCTTTGTTAGCTTCTGCCATGCGATGCACGTCTTCACGCTTCTTCACAGCCGTACCACGCTTTTCAGAAGCATCCATCAACTCACCTGCCAGCTTACGCGCCATGGATTTTTCACCACGCTCGCGAGCCGCATCAATCAACCAACGCATCGCCAGCGCATTTTGACGTGAAGGACGCACTTCAACCGGCACTTGGTAAGTTGCACCACCCACACGGCGTGACTTAACTTCTACCGCAGGACGAACGTTATCCAGTGCATATTCCAGCACTTCAATACCGTCACCGCCCTTCTTAACAGAAATTTCAGTCAGCGCACCGTAAATAATCTTTTCAGCGGCAGACTTTTTACCATCTTGCATGATGGCATTCATGAACTTAGTCAGCAATTGGCTTCCGAACTTAGGATCGGGCAGCACGATGCGTTTGGGGACTTCTCTTCTTCTAGGCATGATTCATATCACCTGTGAATTACTTCTTGGGACGCTTCGCGCCGTATTTGGAACGAGCCTGTTTACGGTTTTTAACGCCCTGTGTATCCAGACTACCGCGAACCGTATGGTAACGGACACCCGGAAGGTCTTTTACACGACCGCCGCGAATCAGTACAACCGAGTGTTCCTGGAGATTATGACCCTCACCACCGATATAGCTGGTGACTTCAAAGCCATTGGTCAGACGCACACGAGCAACCTTACGCATAGCGGAGTTCGGCTTCTTTGGCGTGGTTGTATAAACACGGGTACAAACACCGCGACGTTGTGGACAAGCCTCCAACGCTGGCACCTTACTCTTTTCTACTTTGCTTTGGCGCGGCTTACGCACCAACTGGTTTACTGTTGCCATATCCTGAAATTATCTCCTGGAATCACTAGGAACCTGCCTGGCTTGCCTTGTCCCCATAAAAACAATAGACCGAAGATCGGTCTGTTTGAGGACGCCAGATTTTAGGGATCGGGAAGACTTCTGTCAAGGAAGTTTTCCCGATCAGTCAGTTAAATCGGAAACCTGATCGAATAATCAATCAGAATCCATGTCCAGCGGCTCACCAAAACTGATGGTTTCAGTCGGTGCAGGACGCTCATAAGCAAACTCATTCCGTTGGCTGCGACGATCATCGTGGTAAGCCAGACCCGTACCTGCCGGAATCAGACGTCCAACAATAACGTTTTCTTTCAAACCACGCAGCTCATCACGCGCACCACGTACCGCAGCCTCTGTCAGAACGCGCGTAGTCTCTTGGAAGGACGCCGCAGACACGAAGGAGTCCGTTACCAAGGATGCCTTGGTAATACCCATCAGCAAACGCTCGTAAACGACCTTAAGCTTACCTTCATTGTCAAGGCGCTTATTTTCCTCCACTACACGCCAGTAATCCGTTTGCTCACCACGCAGGAACTTGCTATCACCCGGATCAATCACTTCGACCTTACGCATCATCTGACGCACAATAACTTCGATGTGTTTGTCGTTGATCTTTACGCCTTGCAGACGATAAACATCCTGAATTTCCTTTGCTTGGTATTCTGCCAATGCGGTCGCACCCAGCAAACGCAAGATGTCATGCGGATTCGGCTCACCATCGGCGATAACCTCACCACGATTGAGCTTCTCACCCTCAAACACATCCAGATTACGCCACTTGGGAATCAGCTCTTCGTAATGCTCACCGTCTTCACCGGTGATAATCACGCGCTGCTTACCCTTGGTTTCTTTACCGAAGGAAATCGTACCGGTTTTTTCTGCCAGAATCGCGCCGTCTTTCGGCTTACGTGCTTCAAACAAGTCAGCAACCCGTGGCAAACCACCCGTGATGTCACGCGTCTTGGAAGATGCCTGAGGCAAACGTGCCACAACCTCACCGACCTGTACCGTTGCACCATTCGTGGAGCTGACAATGGCACCAGCAGGCAATGGGTATTGCACCGGAATACGTGTCCCCTCAAAGAACACGCTATCGCCACGCTCATCCAGCAAACGCACTGTCGGACGCAGCTCACGACCCGCCGCAGGGCGATTCTTCGGATCCATCACTTCGATGGAAGACAAGCCTGTCATCTCATCCACTTTGGTTTGGACAGTCACATTATCAATGAAATCACTAAAACTGACCTGACCCGCCACCTCGGAAATGATTGGGTGAGTATGCGGGTCCCACGTTGCCACTTCCTGACCTGCCACGACTTCGCCATACTGCTCAACCGAGAGAATGGCACCGTAGGTCAGTTTGTAGCGTTCCTTATCACGTCCACTGGTATCAACCACGCCAAGTTCGCCAGAGCGAGAAACCACCACCAGCTTGCCATCTTTGTTACGCACAGTTTTGACATTAAGTAGGTGAACTTGACCGCCTGACTTCACCGAAATACTGTTTTCTGCTGCCGACCGGCTTGCAGCTCCCCCAATATGGAAGGTACGCATGGTCAACTGAGTACCCGGCTCACCGATGGATTGCGCCGCAATAACCCCGACGGCCTCGCCTTTGCTAACCAAGTGACCACGAGCCAAATCACGTCCATAACAATGCTTGCAAACACCGTAACGGGTTTCACAAGTAATTGCAGAACGCACCACGATTTCATCAACCGCCAGCGCATCAATTTGCTTGACCCACGCCTCATCAAGGAATGTGCCTGCGGGAATCAATACCTCGTCACCACGGGTAACATCTTGCGCAACCACACGACCCAACACGCGCTCAGCCAATGCTTCAACAACGTCACCACCCTCAATGATCGGACGCATTTTGATACCTTGCGTCGTACCACAATCATCAATGGTAACGACCATATCTTGCGCCACGTCAACCAGACGACGCGTCAAGTAACCGGAGTTCGCCGTTTTCAGAGCGGTATCCGCCAAACCTTTCCGCGCACCATGCGTCGAAATAAAGTACTGGAGGACGTTCAAACCTTCACGGAAGTTAGAAGTAATCGGTGTTTCAATGATTGAACCATCCGGTTTCGCCATCAAGCCCCGCATCCCTGCCAACTGACGAATCTGTGCCGCAGAACCCCGCGCCCCAGAATCCGCCATCATGTAGATGGAGTTAAAGGATTCTTGATAAACTAAATTGCCTTCCGCATCAATAACTTCCTGCTTACCAATTTTTTCCATCATCGCTTTCGCGACTTTTTCATTGGTACTCGCCCAGATATCAACAACCTTGTTGTAGCGCTCGCCTTGGGTCACCAAACCGCTAGAAAACTGCTTTTGGATTTCCAAAACAGCCTCTTCGGCTTCTGCCAACAAACCGGCTTTCTTTTCCGGGATCATCATGTCATCCGCGCAGAACGATACACCCGCACGAGTTGCATAACGGTAGCCGGTATACATCAATTGGTCAGCAAACACGACCGCCGCTTTCAAGCCAACACGACGGTAAGCTTCGTTGATCAATTTGGAAATCGCTTTTTTCTTCAGAACCGTATTAAACAGTTCAAACGGCAGACCTTCCGGCATGATCGTAGTCAATAAGGCACGACCAACTGTGGTATCCAACACGCGGGTGCGCTTGATGAATTCACCGTCTTCGTCTTTGATGCTATCGGTAATCCGTACTTTGACTTTAGCGTGCAATGACACATTGCCAGTATCGTAAGCACGCTGTACTTCCTGCGGGTCAGCAAAGATCATGCCTTCGCCTTTTGCGTTGATCGCATCACGGGTCATATAATACAGACCCAATACGATGTCTTGTGACGGCACGATAATCGGCTCACCGTTCGCCGGTGACAGAACGTTGTTAGTCGCCATCATCAGGGTACGCGCTTCCAACTGCGCTTCCAGTGACAAGGGTACGTGTACTGCCATCTGGTCACCGTCGAAGTCCGCGTTGAACGCAGAACATACCAATGGATGCAACTGAATCGCTTTACCTTCGATCAGGGTCGGCTCGAACGCCTGAATCCCCAGACGGTGCAGGGTAGGTGCACGGTTCAGCATGACCGGATGTTCGCGGATCACCTCAGCGAGGATGTCCCACACCTCAGCCGTTTCACGCTCTACCAACTTCTTCGCTGCCTTGATGGTGGTCGCCAAACCACGGCGCTGCAACTTACCGAAAATAAACGGCTTGAACAGTTCCAGCGCCATTTTCTTCGGCAGACCGCATTGATGCAAACGCAACGCAGGTCCGACCACGATAACCGAACGACCGGAATAGTCGACCCGCTTACCCAACAAGTTCTGACGGAAACGACCTTGTTTACCCTTGATCATGTCTGACAAAGATTTCAGCGGACGCTTGTTAGAACCTGTAATCGCACGACCACGACGACCGTTATCCAACAGTGCATCCACCGACTCTTGCAACATACGCTTTTCGTTGCGCACGATAATATCCGGCGCATTCAACTCTAGCAAACGCTTCAAGCGGTTGTTGCGGTTGATGACACGACGGTACAAATCGTTCAAGTCGGACGTGGCAAAACGACCACCATCCAACGGCACTAAAGGACGTAAATCAGGCGGCAGCACGGGCAGCACGGTCATAATCATCCACTCAGGCTTATTGCCAGAGTTGATGAAAGATTCCATCAGTTTCAGACGCTTACCCAAACGCTTTAGTTTGGTTTCAGAACCCGTCTCAGCGATTTCTTCACGCATCCGCGCGACCTCTTCTTTGAGATCGGTGGAGCGCAGCAGTTCCAAAACGGCTTCTGCACCCATGCTAGCTTCAAACTCGTCGCCGAATTCTTCAACTGCTTCCAAATACGCTTCATCACTCAGCAATTGACCACGCTCTAGCGTCGTCATACCCGGTTCAGTGACTACGAAAGTCTCGAAATAGAGGATACGCTCAATGTCACGCAGCGTCATATCCAGCAACAAACCGATGCGGGATGGCAGAGATTTCAAAAACCAGATGTGCGCAACCGGGCTTGCCAAATCAATATGACCCATGCGGTCACGGCGTACTTTAGTCTGGGTAACTTCTACGCCACACTTTTCGCACACCACACCACGGTGCTTCAAACGCTTGTATTTACCACACAAGCATTCGTAGTCTTTCACCGGGCCAAAAATTTTGGCGCAGAACAAACCGTCACGTTCCGGCTTGAAAGTGCGGTAATTGATGGTTTCGGGCTTTTTGACTTCGCCAAAAGACCATGAACGGATAATCTCAGGCGAAGCCAAACCAACCTTGATTGCATCAAAGTCCTGGGTTTCCTGCTCTTTCTTGTGGAAATTCAATAAATCTTTCATCACCAAAATCCTGTGTTAATCCCGTTCCAGTTCGATATTCAGCCCCAGTGAGCGGATTTCCTTCATCAGTACATTGAAGGACTCAGGCATACTGGCTTCCATGAAGTGGTCGCCGTCCACAATGTTTTTATACATTTTGTTACGGCCGTTCACGTCATCTGACTTGACCGTAAGCATTTCTTGCAAGGTGTAGGCTGCACCGTAAGCTTCCAGTGCCCAGACCTCCATCTCCCCGAAACGCTGACCACCGAATTGCGCTTTACCACCCAACGGTTGCTGGGTAACAAGGCTGTAGGGGCCGGTGGAGCGGGCGTGCATCTTGTCGTCAACCAAGTGGTTCAGTTTGAGCATGTGCATGTAACCAACGGTTACTTTACGCTCAAACATATCGCCGGTACGACCGTCACACAACTGGGTTTGACCGCTTTCAGGCAAGTCAGCCAAGCGCAACATAGCTTTAATTTCAGCTTCGTCAGCACCGTCAAAGACCTGTGTTGCCATCGGCACACCTTTACGCAGGTTGTTCGCCAGCGTCACAACCTCATCATCACTCAGTTCTGCAATGACTTCATCCTGATTCGGGTTGCCGCCGGTTGCGTACACTTCACTGATGAATTGACGCAGCTCATCCACTTTCGCCTTAGTGTCGATCATGCGGGCAATTTTCTCACCTAAACCTTTTGCCGCCCAACCTAAGTGCGTTTCCAAAACCTGACCAACGTTCATACGGGATGGAACGCCCAACGGGTTCAGTACGATGTCAACGGTCTGACCATTGGCGAGGTAGGGCATGTCTTCAACTGGTACAATGCGAGAAACCACACCTTTGTTACCGTGACGCCCCGCCATTTTGTCACCTGGTTGCATCCGACGCTTAACCGCGATGTACACCTTAACCATTTTCAACACGCCTGGTGCAAGGTCATCGCCAGCCATGAGCTTGTCACGTTGCTTGTGCAAACGGGTTTCGTAGTGCTTTTTCTTCTCGTCGATCTGATGAGACAGTGACTCGAGTTGAATATTCACCTCCTCGTCCTGCATACGGATGGCGAACCAATCCTTTTTCTCCAGATTATCCAGATAAGATTCAGTAACGACTGTGCCAGAAGTCAGGCGATTAGGCCCACCCAATGCTTCTTTACCAACCACCAACTTGGCAAAACGGTCGAAAATATCAGCCTCGTAAATACGCAGTTCGTCACGTAAGTCTTTGCGGACTTTCTTCAGATCTTCTTCCTGAATCGCCAGAGCACGTGCATCACGCTCTACACCATCACGGGTAAAGACACGCACATCGATAACCGTACCCGCCATACCAGTTGGTACACGCAATGAGGTATCTTTTACGTCAGATGCTTTTTCACCGAAGATCGCACGTAGCAATTTTTCTTCAGGAGTCAACTGACTTTCACCCTTCGGCGTAACCTTACCAACCAGAATATCACCCGGCTTGACTTCCGCACCGACATGAATAATGCCGCATTCATCCAGCTTCGCCAGCAAGCTTTCGCTCACGTTCGGAATATCCGCCGTGATTTCTTCTGGTCCCAGCTTGGTATCACGCGCCAAACAAGACATTTCTTCGATATGGATAGACGTATAACGGTCTTCGTCAACCACACGCTCAGACAGCAAAATCGAGTCTTCGTAGTTGTAACCATTCCAGGGCATGAAGGCGATGAACATATTTTGCCCTAACGCCAATTCACCCAAGTCAGTGGAGGAGCCATCCGCCAACACGTCACCACGCGCCACTACATCACCAACCCTGACAATCGGACGTTGGTTAATACAAGTGTTCTGGTTGGAGCGAGTGTATTTAATCAGGCTATAGATGTCGACACCGCCGCGTGCTTCGTCCGCTTCGTCATCATTAACACGTACAACCACACGCCCTGCATCCACGGAATCAATAATACCGCCACGACGAGCCGATACTGCCGAGCCGGAATCTTGCGCAACCGCACGTTCCATCCCCGTACCAGACAAAGGCTTATCCGCACGCAAGCAAGGCACAGCCTGACGTTGCATGTTGGAACCCATCAAGGCGCGGTTCGCGTCATCGTGTTCCAAGAACGGGATTAGGGAAGCAGCCACCGAAACAATCTGCTTTGGTGATACGTCCATGTACTGAACTTCGCTCGCTTGCTTCAAGGTAAATTCATTACGATGACGGCAAGAAACGAACTCGTCAGACAAACGACCTTCCTCATCCAATTCCGCACTCGCCTGTGCAATAACGTAGTTGGACTCTTCAATCGCTGACAAATAATCAATCTGCATGGTCGGTTTGCTGTCGATTACCTTGCGATACGGTGTTTCGAGGAAACCATAATCATTGGTACGTGCGTACACCGCCAACGAGTTGATCAAACCGATATTTGGTCCTTCCGGCGTTTCGATTGGACACACACGACCGTAATGGGTTGGATGAACGTCACGCACTTCAAAGCCTGCACGTTCACGGGTCAAACCACCTGGCCCCAATGCCGAAATACGGCGCTTGTGGGTAACTTCAGAGAGTGGATTGTTCTGATCCATGAATTGCGACAACTGACTAGAACCGAAGAATTCTTTGATCGCAGCAGAAACCGGCTTGGAATTCAGCAGCTCTTGTGGCATCAGACCTTCGCTTTCCGCCATCGTCAAGCGTTCTTTAACCGCACGTTCGACACGCACCAGACCTACACGGAAGGCATTTTCAGCCATCTCACCGACGCTACGCACCCTGCGATTACCGAGGTGGTCAATATCATCCACATCATCGCGCCCATCACGAATGTCGATCAGCTTTTTCAGTACATCCAGAATATCATTCTGATCCAGTACACCAGAACCAGTCGCCTCTTCACGTCCCAAACGACGGTTGAACTTCATCCGACCAACGCCGGACAAGTCATAACGGTCATCCACGAAGAAAAGATTGTTGAACAGATTTTCTGCCGCTTCTTTTGTCGGTGGCTCACCGGGGCGCATCATACGATAAATTTCGATCTGCGCTTCCAACTGACTGGTGCTTGGGTCAATTTTCAACGTATTGGAGACAAATGGGCCACGATCCAAGTCGTTGGTATAAAGGATATTGAATGCCTTGATATCATTGTCACGTAACTTTTCCAGCAACGCATCCGTAATTTCATCGTTAGCAGATGCCAGTAATTCCCCCGTAGAGGAATCAATGATGTTGTGCGCCAGAATCTTGCCATTCATATACTCGCTAGGCACAACCAACTTGTTCAGGCCAGATTTTTCCAATTGACGGATATGCTTGGCAGTAATACGACGACCCGTCTCCACCAAAACTTGTCCATCCAACATAATGTCGAACGACGCCAACTCACCACGCAAACGTTCTGGAACCAGCTCCATTTCGACGGAGCTGTCGCTCAAATGCACGGCGGTTTTATCAAAGAAAACATCCAGGATGTCTTCGTTCTGCATACCTAACGCACGCAGTAAGATAGTCGCAGGCAATTTGCGGCGACGGTCAATACGCACAAAAATGGAATCTTTAGGGTCAAACTCGAAGTCTAACCAAGAGCCACGGTAAGGAATGACACGTGCACTGTGCAACAACTTACCAGCGGAATTGGATTTGCCCTTGTCATGCTCAAAGAACACGCCGGGTGAACGGTGCAACTGAGAAACGATAACACGCTCAGTACCGTTAATAATAAATGTGCCTTTATCCGTCATCAGCGGCAATTCGCCGAGATAAACGTCCTGCTCTTTAATGGCCTTAACCACTTTGGCGTCCGCAGGCGCGTCCTTATCATAGATAACCAGACGCAATTTTACGCGCAAGGACGAAGCAAACGTCAACCCACGCAACTGGCATTCCTGCACATCAAACACAGGCTCAGCCAAACGATAATCTACATATTCCAGCGCAACATAATTGTTGTAGCTGATAATCGGGAACACCGAAGAAAAAGCCGCGTGCAAACCAACATCTCGGCGCTCTACGACTGGTTTCTCCAGTTGCAGGAAGTGTCGATAGGAGTCTAACTGAATGGTAAGCAGGTCAGGCACTTCCAGTATCTGCGGCCGTTTCCCAAAGTCTTTGCGGATCCGTTTCTTTTCGGTATAACTCAGTCCCATCGTCTTTCCTCTCTGGAATCAGAACCCCGGCTCACAACAACACTGCCGGATTTTTTCACCCGCTCTAATAAGCGAGAAAAGGCCGACAGTACTTGTGCACTGCCAGCCTACAAGGTATGTAAGAACTAATTGCTACGCAACACGCTCTCTCTCAATCTTACTTGAGTTCGACAGTCGCGCCTGCGTCTTCCAATTCTTTCTTCAACTTAGCTGCATCGTCCTTGCTTGCGCCTTCTTTCACGACGGAAGGAACGCCTTCAACCATGTCTTTCGCTTCTTTCAAGCCCAGACCGGTTGCGCCACGGACTACTTTGATAACGTTGATTTTGTTAGCACCGAAGCTAGTCATTACAACGTTGAATTCAGTTTGTTCTTCAACTACCGCAGCCGCTTCGCCGCCAGCAGCAGGACCAGCAGCAACAGCAACAGCCGCTGTTACGCCGAATTTCTCTTCGATCGCTGAAATCAGGTCAACGATTTCAGTCACAGTCATGTTGGCAAACGTTTCCAACATATCTTCTTTAGTACAAGCCATTTTGTTTCTCCAAAACCTAAATCAGTAATCAATCTAAGCTAATGCCAGCGGCTTCAGCTTTTTGGTCACGCAATGCAGCAAGAGTGCGAGCGAATTTATCCAACGGTGCACGCAGGACAGCAGCCAAGGTGGCCAGTGCCTGATCGCGAGTTGGCAATTTCGCCAGACGATCCAATTCAGCAGCAGGAAGCATTTTGCCGTCGATAGCAACAAACTTTACTTCCATCTTGTCATTGGCTTTGTCTTTCTTGAAGTCTTTAATCAAGCGTGCCGCTGAGCCTGGGTCTTCCTGAGAAAACGCCAATACCAACGGGCCAACCAAACCGTCTTGGATACACTCGAAAGCAGTACCTTTAACAGCGATTCGCGCCAGATTATTCTTCACAACACGCAGGTACACCCCATTCTTACGTGCGTTTTGACGCAACGTAGTGAGTTGAGCTACGGTCAATCCACGGTACTCAGCAGCTACCGCAGAATAAGCACTTGCAGCAACTGCGGCCACTTCAGAGACAATCTCTTTTTTCTCTTGCAGTGTTAATGCCACGTTATCTACTCCTGGTTTGGCGGATAATCCACCATTTATCGATCACTTACCGGAATCCCGGTTTGCGAAGGAAACAGCGTCCCAAACCATCTTACTGACTCGGGGAACGCCATCTGCGCAGGTTCTCTACATTAGATGCAGAACCATTAAGCTTCCGAAAAAGCACCTACGGTCTCTGACGACATACGTCCTGTATATCTTTTTGCCTTGCGGCTGCTTCCATCCTTGGAAACGGAGAATGGGGCGATAACGCCCCAATCCATTAGTAAGACAGTGATGAATTATCGACTGTCAAACCAGTACCCATGGTGGTGGATACAGAAACTTTCTTCAGGTAAACACCCTTGGAAGTGGATGGCTTCATTTTCACCAAATCCGCCACCAAGGCATTGATATTGCCGACCAGCTTGTCAGTATCAAAATCAACATTACCAACGGAGCAATGGATGATACCTGCCTTGTCAGTACGGTAACGAACTTGACCCGCTTTAGCATTGCGAACCGCACCAGCAACATCAGGGGTTACGGTGCCAACTTTAGGATTGGGCATCAAACCACGCGGACCGAGGATTTGACCCAACTGACCGACCACACGCATCGCGTCTGGGCTGGCAATAACCACGTCAAAATCCATCTTGCCCGCTTTGATTTCAGCCGCAAGATCGTCAAAACCCACGATATCTGCACCAGCAGCCATCGCTGCCTCAGCATTTGCACCTTGTGCAAATACTGCAACGCGAACTGTTTTGCCGTTGCCGTTTGGCAGTACCGTAGAGCCACGCACAACTTGGTCAGATTTACGCGGGTCAACACCCAAGTTAACACTGACATCAACACTTTCTAAAAACTTCGCACGTGGCAGCGATTTCAGGGTATCAAGCGCATCAGCTATAACATAAGACTTGGCGCGGTCGATTTTTTCTGCGATTGCTTTTTGGCGTTTGGTTAGTTTTGCCATCTTACACACCCTCCACTTCAAGACCCATACTACGGGCTGTGCCTGCGATAGTACGTACCGCAGCATCTAAACTAGCCGCAGTCAAATCAGGGGTTTTAGCTTTAGCAATGTCTTCCAACTGCGCCAGCGTAACTTTGCCTACTTTATTGCTGTTAGGTTTGGCACTACCGGACTGGATGCCAGCGGCCTTTTTCAACAACACAGAAGCAGGTGTTGTTTTCATTACAAACGTAAAGCTCTTATCGCTGTACGCAGTAATAACGACCGGAGTAGGCAGGCCGACTTCAAGATTCTGTGTTGCAGCATTGAATGCTTTGCAGAACTCCATGATATTCAGACCACGTTGACCCAGTGCAGGACCGATAGGTGGACTTGGGTTTGCTTTACCAGCCGGAACTTGCAGCTTGATAAAAGCGATGACTTTCTTTGCCATGATACTTTCCTATAAATGGGTAGTAGCGCCTGACGGCTCCCCGTGATTATCTGATCAGGCTTTTTCGACCTGATAGAATTCCAGCTCAACGGGCGTTGAGCGACCAAAAATCTGCACTGCCACCAACAAGCGGCTTTTTTCGTAATTGACTTCTTCGACTACGCCGTTGAAATCTTTAAATGGCCCATCAGTCACACGCACGACCTCACCAGCCTCAAAGAGAACTTTAGGGCGTGGCTTTTCAGCCCCCTCCTCCACACGACGCATGATGTTATCGACCTCTTTTTGCGTAATAGGGGCTGGCCTATCTGCTTTACCGCCAATGAAACCGAGCACTTTAGGTGTTTCTTTCACCATATGCCATGTTTCATCATTCATTTCCATTTCAACCAAGACATAGCCAGGGAAAAATTTACGATCGCTTTTACGCTTCTGACCATCACGCATCTCTACGACTTCTTCCGTAGGAACCAGCACACGCCCAAAAGCATCTTGCAACCCAAAACGCACAAGGCGCTCTTCAAGCGAGCGCTTTACTTGATTTTCAAAACCAGAATAAGCTTGTACAACATACCAGCGCATTGCCATCAGACACCTCCTCCGCCAAGCAGACTTTTAACGCCCCAACCAAGCAGGGAATCAACACCCCAGAGGAAAATGGAAAGGATTATGACGATGACCATCACCATTAATGTGGTTTGAAGCGTCTCGGCACGGGTAGGCCATACCATTTTACGAACTTCGAGACGCGAATCCCTCATGAAGCTCAACAACCGCCTACCGGAAAGGCTCGACAGTGCAACAGCAACCCCCGCACCAACAATAACCAACAAACCCAACACACGGAACAGAACAGAAACAGGCTGACCCTGCCAATTCTCAAAGTAGTAGAAACCAACAATGCCCGCAAGCAACAATGCAACGGCAATAATAAGCTTTACTGTATCAAGCGACGAACCCTGTTCTTCGGTATGTACTGACATTTATTTTTACCAAACCTGATAGCCGAATGACTCTGGATAACACACTGCGAACAACCTAACAGCAACAACTACAATTTATTATCCAAAGCCATCTATAAAGATGGCAGGCCAAGAGGGAATCGAACCCCCAACCTGCGGTTTTGGAGACCGCCGCTCTGCCAATTGAGCTATTGGCCTGTAAAGGCAAGAAAGAGCAGAGAGGATACTCTCTACTCTTTCAAAACACAAGGTATTATTTACGCAATGATCTTAGCAACAACACCAGCACCAACGGTACGACCACCTTCACGGATAGCGAAACGCAGGCCTTCTTCCATCGCGATTGGGTTGATCAGGGTAACAACCAATTTAACGTTATCACCTGGCATAACCATTTCAACGCCTTCTGGTAGCTCGCAAGCACCTGTTACATCCGTAGTACGGAAGTAGAATTGCGGGCGGTAGCCTTTAAAGAATGGCGTATGGCGACCACCTTCATCTTTAGACAGAACATAAACTTCTGCTTCAAATGTAGTATGTGGCTTGATAGAACCCGGCTTACACAGAACTTGACCACGCTCAACTTCTTCACGTTTAGTACCACGCAGCAACAAACCAACGTTGTCACCCGCCATACCTTGATCCAGCAACTTACGGAACATTTCAACACCCGTAACAGTAGTGGACTTAGTATCACGAATACCAACGATTTCGATGGATTCGCCAACCTTGATCACACCACGCTCGATACGACCGGTTACTACCGTACCACGACCAGAGATGGAGAACACATCTTCCACAGGCATCAAGAACGTACCATCAATCGCACGCACAGGGTCTGGAATAAAGGTATCAATCGCCTCAATCAAACGACCAATAGAAGGAACACCGATATCAGACTCATCGCCCTCCAACGCCATACGCGCAGAACCTTTAACGATTGGCGTGTCATCACCCGGGAAGTCATAGCTAGACAGCAGCTCACGCAACTCCATTTCAACCAGATCCAACAACTCTTCGTCATCAACCAAGTCACATTTGTTCATGTAAACGACAACGTATGGAACACCAACCTGACGAGACAGCAGAATGTGCTCACGTGTTTGTGGCATTGGACCGTCAGCAGCAGAACAAACCAGAATTGCACCATCCATCTGCGCCGCACCTGTGATCATGTTTTTAACATAGTCAGCATGACCTGGGCAGTCAACGTGTGCGTAGTGACGTGTTTCAGACTCATACTCTACGTGTGCAGTAGAAATGGTAATACCACGTGCTTTTTCTTCAGGAGCCGCATCGATCTGGTCGTAAGCTTTTGACTCACCGCCATATTTCTTGGCTTGAACAACTGTCAACGCCGCTGTCAGCGTGGTTTTGCCGTGGTCAACGTGACCGATTGTACCGACGTTTACGTGCGTTTTATTACGCTCAAATTTACTTTTTGCCATGATCGATAACTTCCCGTTAAATTCCTGAATAATTGGTGCTCTCAGGCAGAGTCGAACTGCCGACCTCATCCTTACCAAGGATGCGCTCTACCACCTGAGCTATGAGAGCAAAACCATTTTAACGACTCAGCCAGAAATTGGAGCGGGTGATGGGAATCGAACCCACACAATCAGCTTGGAAGGCTGAAGTTCTACCATTGAACTACACCCGCCTGAAGTCGTGTGCCCGCACGGCATAGCATGACGCTATAAATCAAGCTGAACGTGCAAACCAAAATAATATGGTGGAGGGGGAAGGATTCGAACCTTCGAAGGCAGAGCCAACAGATTTACAGTCTGTCCCCTTTGACCGCTCGGGAACCCCTCCAACTGGAAAGGACGGCATTTTGAGTGAATCACTCGTCAATGTCAACCTTGAAAAAGCAGAATTTTGTTATTAATTTTCGACGGCTAAACTAGTAAGTTTGTCGGCTTAATTGTTACAAAAATTAGCGCGATCAATCATAATGCGTATCGCATACAAAAATCCATTTTTTATTTCAGGAACCATCAATGAAAGTTACAATTTACGGTTCAGGCTATGTTGGCCTAGTGACAGGGGCGTGCTTAGCACAAGTTGGCAATGACGTACTCTGCGTCGATGTTGATGAGCGTAAAATCACCATGTTATTGAATGGAGAAATCCCTATTCACGAGCCAGGTCTCGATAAAATGGTACAGGCGAACATCGCGGCTGGTCGCCTGAAATTCACCCTCTCAGCAGCCGAAGGCGTTGCACATGGTTTATTCCAATTTATTGCAGTTGGCACACCACCCGACGAAGATGGTTCAGCCGACTTGCCGACTTGCGCTATGTATTGACTGTTGCCCGCTCGATTGCACAGCACATGGATGGCTACCGTATCGTCGAGGATAAATCCACTGTACCCGTTGGAACGGCTGATAAGGTAAGAACTGCCATGCAGGAAGTTCTGGAACAGCGTGCTTTCAATACCGAATTTGACGTGGTATCCAACCCCGAATTTCTCAAGGAAGGGGCTGCGCTGGACGATTTCATGAAACCTGACCGCATTGTGATAGGCACAGATAACCCACGCACGACCGAACTGATGCGTGAATTATATGCCCCCTTCAACCGCAGCCACGACCGTCTGGTAGTCATGGACATCCGTTCAGCAGAACTCACCAAATACGCCGCAAACGCCATGCTTGCCACTAAAATCAGCTTTATGAATGAACTGGCAAACATGGCTGAATTATTAGGGGCTGACATCGAAAAAGTACGGATTGGAATCGGCTCAGATCCCCGCATTGGCTACCACTTCATCTATCCCGGCTGCGGGTATGGCGGCTCTTGCT
Source organism: Candidatus Thiothrix putei (assembly GCA_029972225.1). Classification (NCBI taxonomy): domain Bacteria; kingdom Pseudomonadati; phylum Pseudomonadota; class Gammaproteobacteria; order Thiotrichales; family Thiotrichaceae; genus Thiothrix; species Candidatus Thiothrix putei. Next base: position 3,639,923 of record CP124756.1, read on the forward strand.
TCCCTAAAGATGTACAAGCATTGGAACGTACTGCGCGTGAAATCGGCTACAACGCTGAATTATTGTCTGCGGTCGAAGCGGTTAACTACCGCCAGAAGGACAAACCTTTCGAGAAACTACAAAAGCATTACGGTGCGAACCTCGAAGGCAAAACCGTAGCACTCTGGGGTCTGGCCTTCAAACCCAACACCGATGATATGCGCGAAGCCTCTAGCCGCACACTCATGGAAACCTTATGGAAACAAGGTGTGAAGGTACAAGCGTTTGACCCAGTAGCGATGGAAGAATGCACCCGCCTCTACGGTCAACGGGACGACTTAACACTGTGTAAAACCGCTGATGACGCGCTGGATGGCGCAGATTGCCTAGTAATCGTCACTGAATGGCAACAATTCCGCAGCCCCAACTTTGATACGATCAAAACCAAACTGAAAGACCCAGTGATTGTGGATGGGCGCAACCTCTACTCACCCGAACAAATGATGAAAAAAGGCATCACCTACTACGCTATCGGACGTGGCTGCTAAGCTCAACCATCAGCGTTTTAATAATCCCTTATCGGTGTCGATCCTGTAAATCAAATCGACACCTTGCTGAAGACCTGCCTGCGCCTCAATCTGTAAATGCTTGTTAATTTGATAAGTAATGGCTACCCGTTGCAGCGAATCAAACAAACCAACAATATAACGCACATACAAACGTGCACCCAAACGCTTACCTAACGCCAATTCACTCTGGTCAAAATTACCATTTTTAGCTTTCAACCCAACCTCATCCAAACCGAGACTCCCGCCCAAGCGTTGTGCGAGGTTTTCCCCACCAGCAATCCCCAGACCAGTAATGGCCTCCATTAATAAAGAGGACTGTTCACCGCTAAGGCTAGACATGGCTCGCCCTGTTAACAAATAACTCAAGGTATCGCTTTGCGTTTGCTGCGGTGAGGAAAACAACGTCGACTCCGGCTGCTGCACCGTACCGGCTAGCGCAATACCCACTTTAATATCGCCCTCATCCACTTCACGCACTGCCCTCACATCCAACCCCGGATTATTGAGCGGGCCGTTGAAAATCAAACGCCCACGCTCAATCGCCAAACGTTGTTCATACGCGTTATAAACCCCGTCCACAACGCTTAAAACACCCTCAGCAATAATATCCTGGCGAGTACGCAGCACCCGTAGCTTACCGATTAAACGTGCATCCAAGCCAAATCCATTAAACTTCACTTTATCGCCCAGCTCAATCACCACATTTGGCTTGATATTCAATGGCGCATCTTTCACCAAAACCTGGGGTTGCCCACTTCCTCCTGTTTCGGCAGCAGAACGCCCCACGATGACCACATCATCCGAACGGGCGCTGGCCGTCTGCGGAATTTCCCGCAAACTAACCGTCGCCTCAGGAATCAATACCGAACCACTGATCGACACATCCGCAGGACTAGCTTGAATGCTCAAATCCGGGGAAACCAATGCCTGTATTTCATGCGTATCCATCAAGGTCAGGTTATTACCCTGCAACGCTACATCAGCCTGCCAATGCGGTAAATTTGCCAATGACAACACCCCATTAGCCGTCATCATCCCCGCTCCTGCCCGCAACGAACCCTTAATGGTCGCACGCTCTGTACCACGGGCTTGCATATCAAGGATAATTGCCTCCAGCGTCACGCCCGCTTCAGGTAAATGTACCTGCCCCCCCGTCAGCTTTACACCCCCATTCACAACCGGCTTTTTAAGCAACCCTGTTAGCGTCACATCCCCTGTCACACTGCCCCGTAAGCGCTCAATCTGTGGGGAAAAACGTTCCAACCAAGCAATATCCGGCAGCGCCGCATTCAGCCGCGCATTGATACGATGATTACCATCCAACGGCGACAAATCAATCCGCCCATCAGCCCGTAACTGCCCATAGCGCACCAAATCCACTTGCGCTTGCACATCCATTTGACGGTCATTGAGACTCAAATCGGCACGGGTACTGGTGTACTGTAAGGTTTCCACCTTCCCCTTGTTACCCCGCAACTTTACCGAACTGTCAGGCAAACGCACTGCCACGCTCGCCTGTGGCTTCCCACCGCGCTGCTCAAAACGGTAATCAGCGTCGGCGACACCCTCTACACTTAAGGTTTCCGGCAACCACGAGCGCAACATCACCAGAGGAATCTGCCGCAAATTACCAGCGATGCTAAAACCTGTCGCGGGCATCCAAGCCGGTTTACCACAAGCACGCGCCCCCCGATTATTTAAACAAATCATAGAGCTGCTCAACGCTTTATCAGAAACTTGTAGATTAATCGGATCTGCCATATCCCAGTTGCCTGCTGGCGTATCCCGCAGCGCAAGCTTAGGAAGCGTTCCCTGCCACTGCCCATTTTGCCAACCACCACTTGCCGCAATCTCCAGTTTACCCGCCTCATGCATCACCTGAGCCGTCACCTGATGACGCTCTATCGTCCCCTGTCCATCAATCCTGGCAGACTTAATGAGCGTTTCACCGGCTTGAAAATCCTTAAGCGTACCTTGCAACTCATAACGTTCAGCAACTTGCCTTGCTTGCAAATCTACTGCGCCCAAACGGTAATCCTGATAGCGAAGTTTGCTCCCCTGCAAATCCGCCTGAATTTCTGGCTTTTCCAACTTTCCTTTGAAAACACCCTCACCCTGTAAACTGCCTTCTAGACCCTTCCACGCCTTAGCAAGATTCTTAGCATCCACTTTCCAACGCAAATCGAATGGTTCTGTTGCCTGCCCAGACACCTCCACTCGGTTAGCACCTGACTGAAGCACCACGTTCTGTGCAGCCAACTTTGCATCACCCCAATCAAGCTTACCCTTAGCCTGCAAGTCGTAACCTTCGACATTACCCGCAAGTTCCACCACCTCTAATTGCAATTGCGAGCCATCCAATAAACCACGTAACGTACCATTGCCCTTGGCTGTCCCACGAATCCGGGGATCAAGCTGTGCCAATTTGGGCGCATTTACCTGCCAGTTGATATCGAGTCGATCACTGGCATTGCCGTTTGCCTGTAAACGGTTATCGCCGATCTTGGCGTCCAAAGCACGCAGATCAACCACCTTGCCATTCCAGTCGCCCTGCCCTTGAATATCGACGGGGTATTCCCGCAATTTCCCCTGTAAGCGCGTCACGTCCAAGGTAGCCGCTTGCAGCTTACCCTGATGCAACGAACCACTGGAACGTAGCGCCACACCCAGATTAGCAGGCCATTCCTTGAGAAAATGAGCGGGGTTTAACTGATGTCCCTCCACATCGGCTTCCCATACCAAGGCATCTTGCCAGCCTAACTGCCCAGCAGCACTTAACTCGCCTGCTTCGCCATTGAGCCGCAATTTGTCAATCACCAGCTCAGCAAACGAGCCTTTGCCTTGTAACTGTGCTTGATAACGCGGGTAGTCAGCGTAAGCCCAATCAGCCTCCAGACCGAGCGTGTATTGCAATAACTCCCCACCCACTTTGGCCTTAGCCGTACCGCTTCCCCACGTATCACTAGCGGCATCCACCGCCACATTCAAAGCCAAAGCATGAGGCTGAGCCAACGCCATACTCCCATCCAGTACCACATCGACCTTACCTTGCGCATCGTAAAGTTGCGCTTGCAACTTCTCGACGTGCAACTGCCCCTCGCGTGCACGCGCTTCCATTTGCACGTCACGTAAGCGCAGCGGGTGTTCACCCTGCCAAACCTCCAGTTCGTCAATGCTAATTTGCCGCGCATCAACAGTTAGCGGCAAGCGAATCGACATTAACTCAAAGGGTTGCGATGCTTCAGCTTCCTCCTGACTAGCTGGCAAACGGATTACCAACTTATCCACATGCAAACGCCTCACCCACAATGCCGGTGGTGAAGCAACCTCGACCTGACTATCCACCGCCACACTACTGGCTTCCAAGGTGGCACTCTCACTCTCCCAACGGATGCGACCCGCGTTCAGCCCCGCTGCTAACGTGCCTTCCACCCCCTCCATCTCCAACCCTGAAACCAAATAATGCGCATTATTCACCAGAAAACGTGTACCCGTTTGGGAAAGCGCCAGAAACGCAACACTCCCCCCTACCAGCAAAAGCAGCAGGAAAATCACCAGCAACGGGTTAACCAATAAATGTTTCAGCCATTGATTCACAAGTCAGGCCCCAGACTGAAATAGAAATGCACATCCCCAAGATCGTCCTTAGGCGCTGCAATATCCGCACGTATCGGCCCCAACGGCGATTTGTAACGTACCCCGAAGCCAGCGCCAACGTTCATGGACATATTAGCAGCATCATTGAAAGCATCGCCTGCATCTACAAAAGCAGCCGCACTCCAGTTATCTACCACTGGGCGATCATACTCAACACTGGTCGTTAACAAGTGCTTCCCCCCTACGACATCGCCCGCCGCATTCGTTCCCCCCAAAGACTCAAAATCATAACCCCGCACTGAACTTTGCCCACCAGCAAAAAAACGTAGGGATTTGGGCATTTCATCCAACTCATTGGTCAGCGTCGAGCCAGCAGCACCTTGCAAAATCAGCTTGCCACCTGTTTCGAGGGTATGCAGGTATTTACCGTTGAGCTTACCTTGCAGAACACTTTGGTCACTTAAGACTCCTTCGGCGGCACCTTGTATCTCTGCCGCTACTTGCCAACCTTGTGTCGGAAACAGTAAATCGTTGGTTTTGGTCTTTTTAACCCGAACACCCCCAAGCGTCAGTTGGGAGCGCGTTTCTTCCCCACTGTTGACACGTGTCGTTTCATCGAGGTAATTGACAAATACTGTTTGCTGCCAATCATGGTCATTGCGGCGGTTATAGTCCACACCCACTTTAAATGCTTCGCTCTCAATGCCGTTGTTATCGGTATAACGCACCCCGCCGGACAAGCTGGCGTATTCGTGTTCAGGCTCCCATAACGGCACTTTGTATGTGCCTTCAACGGACTGTTCATTTTGAGCCAGCGCACCTTTCGCATTGAATTTGTGGCCTTTATTGTTAACCCAATGGGCTTCCATATCCGTTTCGACTCGAAACCCCGTATCCGTGCCATACCCCACCCGCCCGCTGTAGGTGTAGCGTTTTCGGCGTTCAGCGGAAATGCCCACGGGTACACTGCCATTTTCTGCTTGTTGGTAAGCACCACTGACCTGCACTTCACTGTAATAGCCGCTGCCTTCCAAAATCCGCTGCTGTTTCAGCAAGTTTTCAGCGTTGTAGGTATCGCCCTCACGCACGCGCAAATAGCGGTTCAGGTATTTTTCTGCCAATACATCCTGTTCCACCCTGACCTTGCCTACTTGGTAACGTTTACCCGTTTCAAAATGCAAGCGTACTTGCGCTTGGCGAGTATCAGGGTCTACTTGAATTTCCCGCAGCAAATACTCCGCATCGAAAAACCCCAAGCGATTGGCGGTACTGCTGAGGCTGGATTTGAAATCTTCGTATCGTTGATGCACCAGCACATCACCTTGCTGATAAGGCAAAACGGCAGTTATCCTGCGGAATTCTGGCAAATCTTTACCCACCCCCGTCACCTGCACATCAATGCGAGTAACCCGCACTGGCTCGCCGGGTTGCACCGCCACATGCAAGGCTAAACACTGACCTTGTTGCACAGAGGTAACGTTGAAACGAGCGCTGTAATAGCCCATCGCCTCCGCGCCTTCATATAATTTTTCTTCGGCAGATTCGATAAAACGTTGCACCCTATCCCTAGGACTGTCGCATTTAAGGTTGCGCAAGGAAGGCATAAAAGCCCGTAAATTATCCGCCAGCGCCGTGTCTGCACCCTGCACCGTCACCTTAACGGGAGATTCCGCTTCAGCCGCCGCTTCCTCTTCCGTTTGTTGGAAAAAAGCGGCAGACCCCGGTGCACTTGCGCCTAACAAGCATAAGCCCCAAATGATTTTTTTCATGCTGCCGCTTCCTGATCCTTATGTTTTGCTTGCGATATTACTTATTGCTCGAATGCCCATTTCAATAAAGCATCCTGCAAACGCCGTCCGCTACCCTGTGCTTCCCGACCATTATGCAACAACACGATGACCAGACGCTTACCGCTGCGGGTCAACATATACCCCGCGATAGCCGTGGCATCCTTCAGCGTCCCCGTTTTCAGGTGGCTGCGCCCGCGTAAATCATCGTCTTTGAAACGGCTTGCCAGTGTGCCGTCTTCACCCAATAGCGGTAACGACGCCATGAATTCCGGCATATACGGGTCACGCCATGCCATCTCCAATAACGCGCCTAACTGCCTAGCACTGACACGTTCACTGCGCGATAAGCCGGAACCGTTTTCCACTACCATACCAGTGTAGTCGATACCGGCTTTTTTGAGCATCTCGGCAGTCACCATCCGGCTTTTATCCAGCGTCGCGGGCGCTCCCAGCACTTTCGCGCCGATGGTGAGGAACACATTGCGCGTCATCACATTATTGCTCCACTTATTAATGAAGCGGATTTGTTCCCCCAAAGTACGCGATTCATGCGTATGCAATAACACGTCGCCTTCCCGCACCTGCCCGCTTTGCAACGTGCCGCTGAACTTGCCGCCTTGCGACTGCCACACATCCCGAAACGCATTGAAGACATGCTCCTCAGGGGTGGACAACACCCGCAGCACAAAGTTTTTCCCGCAATCTGCCGAATACGCACCGGAAACCTTAAGCGCCGTGGCTGTTGGCGTAAAGTCCGGCTGGTAATGCCCCTTGCGGCAACCGCCTTTTGCCAACACCATGCTATTGTCCAATTGCAAACCGGGAATCAGCGGGAACGGCGTAATCCCCACTTTGCCCGTGGCTTGGTCGGCTTCCAATAGAAAACGGTTCGCCTGAAAGTTAAACATTAGCGCCGACGGCTGGGCGTTGTAGACACGGGTCGGTTCATTATCGAAAGCTGCCGGGTCGTAATCGGGAATGTTGAAATAGCTGTTATCCACCACCAACTGCCCACGAATTTCTTTCAAACCTTTCAGTTGCAAATCGTGCAGCAATTGCCAAAACGCTTCATCGGTCAGAAACGGGTCGCCATAACCTTTTAGAATCAAATCACCGTTAAGAATACCGTCTTTTAATTCGCCGCGCGTCCAAGCTTCGGTTTTCCAGGTATAGCTGGGGCTAAGTAACTTGAGTGCCGTCCAAGTCGTCAGCAATTTCATCACCGACGCGGGGTTACGCGGCACGTTATCGTTATGCACCACCATCGGTACGTTGGCGTTTAAATCGCGGATGTACACACTCAGGTTTTCAGAGGGAATCTTGGCTTGCTGCATGAAAACCTGAATATCAGCAGGCAAATCAGCGGTTTGTTGGTGGCGAATCAGGGTGAGTTCAGCCGGTTGCGGTGCTGGGCGAACAGGCAAAAGCGATTCTGCGGCACTAACGCCTCCCAGACTCACACACAGCCCGATGGTGATGAATAATTTTTTCAACATAATGCATTCGTTATGGTTTTAAGTGTCTGGTTTAAGGTCGGCTAATTCTAGCACCTCAATACCCGCAACGGTGTAATGCCAGCGCAAATCAAAATCGTAAAGGCGCATGGCGTATACCCTATCCACCACTTGCCCGTGCTGGTAGGAAGGGCGCGGGTCTTGACGCAGAATCTGCTCAATCAATACACGCACATCGGTATGCCATTGCGCTTGTTTTTGCGCACATTGCTGGCTGGCTTGGGCAGAAAACACCACTGACTGCGGCGCAAATGGCGCATCCGGTGCAAAGCCTGCCCGCGCTTGCGGCAAGGCATCCGCATACGGCAGGTACGGTTTAATATCCAGAATCGGCGTGCCATCCAGCAAATCTGCCCCAGCGAGTTCGAGGGTGATGTTACTCCCTGACACCTGAATCCCGCATAACTCAGCCACCGTCAGACCAATCGGGTTGGGGCGGAAGGTGGAACGGGTGGCGAATACACCCAGCCGTGCATTGCCGCCGAGACGCGGTGGGCGCACCGTGGGTTTCCAGCCTTGCGCTTGCGTCCCGTGGAAGACAAAGATTAACCAGACGTGGGAAAAACCTTCGAGTCCGCGCACCGTTTCGGGCAGATTGTACGGGGGCAAAAGCGTGAGAGTGGAACGAGCGGCTGTGACCAAACCGGGCTGGCGGGGGATGCCGAATTTTTCTTTGTAGGGGGAAGTGATGGTGCCGATGGGGTGAAGAGAAATCGCTCCATCAGAAGAAACCCCTCCCAGCCTCCCCTTATCAGGGGAGGAGGAAGAGCCAAAGTCATGGGAGGTCATAGAAATACCCCGTGAAGTGATACAGCCATTGTGCGATAGGCAAGTGGGTGAAGTGCTGGAACACCTGATACATTGCCCACAACGCGGCTCCGGCCAATACAACATAGCCAAACATCCAAAAGCTGGCGACAGCATCGCGCCAGTTTTTACGCGGCTGTTCCAGAAAATCAGCCAGTGCCGCACCTTTGAAACCGTGGATGAAAAATGCCATCAACCCCAGCAGAATATGCAGCAGCGTCGGAATCAGCGTCGTCACCAGCATCAGCGTGACCATGATGCCCTTGCCCCACGGGTCATCCCGCGCCCACACCGCGTATTCCTGCCAGCCCGTTTGTGCCGGAACTCCTGATTTCACATCCACCCAGCCCGCATACAAGCTATCCAGCACGATCGCACCCGCTGGCAGCAATAGGCACAATGCCAGCATAAATAACACCGCCACCCCGAAATCCAGCACCACATCCAGCACAATCACCCGCACCCGCGACTCTTGCGCTGTCCGCTCCAGAAAGAAACGACTCACCCACCAAGACAACCAATCCAACAATGCATTCACCAGCGGCAACGCCAGATAGAAAAACATCCACATCAACGACGTGTTATAATTCCCATTCCAACCTTGCAATACAGCGAAAGCGGCAGCGACAGCGGCAGCGCCAGCGCCAGCGCCAGCGCCAGCGCCAGCGGCAGCGACAGCGGCAGCGACAGCGAAAGCGAAAGCGAAAGCGACAGCGCCAGCGCCAGCGCCAGCGCCAGCGCCAGCGCCAGCGCCAGCGCCAGCGCCAGCGGCAGCGACAGCGGCAGCGACAGCGGCAGCGACAGCGACAGCGAAAGCGACAGCGACAGCGCCAACCCAATAACCCCAAATCAAACTAAGCACAGCAAAACCAATACTGCCGTTAGCCCAATACAAAATTACGCCACACCCTAAGCCCATCAACATTCGCCACACTTGGTCCGCTACATTTGATGGCAATCCCAGCCGTTGCAATTGCGCCTTACCCCACACATCGGCACGGTCGCTATTCCCTGCAAAAAACTTGATAGCGACAAACATCACAAGGGCGAACAACACCAATCCGGGAAAGAAATAAGGGCGATAGGGAGAATCAGCAGGCAACAGTTCCTTGCCCGAAAACAGGTTCGTACCATCAAAATAGCTGTAGGTCAGGATAAAAAACAGAAAGGGATAGAGATAGGACAACAGGAAAGAAACACTAAACGCCTGCAAAGAGTCTTTGTTGCCGTAGAGCTTTTGCAAGCCACGCAGCAACCAATTCACGCCGCCCTGATACAAACGGCGGACTTTTCCATCCCGCAAGGATGCAATCAAATCTACGCGGTCATCCGCATTTTGCAGGATTTGGAAGTAAATAAAACCCAAAACGATACCCGCAACGGTCAGGATGAGCGTGATCGTGTCAATCCACTCACTGTATTCAAGCGTTGGCATCCGGCATTCCCCATGTCGATAAGTTGGGTTGATTGTAGCGGAGAGCAGGATAAAAATCGCGCTTAGGCAGATGACAAAAAGTAAACCGGAAATACCGCCCAGCTACTCCACTAAATCTGCAACCGAATCCAACGGTAAAAACAGCTTTAACGGCTGACTCGGCAAAGGAATAAACCCTAAGCGCTGATAAAACTCCGCTACCCGTGGATTCAACGCATCCACAATCAACGCATACACCGCCAATACCTGACTGGCTCGCACCACCCGTTGCAAGGCATCTGCCACCAATATTTGCCCTAATCCCTGCCCCTGATACGGTGTTGCTATCGCCAAACGCCCCAATAGTGCCACGGGAACAGGATGTTGGGGCAATTTACGCTGACGCGCAGGAGGCAAGGCTTGCGCTGCCAAACTATCCGCACTCAGGGTGTAATAACCCGCGATACCAGCAGGTTCAGTAACGGGGCTGGCAACAAATACGCGACTAATTCGCTGCTTGATATTTTGCTTGGCAAAACGTTGGATGTAACGATCCAAAGACTCCTCGCCGCAAGTAAAGGCATCGCGCTGATGCTGCTTTGACAGCGGCATAATGGTTATATCCAACGCGCTTTACCTTTGCTTTACATGCTTTTGATGCAAAGCAAATGCCTTGCGCAAAGACGCATTAGGATGTGGCGGATTTTCCAAGGCATCCAAAAATACCTCCCAATCTTGTTCGGATAATTTGATAGCCTCATGTTCCTGAATAATCTTCTCGGCAGACACTAACGCCTGCGCTAAGACAAATTCAGACAAACTTTTATGGGTATAGAATGCCGCCCGTTCTAGCTTACGCTTTACCAAGCTATCAACGCGAATATGCATTCTTTCCTGTTTAATGGCTTCAACAGCAGCGATCATAAGTAATCCCCAAGATCATACAATACAGATAACTGTACGCCATTTGTACACATTACTCAAGTGATTACGAACTTAGATAATCCCCCGCAACTTCGCCCAAACAATCCCCAGGTACTCATACGCCACCCGTTGTGCCATCAGCACATTATCACTATCAGGGAATAGATCAGCCGGTTGCCACCCTGCATTCGTTTGCGCGAGATAATGCGTTGGCGCAGGCACGACATTCACCCCCGCCAACCTGAACAAGCCCACCGCACGCGGCATATGCGACGCTGATGTTACAAGCAGCACTTTGTCATCACCCACCATTTGCCGAATAATGAGCGCTTGGGTTTCGGTATCTGGCGACTCCTCATCCACCCGAATATCGGCGGGATTGACTCCCAGTGACACCGCCAGTTCACGCATGGATTCCGCATCCGAACCAGAGCCATACACCTGCCCGCCGGAAACTAATAATTTCGCCCCCGGCAATTGCCGATACAAACGAATCCCTTCCACCAAGCGCCCCAATGATGCCTCACTCAAACGCGCATGGAGCGGAATTCCCGCGTCAGAAAATGTACCACCGCCCAACACGGCGACCCATTTGGCATCCGCCGCTGCAATCACGGGTGGATATTCGCGCTCCAACGCTTTCAAAGCAGGCGCAAACCCCCAACCATAGCTCACTGCCAGCAACAATACCGAACCCACCGTGACCAAAACCTTGCCAGTTTTCTGCCGGTGCGTAAACCACAGCAGCACCAAGCCGATCAGTAGCAACAACACACATAACGACAGCGGCATAATGGCGTTAGACAACAGTTTTTTGAACAGGAACAAATCAATCCCCTTAACCCAAGTAAACGCTTGCAAATTCAAAGTGAGACTTTAGATTTTCTAAAGTACAACTTTACATTTGCAAAACCAGATCAATGTTCAGGCTTGCCCCGGCCCGATATGCTGCAACTCACGCAAGCCCTCCCCCGTCAGCACAAACGCCTGCCCAAACCCCATCACGAAGCGCCCGGATTGCGGAACCAGCCGAAACATCACGAAATCCCCCAAGCCGCGCAGCAAGCCCACCACATTGCCAAAGCGCACTTCCATCGCATCCAATAGCGATGCATATTCCGCCGCTTCCCGCGCCACGACCTCTGCCACACAGCGGTACGTCACACGAGTACGTGCAAAAATTTGCCGCGCCTCTTGCTCATCCTCAATCAGCAAAATCGACAATGGCGGATGTTGCAAGATTTCCTGCGTATGGCTGGATAACAAACTCACGAAAATATAAAAATGCCCCGCGTCATCCTGCACGAATGGCGCATAACTGATCGAAGGCTCACCCAGTGCATCCAAGGTTGCCAGTTGCAGGGTTTTTGCACGCTTTAGTAGTTGCCCCAGTGTTTCCTCAGGGTTCTTGCTCATGACTTTTCTCCGCAAATAAGCTCATCATACAACTCATCGGTTCATTTTGCGTGATGAGTGCTTGCGGGAGCATTATTTGTTGCAACTTTTTTCTGTTTCAGATCTCTACATAACCATAACAACACAGCACTTAGGAGTTAGACCATGCTCAAGGTATTCTTTTCCTCATTAACAGGGCAAATCATCAGTGCACTGGTATTTTTGAGCATCATTTCTGCCTGTAGTTTTGACGCCAGAGAACCCGCGCCGGGCATGACGTTGGCAAATACTAGTTGGACACTGAAAACCTTGGATGGCAAACCCGTCACCACCGACAAATTACCCACGATTCAGTTTGATGACACACGCATGAATGGCTATTCCGGTTGTAACCAATTTTTCGGGAATTACACCAGCAGCAGCGATGGCATTTTCACCACTAGTGCGGTAGGTGCAACCAAAATGGCTTGCCTCGATGACAAAAATGCATTGGAGCAACAGTTTTTTGCGCAATTGGAAAAAGCCAACAAATATGCCGTCACCCGCGAACAACTCCATCTTTTGGATCACGGGCGCAATATTTTGATGGTTTTGAATGCAGCAAAACCAGCCGCTGACAAAGCAAAATAAGATTTTTTACCGTTTATCATAAAAATAAAATGGGCTGGCATCCGCACACTAGATGACCAGCCCTTCATATTCTTAGACTGATACCCACATTTACATAATAACGGTTTCAGTCATGCCTAAGATCCTGTCACTACGCACCTTGCTGCATTGCGCCACACTGCTCTGTGCGCTACCAGCCACCGCCAACAATCTTGACCCGCTGAGTGCGGCTGAAATAGCACGTGCCACCCAGCGAGCTAATGCTGCCACCCCCGTCTCCACTATCCGTAGCACCACAACCAATAACGCCAACATACCCGCGCCAGAATTGCTACTGGTCGAACGTCATCCCAACGCCAAAGGCCAAACCGCTCGCTTAGCCGATGTCTACACCTACGACTACAGCACCAATGAAACCATTATTGATGTGATTGACCTCGACACCAACCAAGTGATTTCCCGCAGACGTGAACGAAACCTGCAACTGCCGCTGACTACCAACGAATTGCAACGCGCCTCCGCCCTCATCTTTGCCGATGACGAACAACGCAGCCTATTGGATGCCGAATTCAAGCGCATTACCGGGCAAACCTTGAGCAATCCTGCACAGCAATTGCAGGTCAAAGCTTTCGTCTTCCACGCCTCCAGCTTGCCCGAACAGCTTAATGCCGCGTCTCAGCAATGCGGCTTACAGCGTTGCGCCCAAGTGCTGCTCTACACCGCCGATTCGGTGGTATTTGAAGTCAGCCCCATCGTCAACCTGTCCGCAGGTGTCATTACGCAAAACATCGGCTTCTAAGGGAATCCCACCATGCAATACCGCACTCCCCTGCTGGCACTCAGTCTGCTAATCGCTTGGCAACAACCCGCGTTTGCTGCCCCTAGCACTGCCTGCACCGGGCAAACGCTCAGCAAAACCTTCGCCTCCGGTGCAAGCTGGAATCTCTGCTGGACACCCCGCCAAGCCGAAGGCATTGTCTTATCACAAGTGACCTACAAAGCTCCCAACCACCCCGCACGGCGTGTACTGGGCGAAGCCGCGCTTTCCCAACTGGAAACCGCCCTTGACGACGGCGCGATTGCGCCTTTATTTCTGAGCACCGAAGCCGGTTTCGGCGGCAATAATCTGCAAACCCTCAACACTGCCGATTGCAGCGGCGGCACGTTGCAAGCTGCCAGCGGGCGCAATGTATTGTGTGCCACCACCCGCGACCACGGTTATTCCTATAAATACACCACCCAACGCCAAGGACAATTGTGGGAATTGAGCAGCCATTCACAAATCGGCTCGCGCAATTACACCGTGCGCTGGCGCTTTTACGAAAACGGCACGATTGAACCCAGCCTTGGTTTAAGCGGCGAATTACCCGTCGTTGATGCCAGTGCTGCCCAATACGGCTGGCCTGCCATGCAAAGCGGCAAAGTCGCCACGGGTTTTACCGATCATGCGCTCTGGCGGCTGGATTTCGACCTCGACACCACCTCTACCAATGACCTAGTGGAAGAAATCAGCAGCACCCCCAGTGCGGATCGCTTACGCAAAACCAAAACCATTGCCCCGCTCAACACCGAAACCGGGCGCAGTTTTGACCCCGAAACCAAACGTTTCTGGCGCATCCGCGATGGCATTCTCACCAATGGCAGCGTTGGGCAACTTTCATACGAGCTGATACCCAACCGTTACGACCACAGCCGCGCCAATAGCAGCAATACCCCTTGGCTGGCGCATGATGTGTTTTTCACCCGCTACAACGCTTGTGAAAAATACGCTGCCAATAACCCCACCAGCAATTGCACTGCCAACGTCAGCCAATTTGTTAACGGTGAGAGCCTCAATCAGCAAGACATTGTGGTGTGGTACAAACAAAGTTACCACCACCTTCCGCGCAGCGAAGACAGCAATCGCATTGGCACGGTGTGGAGCAGTTTCCAACTGTTGCCACGTGACTGGCATTCCACCAACCCCTTCTGATAGCGAGAACGATAACAATGAAACCATCAGTTTATGCGTATGCCGCCACCGTTTTGCTGGCACTCGGCAATGGTTTACCCAACGACGTACAAGCCGCCGAATTTTGCGCCGATCAGTATTACGTTGACACCACACTCCCCAATCAATCGCGCTGGGATATGTGCTGGGAACACCGCAACCGCGAAGGCATTGTGTTGCACCACATCCATTACACCCCCAAAAACGGCACGCGCCGCATGGTGCTGTATCAAGCAGCCGTGGCACAAATTCACGTACCCTACGACGACAATGGCGCACGCTACCATGACGTTTCTGACTATGGCTTAGGCAATAACTACATGTCTGCATTGACGGCGCAAGAATGCGTTGGCGGGCAACTGCTCAGCTATTCCGGCAAAAATGTGCTGTGCAAACAAGTCACACCCCGCGACGATGCTTACAGCGTCGACAATGACCGTTTGCAAGGCGATGCCCTCAGTTTGTTCAGCGTTTCCGCTATCGGCGCGTACAACTACATCCCCGAATGGCGCTTTCTGGATGACGGCGCGATCGAACCCGGCATCGGTGCAACCGGCGCTCTGCAACGTTTTGGCGCGAGTAACATTGCCCAACACGGCTGGCTTTTGGAAAGCAATAAAGTCGGCATTGCCCACTTACACAATTTTTTCTGGAAATTGGACTTCGACCTCGGCGGCACCGGCAATGATGATGCTGTCGAAGAAATCAACTACAGCCAAAATGCAGGCAAAATGACCCGCACCACCACACGCTTTACCACCGAAGCCGCCCGTTCCGTCGACCCCGCCCAATTACGGGCATGGCGCGTCGTCGATACCACACTGAAAAATGCCAAAGGTTTGCCACTCTCCTACGAGATTCAGCTCCCCGAATCGGTGCAACGCGATGTAGGCCCCAGCACCGAACCCTTCACCCACAACGATTTCTACGTCACCAAGCAAAAAAGCTGTGAATTATTCGCCTCCCACAACCCGACGACCAACGCCTGTGCGGAAAACCTCAGTGCGTTTGTGAATGGTGAAAGCCTTAGCGGGCAAGACATTGTGGTGTGGCCTTCCACCACGTTTTACCACATGCCCCGTGCCGAAGATGCACCGCGTATGGATACGCACTGGAGCCATATCCGTATCATTCCGCGTGACTGGCATGACAAAAACCCCCTGAGCAATAGCACCGAAACCACAGCGGATACCACTACGCCCCCACCACCACCTCCTCCGCCACCGGCAACTGGCACGGTGTCGAATAATGCCAGCGGTATCAGCGTCAACGGCAACCTAAACGACTGGGCAAGCCTGACATCATTTGGCGCTGACCCCGATGACGTGACCGGCACTAACAATAAACTCAACTGGCTAGAAGCATGGGCAGCCAACGATGCGGAACGTATTTACCTTGCCTACAAAACCAAAGGCAATATCGACACCAGCGGTTTCTGGGGATATCAGGCATATCTGGATACCGACTCCAGCACCACCACAGGTTACAAAACCGGCGCATTGGGCGCGGACTACCTAGTGGAAGGCGCAAACCTGTGGCGTTATACCGGCGACGGCACAAGCTGGAGTTGGGCATACCAAGGCAATATGACCGCGCAAACCAGTGGCAATGCCGCAGAATTCAGCTTCCCACGTAGCTGGTTAGGCAATAGCAATGAATTACGCTTGATGTTCTGGGGCAATAACGCTGCGTTTGGTGGCGATGCCAAAGATGCCTACCCCGATGGCGCTTTCAATACCACCGCAACAACCCGCTATTTTACCTACAACATGCACACCCCCACAGGCAGTGGCACAACAGGTATCAGCAACCCTGTCAGCAACTTAACCATTAACGGCAATCTGAGCGATTGGAGCACCTTAACCTCCTTCGGACTCGATCCAACTGACGTTTCTGGGGCAAACAACCTTCTGGATTGGCAGGAAGGCTGGATGGCACACAATGCCAGCAATGTTTACCTCGCTTACCGTACTCTTAACGCCGTTGATGCCGGGCGCTTCTGGGGCTACCAAGCCTATCTGGATACCGACAACAATACCGCAACTGGCTACCAAAACGATGCACTAGGCGCTGAATACATGCTCGAAGGCCAAACGGTATGGCGCTATACCGGTGATGGTGAAAGCTGGAGCTGGTCACCGCAAGGTAGCACCACCAATGCCATCAGCGGGCAAGCGGCAGAATTCAGCTTCCCGCGTAGTTGGATCGGCAACCCCAGCAAATTGCGCCTCATGTTTAGAGGCAACAATGCCGCCTTTGGCGGGAATGCTGAAGACGTTTATCCGAATGCAACAGCTAACCCGCGCTATTTCGAGTATCGTTTCTAGTCATTCATATCACTTAACTATTGAGCACATAACGATGTCAACCAAATGGCTCACCCTGATACTCAGCCTGCTGTTGGCAGGCTGTTATGGCTCTCATACGACGGTTTGGGAACGCCAGCAAACCAGCAACAAAGCCTTGTATCAAGCTGAACTCACTTGCGCAACGCTCCCGACTGTCGGGGTCTTTCAAGACTGTGTATTGCGACTGGACAACACACCAGCATTACCCAGTGATTTGCTCATTGCCGTGGATGGTGGAATGCCATCCCACGGACATGGCTTGCCCACCGCACCACAAGCCATTCCTACCGGAAAACCCGGCGAATTTCGCATCGACGGTCTGAAATACAGTATGCCGGGCGAGTGGGTGCTAGGTTTCCTGTTGCACTCTGCACTTGTACCCAGCGCACAAGACAAAATCGTGTTTTGGTTTACACTATGAAATACCTCAGCCGGGTGGGATATTTACTCCTGCTCCTCATCGTATTGGGCATGGGCGGCAAACACAGCACCAGCCCCATGTGGACACCGCAAGAATACACCACACTGCAATCCCTAACGCTTGCCAACTTACCTACTGCCCGCGATTCTAGTAACCGTTTTGCACAACACCCGCAAGCCTTAGAACTAGGCAAGCAACTGTTTTTTGACCCACGTTTTAGCCGCAACGGCAGCGTATCCTGCGCCACCTGCCACCAACCCGACAAGGCTTTCAGCGATGGCAAACCCCAAGCAATAGGTTTAACCGCAGGTAAACGCAATACCCCTTCACTGCTCGGTGTGGCGCATAACGATTGGTTTTTTTGGGATGGACGTAAAGACAGCCTCTGGTCACAAGCTTTATCCCCCTTGGAAAACCCCGCAGAACACGGCCTGACCCGACTGGAAATCGTGCGTTTACTACTGGAAGACCCGCGTTACCAGCAGCAATACCATGCTTTGTTGCCCAATGCACCTCATCTGGACTTCTTGCAACATCTCCCAATCGCTGCCTCACCTTTAGGCAATTTGGAACAATTGAAAGCATGGAAAAGTATTCCATCAACCCAACGCGTGCAAATTGATGAAATATTTGCAAATACGGGTAAGTTCATTGCCGCTTATGTCAGTAGCTTATCCTTAGCCCCTAATCGACTCGATGTACTGAACACCTCGCAACCACCACTCACCTCAAACGAAATCGCAGGGGCAAAACTCTTTATTGGCAAAGCTCAGTGC
The DNA here is from genome assembly GCA_029972225.1 of Candidatus Thiothrix putei. Classification (NCBI taxonomy): domain Bacteria; kingdom Pseudomonadati; phylum Pseudomonadota; class Gammaproteobacteria; order Thiotrichales; family Thiotrichaceae; genus Thiothrix; species Candidatus Thiothrix putei. The sequence goes on from CP124756.1 coordinate 3,658,056, forward strand.
ATTCTCTGCCATTCCGGTGCATTGCTCAGCAACCAAACCTTTCAAAATATCGGCACGGGCAAGCTCGGCACAGACAGTGGACGTGCGGCAGTACTCGACACCATTCGTACTGATCCATTCAACTGCCAAGGAACACACAGTGATGCGGATCCCCATTCCTGTACTGAACTGCAATTTTTGACCCGCAATCGCCACGCTGTGGTCGGTGCATTTAAAGTACCCAGCTTACGCAATACTGCTCGTACTGCACCGTATTTTCATGATGGACGCATGGCGACCTTAGAACACGTTGTCGACTACTACACGCAAGCCTCACAAGCTGTAGCAAACGCTAATGATTTACCAAGAATTCAACTAAATGATACCGAAAAACAGCAACTCATCGCCTTCCTGAAAATCTTATAAGCGCATACAAAAACGCCCGCATTAGCGGGCGCTTGATCATCATACAGGCGAATTCAGCTTAAGCGTTTTCCGCCATCAGTGCCTGATATTTCAATAGCAACTGCTCTTTGGATTCCTTGTGATCAGGGTCAAGCGGAATACAATCAACCGGACATACCGACACGCATTGCGGTTCATCATAATGCCCCACGCACTCCGTGCAACGGTTTGGGTCAATCACATAAATTTCATCCCCCGCAGAAATCGCGTTATTTGGGCACTCCGGCTCGCAAACATCGCAGTTAATGCATTCGTCAGTAATCATCAATGCCATAAAATGAGTCCTCTTGGATAGCTTTGTTGAGCGATTCTATCAACCTACCTGACAAGATAACATTAACTTCCGTCAAAATAACAATACTCAGGCTTTTTCTAGTTCAACCTACGCTCACTACGTATCTGCACAATTTTATGTTTCAACGCACCCAGCACATGCGGCGCAACAAAGCGTGAAACATCACCGTTAAGAATCGCCACTTCCTTCACCAAGGTCGAAGAAATAAAGGAAAAACTTTCACCCGGCATCAAAAAGACAGACTCAACCTCAGGTGCAAGGCTACGGTTCATGCTGGCTAATTGAAATTCAAACTCGAAATCGGATACCGCCCGCATCCCCCTTACCAATACCCGTGCATTCTGTTCACGGGCAAAATCCACCAACAAACCTTCAAAACCTTTCACCGTCACCTGCTTATCCAGATGCTGCTCGACCAACTCGTGCTGAATCATTGCAACACGCTCTTCCAGCGAGAACAACGGTTTCTTTTTAGGATTAGAGGCTACACCGACCACCACATGTGCACATAACTTGCTGGCACGCTTGATTAAATCAAGATGCCCTTTAGTAATCGGGTCAAACGTCCCAGGATAAACAGCGGTAATTTCCATGAATACAGGCCACCTTAGTTAATGACGGAGGGCTTAGGGCTAACCCTAGTTAACCACCTTGTAACACCTTATGATGCAATGCACAATAATCTTTTGCTGGCTTGCACCATTCAAGTGCTACGCGGCGAAATAAACTGCACTAAAATGAACAAAACACTCGCCGCCACCACAATGCTCGGCCCAGTGGGCGTATCCAATTGCAATGAAATCCCCATCCCGGCTAATAACGCCAATACCCCAATCACCATGGCAAATAATGCCATTTGCTCCGGTGTTCGTGCAAAACGCCGTGCTGCCGCAGCCGGGATAATCAATAAGGCCGTCAGTAACAAGACACCAACCACTTTCATCGCCACCGCCACCATCAAGGCAATCAACACCATGTAAACCGCACTGACCCACCAAACCTTGACACCCTCAACCTGCGCCAATTCAGCGTGGACACTCAGGGACAATAACGGACGCCAAATCCAAGCCATTACCCCAATAACCATCACAGCTAAACTCCATGTTAAGGCAATATCCGAGTGTGTTACTGCGAGAATATCACCAAACAGATAGGCCATCAGATCAACCCTGACATTTGGCAGGAATGTCAATGCCACCGTCCCCAATGCCAGCGCACTATGCCCAATAATACTCAGCAAGGTATCGCTTCCCAAAGCCGGATTATGTTGCACATACAGCATCAATAAAGCCACCAGCACACAGACAGCCATGACCCATAGGTTCAAATTCATGCCTGTCATCAATCCCAGTGCGACACCCAGCAACGCCGAATGTGACAAGGTATCACCAAAATAAGCCATACGCCGCCACAACAAAAAGACCCCCAGCACCCCACTCATCAGCACCACCGCCAACCCCGCCAACAATGCTCGCCAGATAAAATCATCCATGCGAATGCTCCTTGTCAGTATCCTGCAATGGCACCACACACCCATGCATATCATGCTGATGATCATGATGATGGGTATAAACCGCCAACCCGCTAGGTCGCAAGTCCCCAAACAAGCGTAAATATTCAGGGTGGCGCGATACCGCTTCTGGCTGCCCTGAGCAACAGATGTGCCGGTTCAAACACAGTACCTGATCGGTCGCCGCCATCACCAAATGCAAATCGTGCGACACCATCAGCACCCCATAACCATGCACCTGTTTCAAACGGTTGATAAGCTGATACAGCTCATTCAAGCCCGTGACATCCACGCCCTGCCCCGGCTCATCCAGTACCAACAATTGCGGCTTATTCAGCAAGGCTCGCGCCAACAACACCCGCTGCAATTCACCGCCGGAAAGCGATTGCACCGCTTGAGACAGTAAATCCTGAATCCCTACTTCTGCCGCACTCGCACGCACGGCTGCGGGATTATGCCGTCGCAAATTCAAGCCAATAAAGCGCTCCACCGTTAAAGGCAACAAGCGATCAAGGTGAAACTTCTGTGGCACATAGCCAATGCGTAAACCGGGCATCCGCCAAACCGAGCCTTGGCCAGGCACTTGCAAACCCAGTAAAATTTTCAGCACGGTGGATTTCCCCGCGCCATTAGGGCCAATCAAGGTCAGAACGCTTTCCGGGTACACTTCGAGGCTAACATCGTGCAAAATCACACGCTGCCCGAAGTTCAGGCCAATGTGTTCCAGCTTTGCTAATACAGTGTGTGTGGTGGACATCCCTGCCAACGTATCAAGAGTGAAAAAATGTTCCGTATTCTAACGATTTTCCTGCTGCTGTGCTTACCCGTTTTACACGCCTGCCAGCAAGAGTCATCCAGCAAGCCCGTGATTGTCAGCACTATCAAGCCCATCCATGCCTTGGTCTACGCCATCGCGGGCGGCGATAACAGTCCACTGGACATCCGCCAACTCTTACCCGATGGCGCATCACCCCACCATTACGCCCTCAAACCGTCTGAGATGCGCTCCTTGGAAACCGCCAGTGTGGTATTTCGCATTGCTAGTGGGCTGGAAACCTTTCTCGACAAACCTTTAGCAACGTCATTACCTAACCGGCGCATCATTACCCTAGCCGAGGCACAAGGTATTCAGCCTCTCGGCTCACGTGCCCAACACAGCCAACATGTCATGCCAGGGCACGAGACACACAGCGCCGATTTACACCTGTGGTTAAACCCTGAAAATGCCATTGCCATGAGCCAAGCTATTGCTAAAACGCTGGGGGAAATTGATAGCCGCCATCAAGCCGATTACCTCGCTAACGCTGCTCAGCTTATCCAACAAATTCAAGCTACCGATGCACGAATCCGTCAGCAACTCGCTCCATTAAACGACAAACCTTACCTCAGTTTCCACGATGCATGGCAACATTTTGATACGCATTATGGTTTGAACTTTGCTGGCGCAGTCACGTTAGATGTATCCCGTTTGCCGGGCGCACGCCACGTACAAGATATTCGCAAGATTATTGAAGAAAAACAGGCGGTTTGCCTGTTTCAGGAACCACAGTTTTCACCCGCCATGGTTAAAACACTGGTCGAAGGCACAACCATACACATTGGCAAACTCGACCCCTTAGGGATGCAACTGCCACTGGACAAAGAGACTTACATCAACTTATTGCAAGCGGCCGCCGATAGTTTTCAGCAGTGCCTCACCGCAACAACACCTCAATAAATTCCCAAATCTAATAACTGGGTAGGTTCACGGCGACTTTCGCGCAATGTACCACCAATGTACTCGTAACGCTGCCCAGTGCCTTTGCCATACGCTTGTTCACGATACAAATTGACGCGGAACATACAACCGCCGCGTAGCATCACAATATTACGGTCGTGCATTTTGAGCTGTACATTTGCGCCGCGCACCGTGTGCACCATATCGTCTTGGTAAATAGGGTCACCGCGCTTGAGAATACGAGGGTCACTACCGCTGCTGGTTGCCGTCACCTTGCCGCGCTTAGACAACACGACACCTACCTCGCGATGTTCTAGGGTGGTATTAGGTGCTGGCATACACTACTCCGTCTGATTTAGTTAGGCTGATTCACAACTTACGCTCAATAAAGCGTAGACCAGCCTAAACGCCAAACGTTTTTTCCCCGCCCAAAAAAAGTTAAAGTGCAAAAAAAATCCGCCAGACGGTAGTGACGGATTTTTATCGCGAATTTAATCCACCTAGTTAAACCCATCCAATAGGTTATTTACGGCAGCACCTTCTCACCACGCAACAAATCATCGAAGGTTTCGCGCTCTCGCACCACATACACCTCATCCCCAGCTACCATCACTTCTGCCGCACGCGGACGAGTGTTGTAGTTAGAAGCCATCGTGAAGCCATACGCGCCGGACGAACGTACTGCCAGAAAATCACCGGGCTGAATAATAAGATCGCGTTCTTTACCCAAAAAATCGGCTGTTTCACAGACCGGCCCCACGATGTCGTAAGTCACCGTTTCGCCCTCAGTACGCGGCACAACCGGAATAATTTCCTGCCAGGCACTGTATAACGCCGGGCGGATCAGGTCGTTCATTGCGGCATCCACCACTGCAAAGTTTTTATATTCCGACAGCTTGAGGAATTCGACTTCTGTCACCAAAATTCCGGCATTAGCCGCAATCGCCCGACCCGGTTCCACGAAAATTTCGTACTGACGCAAACGTTCGTCGGTGAATAATTGTGCCATGTAGTCGGCAGGTGAAGGGGCAGCCTGCCCTTCCTGATAGCGCACGCCCAAACCGCCGCCAATATCCAGATGGTGAATCGTGATACCCTGCCCCTGTAAACGTTCTGCCAAGGCCAGCAAGCGTTGCAGCGCATCCATGAACGGTGTGAGCGTCAGCAATTGCGAACCGATGTGGCAGTCGATCCCGACCACTTTCAGGTTCGGCATAGCCGCTGCTCTCAAATACACCGCTTCGGCACGACCAATTTCAATGCCGAACTTGTTTTCTTTCAAGCCGGTGGAAATGTAGGGGTGGGTTTGTGCATCCACATCCGGGTTAACACGCAACGAGATGGACGCCACTTTACCCATATCCCCTGCCACAGTATTGATGCGGTCGAGTTCGGCTTCAGACTCAATATTGAAGCAACGGATGCCGACCTCTAGCGCCCGGCGGATTTCAGCGGCTTTTTTACCAAGACCGGAAAACACCACTTTGCTTGGGTCGCCGCCTGCGCGTAACACCCGCTCCAATTCGCCGCCGGATACGATGTCGAAACCCGACCCCAGCCGGGCAAACAAGTTGAGGATGGCGAGGTTGGAATTGGCTTTGACCGCGTAGCACACCAAGTGCGGCTGATCCCCGAAGGCATCGTTGAAAGCGTGCCAGTGGCGTTCCAGCGTGGCGCGGGAATAGATGTAACACGGTGTGCCGTGGGCGCGGGCAATGTCAGCGACGGCGACGTTTTCGGCGTGAAGTTGCCCGTTGCGGTATTCAAAATGATCCATGATTTATTTCGCCTGTTCCTGTTTGGAGGGTGACTGATCGGGCAAGGTTAACGGGCCTTTGTTGCCACAGCCTGCCAGCAAAGCCAGTACGATAGCGAATCCTAGGTATTTTTTCATGCTTTAAACCTCATCGACAAATCCACCGCCCGCACATGCTTGGTAATTCCGCCAATCGACACGAAATCCACCCCCGTTTCGGCAATCGCTACCAGGGTTTCCGGGCTAACCCCACCAGATGCTTCCAACGGAATCTTCCCCGCCGTCACCCGTACCGCTTCGCGCATATCCGCAAGGCTATATTCATCCAACATAATAATGTCGGCGTGTGCAGCAGTCGCTTCCGCCAACTCCTGCAAATTTTCAGTTTCCACTTCCACCAGAATACCGGGGTGTAACGCCCGCGCCTGCTGGATAGCCGCCGTGATCGACCCCGCCGCCATAATGTGGTTTTCCTTAATCAACACGCGGTCATACAAACCGATGCGGTGATTTGTACCGCCACCGCACAATACCGCGTATTTCTGGGCGGTACGCAAACCGGGCAAGGTTTTGCGCGTATCCAAAATCCGGCAAGACGTATGAGCCACCAAATCCACATACCGCCGCGTCGCAGTAGCGGTTGCCGATAAGGTTTGCAGGAAATTCAACGCCGCCCGTTCGCCACTCAAAATGGAACGCGCACTGCCCTGTAAGGTACACAGCAGCGCATTGGTAGCCACCCGCTCACCATCCTGATACTGCCATGCAATCTGCACAGTGGGATCAAGCTGGTGAAACACTTCATCGAACCACGCCACGCCACACAACGTAGCGTCTTCACGGGAAATCACCGTCGCACTGGCTTGTTTCTCCGCCGGAATCAGCCCAGCAGTCACATCACCCGTGCCAATGTCTTCCGCCAAAGCCCGCGCAACCGTTGCTGAAATATCGTTAGGTAATTGCATCAGAACCTCAAATAAAAATGGGAGGCTATCGTGCCTCCCATCAAGTGCCCCTGACTCCTCGTCAGAATCCCGTTAGATGCGGGTAATACCCATCATCTTCAAAATGGACTTTTCGTAGAACGGTTCGGAACTGCCTTTTTTCATCTTGCGGATGAAGTATTTCTCGAACGCGATCTTCGCCATGTGTACCCACTTGCCTTTCTTAAACCAAGCCACGTTACGTGGTGGAATCTGCGGCAGTGCGACGAAAGCTGCTCCCGTGTCACCCATGTCCGCCAAACAGATAGCGTTCCAAGTGGCCGTGGTGTGCGGCTCTTTGCCAGCCAGCTCATCTGCAATATTATGTACCAGAGAAGTGACCATGGATTCAATCATATAACCGGTCTTCGGTGCACCTGTGGGGACAGGCGTTGCTTCTACCGGCGGAATGGCGATACAAACACCAGCGGAATAGATGTTTTTGTATTTCGGGCTGCGATGCAATTCATCCACAATCACGAAACCACGCGGGTTGCACAGACCTTCAACGGCTGCTACTGCATCCACTCCCTTGAACGCTGGCAGCATCATCGCCATATCAAAGTCGATGACGTGTTCTTTTTCCACTTCGCCTTTCGCGGTCATCTCGGTTACATGCATTTTACCTGCTTCCACTTTGGTGGTCTTCGCATTGGTAATCCAGCCCATGTGATGGTTACGCAGTTCGGATTCAAGCATTCCTTTAGAATCGCCTACACCACCCAAACCTAAGTGACCGATGTACGGCTCAGAAGAAACGTAGGTCATTTTGAATTTGTGACGCAGCCCGCGTTTACGCAAATCAGCATCCACAATGAAAGCGAATTCATACGCAGGACCAAAGCAACTAGCAAACGGCATTGCACCTACGATGATATGACCGGAGCCTTTTGCCAGCAGTTTTTGGTAATCGGCATACGCGCCTTCCGCATGGGTGACATCACAAACGGAATGCGTATGACCACCGTGGGGGCCTGCGCCTTCGACTTCCTGGAAGAACAGTTTTGGCCCTGTGGCAATAACCAAATAATCGTATTTAACGATTTGACCATCCGCCAAATGCAGCGCATTGCCTTCCGCATCAATCTTTTCGCAGCGGCTGCAAATAAATTTGATGTCTTTTTTAGACAAGTATTTTTCAATGGGGAAAGTGATGTCAGAGCGTGTCCGCCAGCCAACAGCGACCCAAGGATTAGAGGGAACGAACTGGAAGTAATCACGCTCGTTGACAACCGTGACTTCATGCCCCTTACCGAGCATTTCTTTCATTTCATACGCGGCGGGCATTCCACCTGTACCAGCGCCGAGAATTACGATGTGAGCCATTAATGCGAACTCCTAACTAGTGAATGAGGGGGGATTACTTTAATTGTAAGATTAGTACTTGCCAGCATTTCCCAAAGCAACCAGAATAACACCACAAATCGTGCTCTAGGTCAATGTTGGCCTTACTTATCAATAAATTAGAGTTTTCTAATATTCTGTAAAAAATATACGTTCAGCCACTCAGATCAGCATAATTCACGCATGAAAAACATCAAAACCTATCTTGTCGGTGGTGCAATACGCGACCAGTTATTGGGATTACCCATCAAGGATCGCGATTGGGTTGTCACAGGCGCAACCCCTGCTGATTTATTGCAACAAGGATTCAAACCCGTTGGCAGTGATTTCCCAGTCTTTTTGCACCCACAAACGGGTGAGGAATACGCCTTAGCACGTACTGAACGCAAGACCGCTCAAGGCTACCACGGCTTTCAATTTCACACAGCGGCTGATGTCACATTGGAACAAGATCTTGCCCGACGTGACCTCACCATCAATGCAATGGCACAAGACACGGATGGTACACTCATTGACCCTTACGGTGGACAAGCGGCTGTACAACAACGCCTATTGCGGCATGTCTCCGCAGCGTTTGCGGAAGACCCTGTGCGGATTTTGCGGGTAGCCCGCTTTGCTGCCCGCTTTGCTCCACTAGGCTTTCAAATCGCAGCAGAAACCCAACAATTAATGAGCGACATGGTTGCCGCAGGCGAAGTCAATGCCCTCGTACCTGAACGGGTATGGCAAGAAACGGTGCGGGCGTTAGCAGAACCCGCCCCGGAACGCTTTTTTGAGGTGCTGCGCGACTGTGGTGCCTTGCAAGTGCTTTTCCCCGAACTGGATCGCCTCTTCGGTGTGCCTCAGCCTGCTAAGTATCACCCGGAAATTGATTGCGGCATCCACACTCTCATGGTATTACAACAAGCCGTGAAACTGAGTAGCGCCCCCGAAGTACGGTTTGCCGCGCTCACCCACGACCTTGGCAAAGGCTTAACGCCTGAAGCTATATTACCCAGCCACCACGGGCATGAACTTATCAGCCGCCAATTAACGACACAGTTATGCGAACGCCTAAAAATTCCCAACCGTTTTCGTGAATTAGCGGAACACGTTGCCGAGCAACACGGTCGAATTCATAAAGCACTGGAATTGCAACCTAAAACCGTATTGAAAGTACTAGAAAGCACCGACGCTTTCCGCAAACCTGAACGTTTTGAGCAACTGTTAATAGCGTGTGAAGCGGATGCAAGAGGACGTACTGGCTTTGAAAGTCGACCTTACCCACAGGCGGAGCACTTTCGCCAAGCCTTGACCGCTTGCCAGCAAGTAGCCGTACAAGCGGTGATTCAAGACGGCTTTCAAGGGGCGAACATCAAGGAGGAATTGCACCGCCGTCGTATTGAGGCGATAAAGCAAATTCAAAGGAATCTTGATATTCACTCGCAGGAGTCGCATATTGAGAATAGAGCATGATTATGAAAAGCATTGAGGATATTGTCATGATGGAAGAAAAAATTGCTTCGTTCGGCATTGGTCAGGTGATCCATCATCGCCTGTTTAACTATCGTGGCGTTATTTTCGACGTTGACCCTGATTTCAAGGGTACTGAAGAATGGTTTCAGAAAAATGTGGAAGCCGGTAGCCCCACCAAAGAAGAACCTTGGTATCACGTACTGATTGACCAGGATGGGCGGGTTGCCTACGTTGCCGAGCGCAACCTGGAAGCAGCCGATCCTTCCGACCCGGTAGAACACCCACTGTTGGAAAACTTCTTTACCGGCTTTGTCGGTGATCATTATCAGGCAAGGCAGACACTGAACTGATGGAGTGGAGTTGGTTAGCCCATTCCAGTTACTTGGCGGCTTTTCTGGTCGGATTGTTGGGCGGTGTCCATTGCCTCGGCATGTGTGGCGGCATTGTCAGCGCGTTGACGTTTAGTTTACCCGCCGCCCAACGCAATCACCCAGCTACCTTATTCCCCATCTTGTTGGCGTATAACGCGGGACGTATCGGCGGGTATACGCTCGCTGGGGCATTGGCAGGCGGAATAGGCGCGGCATTCCTGTCATTGGGCGGGTTGGACAGTTTGCGGCATGGTTTGCAAGTGTTCGCCGCATTATTTACCATCGCGCTGGGGCTGTATTTGGCAGGTATCTGGGCAGGTGTGGCGCAAGTGGAAAACGCGGGGCGCACCTTGTGGCAGCACATTGAACCGTTGGGGCGGCGTTTCATGCCGGTGAATTCCCCTGCGAAAGCGTTACCGCTGGGGTTTGTGTGGGGCTGGTTGCCGTGTGGTTTGGTATACAGCGTGCTGATTTGGACGTTATCGGCGGGCAGCGTGACTAACGGGGCATTACTCATGTTGGCGTTTGGGCTAGGCACATTGCCCAATCTCTTATTGATGGGCGCAGCGGCGGCAAAACTGGCAACGTTTACTCGCAACCAAACCGTCAAACGGGCAGCGGGTTTGCTGGTGATGGGGCTAGGGATATACCTGCTGTGGCAAGCCATCTCGTAGAGATTTAAACCAACCAGTCCGCCATCCACAAACGCAAGCGCAAACCCCAGCCGGAGGTTAGCCCAACTTCGCGGAAACGGATCACGCCCTCTTCATCCAGCACGTAACTGGTAGGCACGCCTTTGATGCCGTATTGCCCCGACAATGAGCCATCTTCATCCACAATCGTGACCCATTCGGCAATGTTTTTACGCTCCATGTAGCGCTGCACTTCCTCTTCACCGCCCGACTGGAACGCCACCGTGATTACTTTCCAATCTTTAGCAACGCTACTGATGCTACCCTGTTCCAATTCGCACATCGGACACCAACTCGCCCAGAAATGTAGCAGCACCGGCTGACCACGGTAATCGTCAAGGTGAATAACTGCACCACTTAGTGCAGTGCGTTCAAAATCAGGTGCTTCGCCCTCCAGCATCCCATGTTGTTGCCAAGCGCGTACCCCGAAAATGATGGCGAGGATAATCAGGGCTTCTAGCGACCAGCGTAGCCAACGGCGTTTTTTGGGTGGCTGGTCATCATGATTCGATGTGTGTGTGCTCATCGTTGTCCGTTCGTGTTTATTGAATGCGGCGATTGTAGCATACCGTCATAAAACCGCCGCCCACCACATTCCTTCCCGCTAATCTGCTTTTCATTGCCGCCAAGATTAATTTTATGGATTATGCACCAGTAACATTGCGCAGTTACCAAACCCGTAATGCGCAAACACTCATTTCGACTCTATATAAATTAATAACAAATACGCTACCGGGGGACTTCCTGATGCTAGGTTCTACTACTCAATCGCACACAACATTCGTCGCACAGCCGCTGTCGGCTTTAACCCGCTGCATACGCTTAGCGTTAGGGCTTACTGTGAGTGGTGCGGTTTTGCTTTCACCTGCTTTTGCTGAGGGCACGAAGCAATGGGCACCATCTTCCAGCCACTTTGCTGCATTGGGAGCAATGGAAACGGGTTCAGCAAATGCTAATACTTACCCTTTTGCAGGTTACAACCAACCGGCAGAACGGCGCTTACACATTCACATTGCTGACCCTGCGAATGAAATCGTCTACATCGGCTTGGGGAATATGACAGGAAATGCAGGCGATACGAAATCAGCGAGTTATTATTGGCGCATCAAAGCCCCCGATGGCTCTGTGGTTCATGGCGCACATGTCGCTGGAGGCGCTGCATCTAACCTTGATACTCATGCCAAAGCGGTAGCTGGACCTGACACCTTAAATCCAGCAGGTTATGTCACTTCTGGTAACTGGACATTTGACCCCGCATTGGCAGGAAAGGGCGCTGGAGATTATTACATTGAATTCGATATTGATAATAATGCCGCCACGGTGGGGACATTTCCCGACCAATATGCTGGTTTGAATTACGGCAATGTTAGCAGTCTTAATATTAATTGGTTTGATATTACCGTCGCCACTAAAGGGGCATCGCCTCAAGCAATTGATGGGCGTGTATGGTCACAATCGTGGGGGGTGCGCACCAACGACCCCGCCGTTTTCCCTAGTGCGCCGTTTGGCACACCCTTTAACGGGAGCATGTATGCTTATGATTCCAATAGTTTTGTAACAAAAGTGGATTTCTTGAATTCAGGATTGCGACCATTACAGGGTCAGTTTTCATTCAACGAGACGGGTACTGGCAGTACAGGTAACAAAGCTCAAGATCGTAAGTCCGTGGTTGATGCGAATAGGGGCAATCCCCAACACAAAGTCTTCCTGAATCCACCTGATTCCACTATTTACCCACTAGGGGCGGAAGGAAGTTTGCAAAATCTGCCGCTTGTTATTGATAACATTAACAGTACTGACATTAAAGTGGAGGTGAACCAGTCAGGGCGGGTGGAAATTCTCCTGGATATTAATAAAGATGGGGTATTCACCAACGGTGTAGACCGTCGGCTGTTTGCTGATGTTATTGCCGGTGTGAACACTGTGGCGTGGGATGGTAAAAATGGCGCGGGAGTAAAAGTAGCTAAATCCGCCTTTCCGATTGATGTCATGATTGCCTATACCCAAGGGGAAACGCATTTTACGGCTTATGATGTGGAAGGACTGGACAATGGTTTCCAAGTTTTTACGCAAACCGACGGTGGTACTACGGGACCCAATTTGCTGTTCTGGGATGATTCAGCTATTCCTGATAACAGTAATGTGTCTCCAGAGGTTAAGGTGAATACGGATGCGGGCAATCCCATTCGTCAGCGCTGGACGAATATTGACTATGGTGACTTGAATACCATTAATACCTGGTGGTTTGCGTACCGTGATTACCGCAGCAGCGTTTTGGTAGTGAATAATATTCCGCCTGTTGCCGACAATGATAGCGCTACCACAGCAGAAGACACGGCACTCAACGGCACAACAATATTAGCCAATGATACTGATGCCGACGGCGACACCCTGACGGTGAATACCACGCCAGTAACACCGCCTACGAATGGCACATTGGTATTGCGGGCAGACGGTACTTACACCTATACCCCGAATGCAAATTACCACGGCACTGATAGCTTTGTGTATGAGATCAGTGATGGTAATGGTGGCACAACAACTGCTACCGTGACCATCACCATTACACCTGTCAATGACCCACCTGTTGCAGTACCGGATACTGCCGCCACCGATGAAGATACCCCGTTGAGTGGCAGCACAGTGTTAAGCAATGACACGGATGTGGATGGCGATACGCTGACAGCTCTTACTACACCCACCACGCAGCCTGCCCACGGCATGGTAGTGATCAATAGTGATGGCACGTATCTTTATACCCCCAACCCTAATTTCCACGGCACAGACAGTTTTGCTTACACGGTTTCAGACGGGAACGGTGGTACCGATACCACGACTGTGACGATCACCGTCAACCCGGTTAATGACCCGCCTGTCGCACAGGATGACACCGCTAGTACATTGGAAGATACTGCTCTCAACGGCATCACCGTGTTAGCCAATGACACTGACGTGGATGGTGATACGCTGAGTGTCAACACCACGCCGATAACACCACCTAGTCACGGCACGCTGACGTTGGCTAGTGATGGCACTTACACCTACACGCCTGCTCAGAATTATCACGGTACGGATAGCTTCGTTTATGAAATTTTAGACGGTAAGGGCGGCAAAGATACTGCCACCGTGACGATTACCATTACACCTGTCAATGACGCACCGGTGGCAGTGGATGATAGTGCCACCTTGGATGAAGACACTGTTCTCAACGGCACTACGGTATTGGTGAACGACACGGATATAGATGGCGACACGCTGACAGTTAACACCACGCCGGTGACACTACCCGCGCATGGCGTTTTAGAATTGCGGGCAGATGGCACCTACACTTACACACCTAACCCAGACTATTTCGGCACGGATAGCTTTGTGTATGAAGTCGTCGATGGCAAGGGTGGCAAAAATACCGCCACTGTCACCCTGGCCATTCTGCCAGTGAACGACCCCCCAACGATTACCTCGACCAATAACGTCACTTTTGCAGAAAATGGCAACGGTACGGTGCTGAATATTCAATCCACCGATGACCACAATGCAGAAAACAATGGGCTGACCTATAGCTTATCACCACTGTACGATGGCAGTTTATTTACGCTTGATCCCGTCACAGGGGCGCTTACTTTCAACGCGCCACCTGACTATGAAACCCCACTTGACGCTAACAAAGACAATGCCTACATCCTGATGGCTAAGGTCTGTGACAGTGAGGGCTTATGTACCGAACAAGTCATTGTGGTAGTGGTCACTAACGTACTGGAAACCAGCCCACCGAAAATTATTAGCATGGTTGCTAAAATACCAGAGAATCAGACATTTGTAACAACCGTAGGTGCAACTGACCCTGACAAAGATGATAATTTGACATTTTCCATTGTAGGTGGTGCGGATGAATATTTGTTCACGATTGATCCGGTGACAGGTGAGTTACGTTTCAAGAGCGCCCCTGACTTTGAAAATCCGCTCGATGCGGGTCGCAACAATGAATACGATGTCATTGTACAGGTACACGATAATACCGAGCCTGATCATGTCGATACTCAAGCCTTGCGGGTAATTGTAACAAACGTTAACGAAGCGCCGGTATTCACGTTAGGTGGTGGTACACCACAGACGTTGAACCAACCTGAAAATACGCAAGCCGTTACAACAGTAACAGCCACCGATGTTGATGCAGATGATGTATTAACCTACAGCATCAGTGGTGGTAGTGACGCTGCCCTGTTCAGTATTGACCCTGAGACAGGCGCACTCGCCTTTCTTATACCCCCGGATTTTGAGAATCCTGCTGACAGTGATCAAGGCAATACCTATCAAGTAGAGGTCAAGGTCACTGACTCCAACAACCTCATGGATACTCAATTGTTCACCATTGTGATCACCGATGCGAATGATGCGCCAATCATTACCTCTGACGGAGGTGAGGATATTGCCAGACTGAGTGTCGCTGAGAATGCAACCGCAGTCACAACCGTTACCAGTGCCGATCAGGATGGTGACACCCTGAATTATACGATTAGTGGCGGTGACGATGCAGGGCTATTCACACTTGATCCAGTGACGGGTGAACTAACGTTCACACTTGCCCCTGACTTTGAAAACCCACTGGATACCAATGGTGATAATGTTTATGACATTATTGTCACCGTGAGTGATGGGCGGGGCGGCATTGATACCCAACAACTCGCCATTAGCGTGACAGATACCAATGAATCACCAAGGATCACCTCTAATGGGGGCAGCCCCAGTGGGGCGTTAATCATCGAGGAAAATAATACCGAGGTAACAACGGTTATCGCGACAGATCCTGACACAGGCGACGTACTGACTTACAGTATTAGTGGGGGTGCAGATGCAGAGTTATTCACTTTAGACCCAGTGAGTGGTGCATTGGTATTTAAAATTGCGCCAGACTTTGAGAATCCAGAGGATACTGATACAGATAATCGCTATGAGGTGGAACTTACCGCGACAGATAGTCACGGTAACACCGACACACAAACCTTGATCATTAATATCACCGACAGCAATGATGCACCATTGATTACTTCTGATGGTGGTGAGGCAGTTGCTAATTTGTCAGTGGATGAAAACACCACGGCTGTCACCACTGTGACCAGTACCGATCAAGATGGTAATACCCTCTCTTACAACATTAGTGGTGGAGCGGATGCTACTTTGTTCAGTATTGATCCGAATACCGGTGTACTCACGTTTATTGCATCCCCCGACTTTGAAAACCCCAGCGATGCTGATCAGAACAATGTGTACGAGGTTGTTGTAACCATTGCAGATGAACATGGCAGTACAGATGTGCAAACCCTGCTGATTACCGTGACAGATGCCAATGATGCCCCCGTCATCACCTCTAATGGCGGTAACGACAACGCCGTATTGGACGTGGACGAAAACACTACCGCAGTTACCACTGTGACCAGCACCGATCAGGACGGTGATATCCCCTCTTACAGCATTAGTGGCGGCGTGGATGCTGGTTTATTCAAGATAGACCCCGTAACCGGAGAACTCAGTTTCAAAACAGCACCTGATTTTGAAAATCCGCAAGACAGCGATAATGACAATCACTATGAAGTTATGGTCAACGTAGATGACGGTAACGGTGGTAGTGATGTGCAAACACTACTGATCACCGTTCACAACGTCAATGATCCACCAACCATTATTTCCAATGGCGGTAGCGATGTCGCTAGTGTAATAGCTGATGAAAATCAAGTCAGTGTGACCAAGGTGCAAGCACTGGATGATGATGGTGACACGCTCACCTACAGCATTAGCGGTGGTGCGGATGCTGCTCTATTCGCGGTGAATAACACAACAGGTAGCTTAGTATTTGTAACTACACCAAACTTTGAGAACTCCGCCGACAGTGACGGCGATGGCGTTTATCAAGTAGAGATCAAAGTGGTTGATGGCAAAGGTGGCGAAGACCGTCAACTCATTAATGTCACCGTGGCTGATGTCAATGAAGCTCCCATCTTTACCAGTCATAGCGGCGATGTTTCAGCCAGCCTGAGTGTTGCTGAAAAGCAAATCCAAGTGACGACCATGACGGCAGAAGATCCTGATCAAGGGGATGCGCTCAGCTACACCATTACGGGAGGCCCAGATTTTGCGCTATTTGCGCTTGACGCTGACACTGGCGTGCTGACCTTCAAAACAGCACCGGATTATGAAAACCCAACCGATGCTGACAAAAACAATCAGTACGTAGTAGAAATCACGGTCAGGGATAATAAAGGGCGTTTTGATGTACAAACCCTGATTATCACCGTACAGGATGTTAATGATGCCCCACAAATCACCTCCCAAGGTGGCTCACTTGATGCTGAGCTGAGTGTGGAAGAAAATACTCTAGTGATTACCACCGTCATGGCAATTGATCCAGATGGTGATACCCTAACTTACACCATTATCGGAGGTGATGATGCTGCTCTATTCAGCATTGAACCAACAACCGGTGTGCTCACCTTCAATACGGCACCAGACTTTGAAAGCCCCGCAGACAGTGATAAGGACAATCGCTATAACGTGATCGTGGCAGCTAGCGACCCTAGTGGCAAACAAGCCAGTCAAACGTTGCTAATTACGGTAACGAATGACAAGCAGATTACATTGAATGTACGTGCTTTCTTACAAGGTGCTTACGTAACAAGCACTGGCATGATGACTGACAATCTGCGTCTTCAAGGCATAGTGCCAATGACACAACCTTATGCTCCTGACCCAATGCGCCACAGCGGCATCGAAACCTTAAATCCAGCCATTGCAGCCATCGAAGGCAATGACGCGGTAGTGGACTGGATGCTGGTTGATTTACGCAATGCAGCTCAACCAACCAGCATTATCAAAACCCAAGCCGTAATGTTACAACGTGATGGTGATTTGATTGACCCGCAAAGTGGCAGTAACAATCTGATATTCAAAGATATATTGGCAGGCGATTACTTCGTCAGTGTGCGTCATCGTAACCACCTAGGTGTCATGACTTCCAGTGCAATACGTTTGAGTGATGCTGCCACCTTAGTTGATTTCACCACCACTGCAACGGCAACTTACGGCAATCATGCACGCTTGGAAACTGCACAAGTTTCATTGTTATGGGCAGGTGATGCCAATCAAAGCCAGCAACTTATTGCAAACGGTCCTTTTAATGACACCAATTTAGTACTAGGAACAGTGCTCAGTGATACCAACAATGACCAAGCCAATAGCAACTACCGACTTTATGGGTATTTGTCAACCGACTTGAATCTGGATGGCATTACACTGTTCTCAGGTCCCGGCAATGACATTAACACGTTGTTGGGAAATGTATTATTACATCCCGATAATGGTGCATTTGCCGCTAACTACATTGTAAACGGCTCACTTCCCAAATAGTCCTGAGCGCTGACAACGCTTAACGTTGAGAATTAATGGCTTGAATCTCGCGACTCAAGCCATTTTTTAACTTGCCACTTATCAGTAAAAAATTAACTTGCATCTAAAAACATTTATCATTGTTATACCATAACAATGGGCTAACCCAACAGGAGACAATGAATGAAAACGAACAAATCCTTACGTCATGCATTTGCACTGAGCGGCGCACTGGCTATCGCTTTGACAACTGGCAGCCTGATGGCAGCCGACACCGCAAAAGTAGCGAAAACCCCGAAAGCAGAAGCCGCAGCGACTGACATCCTCACTTACAAACTGGCACTGGCGGAAGATGGGAAAACCTACCAAGTGATTATGAAACCCTCTGTTACTCCAAAACCTGACATCAGTTTGACTGGGCAAGTCACCATCAAAGCCCCGCATGACAGTGGCTTTGCAGTAACCGGTCTGACCAGTGCTGTAGAAGGCGCTAACTGGGTTGAAGCATCCCGCGTGGACGCGCCTAAAGAAGACGCAAAAAGCGATTACATTTCCTTCTCTTTCGTAGGCTTACAAGGCGCAAGCGCCCGTAATTACAACTGGGAAGCAGGCAAAGAACAAGTCATCTTTAGCTTCCAGAATGAAGGCGGCTGTATCGACGGCGTTTCCCTGATGGCGAAAGACGATGCCTTTAATGCAGCGCCAAACTCTGCCAACACCAACCCCGGCAACCAGTTCACCAATTTAGGTTGGGGGGCTGTCAGCGACAACCATTACGCTGGCAATGAAGGCGAGGCGATTAGCTGTAAAAAATAATACGGCGGTTGTTTTACGCAATACTCGGTTAAGCATTATAAAAATTAGCGAGAGAGTCCACTTATGCATTCCACAACACTTCGCAAATACCTTGGGTTGAGCGCCTCCGTCCTGTTACTCGCAGGTAACAGTGCATGGGCGGCGCAAACCTTGGAATACAGTATCCGTTGGGATACCAAAGATGACCGTTACCATGTCTTCATGAAACCCAACGCGACACCGTCGCCTAAAGACATGAGCATGACGGGGCAATTCACCATTCGTGTTCCTCACGCTACCGGTGCCAGTGCCTTTACGATTGATGACCCGGCAATCACCGTCACCAATACCAGTTGGGCAAATGATTCACGGGTTGATGCACCTGTGGAAGACCCTTCCGTCGACTACTTATCCTTCAGCTTGAACATGATCAAATCGGATGCTTTCCAGTGGAAAGCGGGCGAAGAAAAAGAAGTCTTCAGCTTCAGGAACACCGGCGCGTGTTTGGGGCCGGTTGCCTTAATCGACAACCAAAATGACCCTTTCAATAAACCGTTGTTGAGCGGCGGCAATAACTCCGAAGGCACCAACCCCGGCAACCAATTTACCAACTTGGGTTGGGGCGAATCAGACGAAAACAACTACCTAGGTAATTACGGTTCGGCTGCGGATTGTAGCGACAGTTTAGACAGTGACGGCGATGGTTTAAAAGATGGATTAGAAAAAACCATCGGTACTGATCCTAACAATCCAGACTCCGATGGTGATGGCATTCCTGACGGTATAGAAGCACCAGGCGGTGTTGCTACTGACACCGATGGCGATGGCATTATCAATGCCAACGATCCAGACGATGACAACGATGGTGTACTGACCAAGTTTGAAAACTACAACGGCGGTTCACCAGCGGATGACGATACCGACGGTGATAAAATCCCTGATTATTTGGATGTCGATGACGACAATGACGGGATTCTGTCTAAAGATGAAAACAATGATCCCAATGGTGATGGCAATCCAGCAGATGCTAAAGACTCTGATGGCGACAAAATCCCTGACTATTTGGACAAGACTGATAATCGCCCCGACACCGATGGCGACGGCGTGAAAGATGTTGACGATGTTGACGACCTCGACGACGACAATGACGGCATTTTGGATACTGCCGAAGGCAATGGCGTAACCGACACTGACAAAGACGGCACGCCCGATAGCCGTGATGATGATAGCGACAACGATGGCGTATTAGACCGCATCGAAGGCCATGACGCTAACCACGATGGCAAAGCCGATGTTGTACCAACCAATAAAGATACCGACAAAGATGGCTTGGACGATGCGTTTGACCCCGACAATGGCGGCAAAGCAGCCACCCTGCCGGATTTAGATGGCGATAAAATCCCAGACTTCCAAGACCGTGATGATGACGGTGATGGTTTGCCTACCGGCGCTGAAGATGCCAACACCGATGGTGATACCAACCCATCCACCAACATGACCGACACCGATGGCGATGGCACGCCAAACTATTTGGATGCCGATGACGACGGTGACGGCAAACCTTCCGCCACTGAAGGTAATGACCCTAACAAAGACGAATCACCCGCTGATGCCATCGACACTGATGGTGACAAAATTCCAGACTACTTGGATGCCAACGACAACGACGGCCCCAAAGGTGACTTGGATGGTGACGGTCTGAGCAATGAAGACGAAGCTAAAGCCGGTACAGACCCGACCAACCCGGATACTGACGGCGATGGCATCAACGACAAAATTGAAGTTGGTCCAAACCCAGCCACCCCTGTCGATACCGATAAAGATGGCACGCCAGATGCCAAAGACACCGACGATGATAACGACGGCGTATTGACCAAAAACGAAAACTACAACGGTGGCACACCAGCCGATGACGACACCGACGGTGACAAGATTCCAGACTATCTGGATACCGACGATGACGGCGATGGCAAACTGTCCAAAGACGAAAACAACGATCCGAACAAAGACGGTTCTCCAGACGATGCTAAAGACAGCGATGGTGACGGCAAGCCCGATTACTTGGACAAAGATGACACCGACGGCCCTAAAGGCGACCCGGATGGTGACGGCGTAAGCAACGAAGACGAAGCCAAACTTGGTACCGATCCGAAAAAACCGGACACTGACGGCGATGGCCTCAACGACGGTGATGAAGTTAAAGCAGGCACTAACCCGCTGAACAAAGACACTGACGGCGATGGCGTTGATGACAAAACCGAAGTCGGTGCTGACCCATCAAAACCCATCGACACCGATGGTGATGGCAAACCCGACGCCTTGGATACCGACGATGACAACGACGGCGTACTCACCAAGTATGAAAATTACAATGGCGGCACACCATTGGATGATGACACCGACAAAGACGGTAAACCCGACTATCTGGATAATGATGACGACGGTGACGGCAAAGTTTCTCGAAATGAGAAAAATGACCCGAACGGTGACGGCAACCCAGCGGATGCAGTGGATACCGACGGTGACGGTAAGCCAGACTACCTCGACACCAATGAAACCGATGGTCCTAAAGGCGACCCGGATGGTGACGGCGTAAGCAACGAAGACGAAGCCAAACTTGGTACCGATCCGAAAAAACCGGACACTGACGGCGATGGCCTCAACGACGGTGATGAAGTTAAAGCAGGCACTAACCCGCTGAACAAAGACAGCGACGGTGACGGCATTGACGACAAAACCGAAGTCGGTGCTGATCCATCCAAACCGATTGATACCGATGGCGACGGCAAGCCTAATGCGCTGGATACCGACGATGATAACGACGGAGTACTGACCAAGTTTGAAAACTACAACGGCGGTACGCCATTGGATGATGACACCGACAAAGACGGCAAGCCCGACTATCTGGATACCGACGATGACGGCGATGGCATCCTGTCTAAAGACGAAGGCAACGACCCGAACAAAGACGGTGATCCGAAGGATGCATTAGATGGTGACATGGATGGTATTCCAGACTACCTCGACACCAGTGTCGATGCGGTCAAAATCCAAGTCAAAGCCATGTTGCAAGGCGCTTACAACAGCACCAGCAAATTGATGCAGGACGACTTACGCAGCAAAGGTCTGCTCCCACTGAGCCAACCTTACAATATCGGCAGCATCAAATACATCGGCAAAGAAGTAATGGCGGCGACTCAGCTTGCCATTACGAGTAACGATGCGCCGGTTGACTGGGTACTGGTGGAAGTGCGCGACCCCACTACCCCGGCAACCATCAAAGCACGCATTGCGGGCTTGGTACAACGGGATGGCGACATTGTGGATGCAGCAACCGGCAGCACTTCGCTGATGTTGACTGGCTTACTGCCGGGTAACTACCACGTTTCAGTGCGCCACCGTAACCACTTAGGGGTCATGACTGCCACGCCTGTCACCATTACCGGTAGCGCCGTGCCAAGCATTGACTTCACCAAGCCAACTACTACGGTATTCGGGAAAGACGCGAGGATCACAGCAAATGGCGGCACGGTAGCATTGTTATGGGCGGGTAATGCGAATACGGATATTCGTGCCATTGCTAACGGTCCATCCAACGACACGGGTGTGATTTTGGGTGATGTCCTGCTGGCAAAAGAAAACCTGTCGGTCAGTACCAACTTCCGTCTGACCGGTTATCAAGCCACGGACATCAATATGGACGGTATCACCATCTTTGCCGGGCCATCCAACGATGTGAACATGCTGCTAGGCAACGTTCTGTTGCATCCGGGTAACAGCACTTTCAGTGCTAACTACATCATCAATCAGCAATTGCCTTGATGATTCACAGTCTGGGGGCGGGTTTCCCGCCCTTGGGCTATCTTGGGTATTTACGACAGGTCTCATTCAGCGTGATGATGATATTGTAGATACGCAAACGGGGGAAACACGTTCAAGCTAAAGGGCTTGCAGACTGGCAATTACTATTTATTCGCCTATCACCGTAACCATTTGGAAATTATGAGCGCCACGGCACTTAACTACGTGATGCCAAAATGGATAACTTAACCATTTCTACAAGGCGCTCCAATGACTTGAGTTTGCTGCTAGGCAATGTCCTGCTGCATCTGGTCAACAGCACGACTAGTGCAAATTACATTATCAGGCAACAACTGCCCTGATACCAACAGGCTTTAAAATCCAAAAACAAAATAAGAGAGTCGGTAATCATGAAAAAATCGATCAAACAAGCAGTTTCAAGGGGGTTAGCACTGCTGGTATTGCTACCGGCTGCGCATACAGCATTCGCAGGCGTAGATGGCGGGGTCGAATACCGCGTTGCCTGGGATTCCGTAGACAGTCGCTACCGTGTGTACGTGCGCCCTACTTCGACACCGGATAAAGACTTAAGCATGACGGCGCAAGTGACATTGCGGGTTCCGCACGCGACAGGCGACCAAAAATTCACAGTATCGGACATTAAAACCAAGGCAGGCACTAACTGGTCACTCAGTTCGGAAGTCTATGGCCCCGCAGAAGACAAAGCCATTGATTACCTCTCATTCAATTTCACCCCCATTGATGTGCGAGCTTTCGCCTTCAAATCTGGGGTAGAGCAAGAAGCGTTTAGCTTCAAAAATACTGGGCCTTGCTTGGGCAGTGTGGCGTTGATGAACAACAGCACCGACCCTTTCAACCAACCACCGGATGCACCGAACAATTCTGCTGGCACTAACCCCGGTAATCAATTTGCCAATGCCGGTTGGGGTGTTACCGATGACAACGACTATTTAGGCAACTATGGCACTGCCGCTAACTGCGCCGATGTCGTCATACCCACCAATAACGCCCCCAGCGCCGTTGTCGATACCGTCACCACCACCGCAAACACTCCCGTTACAGTTGCTGTACTCGCCAATGACAGCGATGCAGATGGCGACAAACTAACCGTATCCGCCGTAACGTCTGGCGAAAACGGCACAGTCGTACTGCAAGACGGCAAACCGATGTACACCCCCAATGCAGGCTTTAGCGGTACGGATAGCTTCACCTATACCGTTTCGGATGGCAAAGACACCGACACCGCAACTGTCACCGTGACAGTCACTGCATCAACACCCATATTGGAAGCGAAAACAGACACGTTTACTGTTGATGCCTCAAACGGCACCAGTGTACTGGATGTGTTAGCAAACGATACTATTCCAAGCGACCAAGCCATCACGCTAGAAGTGATGACTGATCCGAGTCACGGTATTGCCACCGTCAAAAACAATCAGATTCTTTACACGCCAACAGCGGGTTACACCGGCTCTGATACACTGAAATACCGCATCACGGATGCTGACGGCAACATAGCCGAAGCCAGCATTTCCCTGAGCATCACCGTAACCGCTGCTGCCAATAAAGCCCCCATTGCGGAGGCAGATCAAGTCACTACTACCGCTGGCAGCCCCATCACTGTTGATGTACTCGCCAATGACAGCGATGCAGATGGCGACAAACTAACCGTATCCGCCGTAACGTCTGGCGAAAACGGCACAGTCGTACTGCAAGACGGCAAACCGATGTACACCCCCAATGCAGGCTTTAGCGGTACGGATAGCTTCACCTATACCGTTTCGGATGGCAAAGACACCGACACCGCAACTGTCACCGTGACAGTCACTGCATCAACACCCATATTGGAAGCGAAAACAGACACGTTTACTGTTGATGCCTCAAACGGCACCAGTGTACTGGATGTGTTAGCAAACGATACTATTCCAAGCGACCAAGCCATCACGCTAGAAGTGATGACTGATCCGAGTCACGGTATTGCCACCGTCAAAAACAATCAGATTCTTTACACGCCAACAGCGGGTTACACCGGCTCTGATACACTGAAATACCGCATCACGGATGCTGACGGCAACATAGCCGAAGCCAGCATTTCCCTGAGCATCACCGTAACCGCTGCTGCCAATAAAGCCCCCATTGCGGAGGCAGATCAAGTCACTACTACCGCTGGCAGCCCCATCACTGTTGATGTACTCGCCAATGACAGCGATGCAGATGGCGACAAACTAACCGTATCCGCCGTAACGTCTGGCGAAAACGGCACAGTCGTACTGCAAGACGGCAAACCGATGTACACCCCCAATGCAGGCTTTAGCGGTACGGATAGCTTCACCTATACCGTTTCGGATGGCAAAGACACAGCCTCGGCTACCGTGACTGTCACTGTCACCGCTGTTACTCCAGCGTTAGAAGCCACCACCGATAATTTTACGGTCGATGCTTCCAACCCTAGTAGCTCATTGGATGTACTGGCAAACGATAAAATCCCCGCAGGTCAAAGCGTGATCCTTACGATTATTAACAATCCCACGCACGGCACGGCGATTATCCAAAACAATAAAATCATTTACACGCCAACGGCTGGCTACAGTGGTACGGATACCTTCAAATATCGGATTACGGATGGCACTGGTAATACCACCGAAGCCAGTATTACCCTAACCGTCAAAGCAGCAACTGGCGGCGAATGCGCAACAGCACCCACAAACCCAGAAACGAACCGTGCTTACTACCGGGTAGCATGGAGTAGTACGGATCAACGCTACCATGTGTATATGTACCCCGGCAGCATTCCATCACCCAATAATTTAACCAGTGCACAAGTCACCCTGAAAGTACCGCATGTGAGTGGCGAAGAACGCTTTAAAGCAATCGGCATTCAATCAGCCTTCAGTGGTTTAAGCTGGAGCAACACCTCCAATGTCTTCGCACCTGAAGAAGATACCGACGCAGACTACCTCTCTTTCACACCAGCGATTAGCAATACTAAGGCCATGCAGTGGCAGGAAGGCCAGGAAATTGAGGTATTCAGCTTTGCCAATGCTGGTGCTTGTTCAGGCGCGGTCACTTTGCTGGAAAATGCAACTGATCCATTTAACCAACCCCCTGAAGCGCCGGAGAACTCAGTCGGCACGAATCCGGGAAATAGCATCCTCAATTTAGGTTGGGGGTCAACGGATACCGATCATTACGCCGCTAACTATGGTTGTCCTGCTGTTTGTAGCACCGACACTACACCCAAAGATAGCGATGGTGACGGTCTAACGGATGCAGAAGAAACCCTATTAGGCACTGACCCTAACAACCCAGACTCCGATGCTGATGGTGTGATGGATAAAACCGAAATCGGTAGCGACACCAG
This sequence comes from Candidatus Thiothrix putei, assembly GCA_029972225.1. NCBI lineage: Bacteria > Pseudomonadati > Pseudomonadota > Gammaproteobacteria > Thiotrichales > Thiotrichaceae > Thiothrix > Candidatus Thiothrix putei. The sequence continues at coordinate 3,683,978 of CP124756.1, forward strand.
CAAACCGCGTGATACCGACGGTGATGGTACAATTGATGCTTTGGATAAGGATGATGACGCTGATGGCATTCCGACTAAAGATGAGCTAGGCGATGCTAACGCGAATGGCACTCCCGATTATTTGGAAAAAGCCAGCACTGTTCCACCTCAACAATCTGTTGCCGTACCCACCTTAACGCAATGGGCGCAGATCTTACTCAGCTTATTGTTAGGCGCGGTTGCCATACGTAAATACCGCAAGGGTTAAACAGCACTTCCGGGTATTCACTGGATTCAACATCAAACGGATACCCGGAATGTTGTCGTATAAATACAACTTGCACTGAAAAACACATTAGCATAGCCTTATGTTCTTTTGATAAATGAGAAACAGACTGACAAAACACTCAGAAGATACCGCAATTAAATCGGGTTGTGCCAACCAATAGAGAAATTCAACCAGACTCTTTTGCATAAACAGTCTATTCTCAGGGATGCCCCTAAGAACACAAAATAACAGTGATTGTTTAGAAAGTAGTTCTTAAAAGAGTGTGTTGTTTACGTATAAAAGTTGAGGGTTCAATATGAAATTGATCAAACGGGCCATTGCCCTGACAGCGTTTTTTTTACTATCTGCTACAGCAAACGCTGCTGATACCGCCAAAGTCGCGGACTTTAGCTTCAAGGATATTGAAGGCAAGGCTCACCAATTCTCCGACTACCGTGGCAAGTGGGTGATTGTTAATTATTGGGCGACGTTTTGTGCGCCTTGTGTTGCAGAAATCCCGGCACTGAACAGTGTAGCCAAACGCTTCAAAGATAAAGCGGTCATCCTCGGTATGGAAGCAGGCGAAACCTCGACCGATGAACTGAAGCAATTCGTTGCTCAGAAAAAGGTTGCTTACCCCATCATCCCAACGCAAGACAGTACCATGTTTGCCTTAGGGCTGGTGTATGGCGTACCGACTACCTTCATCGTGAATCCAGAAGGCGAAATTGTCGATACTCACACGGGGGCTGTCACCTCAGCCATGTTACAGAATTACTTACGTGCTGATAACAACGCAACTAAGTTAGCCAAAGAAAAAGAGGATGATTGTGTAACTGGCTTCTGCTAAACCTAGCACGCCATGTCATGCACAGTAAAAAGCCCGCTCACTAAAGAGGCGGGCTTTTATCATTTACATTACTTAAGTTTCAAGCGCTGTCCTGGCGCTATCGTATAATTAGGTGCTACCAAGTTATTCAGACGGATAATATCCTTCCAATAAACACCAGTATTACGCATTACCTGAAATACAGTATCGCCTTTTTGCACAACGTATGAACCACTGTTTACAACACTTGCAGCAGGTGCTGCCGGGGTCGGGGTTGGCGTAGCACGGTAAGTATTGCTATTGGCAGGCGTGGTTGCTTTAGGCGCTGAGTAATCATAGTAACTACTACTGCTTGCTGTGCTTGCACTGTAATCATAATAAGGCGTGGTCGCTGGCGCAGTGTAGCCATAATTAATCGCGGGTTGTTGCGGGGTTGGCGTTGTGACAGGCGCAGTGTAACCATAATTATAGTTCGACGTATTAGCCGTAGTAGTCGTTGCTGCGCCGCCACTACCAGCCAAACAACCATCACCATGATGGTGTGCTAAACCTTCTGCGGGTAAGACGTGTGTGTGTGTGCGCCCACAATGCGTATGGCTAACAGCAGCACGGTTTACCGTATTTGTTTGCGTGTTACTTCCATTGTTGTATCCAGTACCTGCGTAATAGGGATTGGGGGTACAAGCGGCTGCCATCAATGCCAACAAAGACGTGGCTGCGACCACTTTGATTTTTCTATCCATGATAGTTACACCTTAATGTTATTGGGGGGTTCAGGGATGTGAAAACACTCACATAATTCTTGAATAACTCTGGAATATATACCAAATTTAAGAAAATATTTCTCAATATTCAAATAACGTTCGTATTCCTTGACTGGTTTTCCTTAATCATCGGCACGAATTGTACGGCCTCATATTCTGTTGTTGTATAGGTTTCTACCGCATCACGGGTAATGACTTGTAACATTTGCGCTCCGCCTTGCTTGCCCACGGGAATAATTAACTTCCCGCCAATAGCCAGTTGTTCTAGCAAAGCAGGCGGCACTGCTTCTGGGGCAGCCGTCGCAATAATCGCATCAAACGGTGCTTCGCGAGCTAATCCCCAACTGCCATCACTCAGATATGTATGGATATTACGGTATCCCAACGCCTGAAGCAGCTCACGGGTAGCGCGGTAAAGTGGCTCAATGCGCTCCACAGTGAACACCTGCTCCACCAGTGGGGACAATATCGCTGCTTGATAACCAGAACCGGTTCCCACTTCCAATACTTTCCGTGGTGGTTGCTCTCCCTCAAGCAATAACTCCGTCATGCGAGCCACAATATAGGGCTGAGAAATCGTCTGACCATGCCCAATGGGCAAGGCGGTATCCTCATAGGCACGGCTGGCGAGCGCTTCATCCACCAACAGATGGCGCGGGGTTTTGCTCATCACCTCTAACACCGCTTCATTGCGGATACCTTTGTCGCGTAAGCGTTCAACCAAACGGTTACGGGTACGCTGCGAGGTCATGCCAATACCTTGCACATCGAGCTTACGGGGCAACATGACACGCCTCCAACCAACGGGCTGTTTCCGCTAACGCCCGATGCCGCGTCAAATCAGCGTGGATCGGCGTAATCGACACATAACCCGCCTGCACCGCGTAAAAGTCTGTACCCTCACCGGCATCCGCCGCATCTCCCGCAGGCCCTATCCAAAATATTTCGCGACCACGCGGATCCTCAGCACGAATCACCGGTTCGGATCGATGCCGTTTACCCAAGCGGGTCACGCAAACACCCCGTACCTGTTCCCAAGGTACGTCAGGCACATTGATATTGAGGATCATATTGCTCCTATCCGGGTAAGCTTTGACATGTGGCAACAAGTGCAACACCACTTGTGCAGCAGTGGCGTAATGCGTTACCGCACCAGGTTCAAGGGCAGCCAGTGACACCGCCAAGGCGGGATACCCCAAAAACCGCCCTTCCATTGCAGCGGCCACCGTACCAGAATACAGCACATCATCGCCCAGATTAGCCCCGGCATTGATACCAGAAATCACCATATCCGGGTCATGCGCGTACAATCCCAAACCAAGGTGAACACAATCGGTCGGTGTACCATTCACACTGTAAACCTGTTCAGCGTGCCGGGTCATGCGCAAAGGGTTACGCAAGGTGAGAGAATTACTCGCACCACTGCAATCCTGATCAGGGGCAACTGTGATAACATTGCCAACCGTTATTAGCGCCTCGCGCAGACGGTTGATACCGGGAGCCATAAAGCCATCATCGTTACTGAGCAGTATATCCATGAGTACTGAAGAGTTTTCCTTGTTCCGTGAATCCATGCAGGATGTGAAGCCACTAAGGCCAAAACATCATGTCATACATCATAGCGTAAAACCGCCAGCCATACCCATCAAGACCCTGGAAGATGAACGCCAAGTGCTGCGCGACATGCTTTCTGATGCCTACGACCCGGTGGAATTACAACCCGGCGATATGCTCAGTTACTACCTGCCCGGCCTGCAAAACCGGATTGTACGCAAATTACGCTCCGGGCATTACCGCATTGCCAGCGAATTGGATCTGCATGGCCTGAATGCACGGGATGCCAAGCAACAACTGCTGCAATTCCTGCACGATGCCCACCCCGGTCATGGCGAGTGTGTCCGCATTATTCACGGCAAAGGCAACCGCTCTAACCACAAAGGCCCTGTCATTAAAACCAAGATTAATAATTGGTTGCGCCAACATGAGCGCATCTTGGCTTTCCATTCGGCTCGTCCAGTGGATGGCGGAACAGGCGCACTTTACGTGTTGTTACGTCGCTAAACACTTACTAATGGTCTATAATTCTGCGCAAACTACGGGCATATTAACGATTAGGACACCAACAGCATGAAAATATTATGGATGCTTGCGCCGTTATACTTCGCCAACAGCGTTAGTGCTAACACCCTCCCTGCACTCTGGCAAGACATATCAGCACGTAACACCCGCGTTACCGCAACGAGCGCTCACTTACAAGACTATCGTCTTCTACATCTCGATGAAGCCCAATGGCTGGCACAAGCTGATACCCTTCTCACCCCCAACACTCTGGAAAAAGCCCGCACTAACCTGCCTAGGCTAGATTTACCTCTGCCCGATGGTGGCTTTGCAACCGTGAGTATTGAACCCACTGACATACTTGCACCCGACATTGCCACCGCTCATCCTGAAATTAAAACATGGAAAGTCTTCGGCACAGACGGCAAAGTCATCAGTGGCGTAGCAGACTTCACTTCGCGTGGTCTGCACGCCATGCTTGATATGGCTAACGGTGATACTTTATTCATTGAACCACAAACCGATACCTCCGCAACCACTAGGCAATACCTCAGTTTCCGTAAAAGTGCTAATGCGGAAGCCTTTCGGTCAGGTAAGTGGTCATGCACCAGCCAAGACCCTGTGAACAAACCCAGTTTTGCCAATACGTTAGCAGCCAATAGATCCGCCAGAACCGCAGCAGCCAGAGCCGGTGAAACCTTACACACCTACCGTCTAGCAGTAGCCGCTACCGGGGAATACACCACTTATTACGGCAGCCAGAGTGCCGCATTCAGTGCGATTGTCACTGCCGTCAACCGCATCAACCAAATTTATGAACGGGATTTATCCACTCGCCTCACCTTAGTCAGTGACACGAATGTGGTATTCACCAACGCCAATACAGACCCTTATACCAATTCCTCTGCTCCACAAATACTGAAACAAAATACCAGCACACTCGACAGTATCCTAGGTAACAATAACTATGATATTGGACATGTTTTCACCATGGTTAACAGCGGCATGGGACTCGCTCTATTAGGGGTGGTATGCGACACACAATTTAAAGCGCAAGGTGTATCCGGTCTGCCTGAGCCGAAAGGGGATGCGTTTATCATTGATTTTGTTGCACATGAAATCGGGCATCAACTAGGCGCAAGTCACACATTTAATGGCTTACTGGGGACTTGCTCCAACAACCGAGAACCCCGAACCGCCTTTGAACCCGGCAGCGGCACAAGCATCATGGCGTATGCTGGTTTATGCTCTCAGGATAACACCCAAACCTTCAGCGATAGTGCGATGCACGCTGCCTCGATCCTACAAATTCAGCAGTATTTGCATGAAGGTAACGGAGCAAGCTGTGCCAACAAAACCAGCCTCACCAACCGTAACCCCAGTGCTAACGCAGGAGCGGATTACACCATTCCTGCTGCTACCCCCTTTATTCTCAGTGGCAGTGGCAGCGATCCCGACGGAGATACCTTAAGCTACTCATGGGAGCAAAGCGACGCTGGCACTGCCTCAAATGTCAATGTGGATACCGGTGATAATGCCCTGATTCGCACACGCCTACCCAGTGACTCCCCGCAACGCATTATTCCCACACTGTCTGACTTAGCGAATCAGGTACAAACAGCAGGCGAAGTATTACCAGTAACAAATCGCGAACTCAATTTCCTCCTGCAAGTGCGTGACGGTCGGGGTGGCACGGCCTACGATGAAATGCAAATCAATGTGCGCAATACTGGGCAGGCATTCGCTGTCACCTCTCCTCGCACAACCTCACTCCTAGGCGGTAGCCAACAAACCGTCAACTGGAATATTGCCAATACGCATTTGCCCCCTATCAACTGTGCTACGGTTGATATTGCTGCCAATAACACCACAGGCAGCTTTATCACTTTAATCAGCAACACCCCCAATGATGGCACGGAGGTCGTTACCTTACCCAGTAATTTGGGCAGCCGTACCCACATACTAGTCAAATGCCATAACAACATTTTCTTCGCTTTATCCGCCACTAATCCGGCTAAAGCGAGCGCCAGCAGTGACAGTAATACCAACATCACAACACCTGACAGTAACACCGGCAGTGGTGGCGGCGGCGGCTCAATACCCACTTCATGGCTCTGGTTAGCCGGATTATACGCATTGCTGCGCTTACGCAAAGGAGAGAAATAATGAAAGTGACTTTACTGAGTATACTCTGTGTTGGTGGTCTTACTGCCTGCCAGCCTCCCCCACAGCCCATCCCGCAGAAAACACAAGGGTTTCATGTACCTTCTGTTGAGGAGATCAGCGCCAGTAAGGAACGCTATTTTGCCGAGCAATTGCCCCTGCTCAAAGCACGTAACCCAGAAGCGGAAGCCAAAGCTGCTATCAGCCAAGGCAATCGCTATTTTTTGTGCAATGCAGGGCGCAGCAGCACCGTACCCGGTATTGCACCGGAGGTCTTCGCCCAAGTACGTGATAAATGCCCGACAGAGTGTCTGGATGGGGTAACAGATGCGTTATACGGGGAAAACCACCGCCGTTACTTGGCGGTGGCATTAGACTATTCCGCGAAATGGAATCGGGTGATGTTAGCGGCTTGCCGTTAGACCAAGGTACGCACGCCGTTTGCCCCGCCCAAAATCAGCACATCGGCTGGGCGGATCGCAAATAAGCCATTGGTCACCACGCCCGGAATCTGGTTGAGACGGTTTTCCATCTCGACCGGGTTGGTGATTTCCAATCCGTGTACATCCAGAATGATATTGCCATTGTCAGTGGTAAAACCGGCACGCAACACGGGATTACCCCCCAGCTTCACCATTTCCCTTGCCACCAAGGCTTGCGCCATCGGGATCACTTCAATCGGTAAGGGGAATTTGCCCAAGGTTTTCACCAGCTTGGTGTCATCGGCGATGCATACAAATTTATCGCTTGCGCCTGCCACAATCTTTTCACGGGTCAAAGCACCGCCGCCGCCTTTGACTAGGTGCAAGTGTTCGTTAGACTCGTCCGCACCGTCCACATACAAGGACAATTGCCCTGCCTCGTTCAAGTCCAGCACCCGAATCCCGTGGCTTTCCAGGCGCTGCGCACTGGCGATGGAACTGGCAACGGTCGCTTCGACTTTGTGCTTAATCCCTGCCAGCAAGTCGATGAAATGGTTGGCGGTAGAACCCGTGCCGATCCCCACAATCATACCGGGTTGTACATAGGCGAGTGCGGCTTCTGCTGCCGCTTTTTTCATAGCGTCTTGGTTCATAAACGTTCCTGTGATGTTGTAAAAATCTTTCTCAAACCTGAGTTTGCAATATACTAACCGCCACGTAAAGGCAGAGCCGCAAAAGTTGAAATTATGAGCAAATCCCTGATCAAACGCATTCTCACCGCCCGCGTCTATGACGTGGCTATCGAAACCCCGTTGGAACGGGCGCGTAGCTTGAGTACCCGCTTGAGTAATGAAATTTACCTCAAGCGCGAAGACTTGCAGCCAGTGTTTTCCTTCAAGCTGCGCGGCGCATTCAATAAAATGTTTTTGCTTTCGCCAGAAGAACGCGCCCACGGCGTGGTTGCGGCTTCTGCGGGCAACCATGCGCAAGGCGTGGCACTTTCCGGCTCAAAACTCGGCATTAAAACCACCATCGTCATGCCCGTCACCACGCCCGACATCAAGGTGAATGCGGTGAAAGCCTTTGGCGGTAATGCGGTGTTGCATGGCAATTCTTATGACGAAGCCTATGCTTACGCTCGTGAGCTAGAGCGCGAACATCACATGACTTTCGTGCATCCCTTCGACGATCTCGACGTGATTGCGGGGCAAGGCACGATTGGCATGGAAATCCTGCGCCAACATTCCGACCCGATTGAAGCGGTATTCTTGTGCGTCGGCGGCGGCGGCTTGATTGCAGGGGTGGGCAGTTACCTCAAATACCTCTACCCCAATATCAAAATCATCGGAGTAGAACACGAAGAAGCGCCCACCTTGCACACCTCTTTGGCAGCAGGTGAACGGGTGCAACTGGCGCAAGTCGGCACATTTGCGGATGGTGCTGCGGTCAAACTGATCGGTGAAAACACCTTCGAGATTGCCAAACACATTGTCGATGAAGTGATTTTGGTCAGCACCGACGAAACCTGCGCCGCCATCAAGGATGTGTTTGAAGACACCCGCACCCTGCTCGAGCCGGCGGGCGCATTAGCCGTGGCAGGCATTAAGAAATACGTGGCACGCGAAAACATTCAGGGCAAACACCTGATTGCAACCGCAAGTGGTGCAAACATCAATTTCGACCGCTTGCGCCACGTCGCCGAACGTGCTGAGTTGGGCGAGGGGCGCGAAATGTTGCTGGCGGTAACGATTCCTGAAAGACCGGGCAGTTTCCGCGAATTCTGCCACGATATTAGCAACCGCCCGATCACCGAATTCAACTACCGTTATGCCGATGCACGGGATGCGCAAGTGTTCGCCGGGGTGAAGATTGCGGGCAAGCAGGAACGCGCGACCTTGCTGAGGGATTTGCAGGCGAAAGGCTATTCCGTCACCGATTTGACCGATAACGAGGTGGCGAAAATTCACCTGCGTTACATGGTGGGCGGGCATTCTAATGGGGCGGAGCATGAAGTGCTGTACCGTTTTACCTTCCCCGAACGCCCCGGCGCATTGCTGCATTTCCTCACCAGCATGAGCGCGGGGTGGAATATCAGCTTGTTCCATTACCGCAATCACGGCTCGGATTTCGGGCGCGTGTTGGTGGGGATACAAGTGCCGGAACAGGAACGTGGCGAGTTCTGCGAGTTTCTGGAGAAGCTGGGGTATGAGTATTGGGATGAGACGGAGAACCCTGCTTATCAGCGGTTTTTGGGCTAAAACTTTTAGTGAATTCAAGTAATAAGTGCATAACCCACCAACTTTTCGGCCTCTATGCCGGATAGTTCTCGGAACACCTCGTAAGGTGTCTTGAATCCCAGACACTTCCTTGGTCTGTTGTTGAGTTTATGTACAGCCTCCAGTACCTGTCGGGTGGTCACGTCCAATAGCCCCATTGCCTTGGGGAAGTATTGGCGTAACAGCCCATTGGCGTTCTCATTTTGCCCACGCTCCCACGAATGGTAGGGCTTGGCGAAATACGTTTCGCACCCAAGGGCTTGGGCAACTTGCTCATGTTTGGCAAACTCTTTGCCGTTGTCGAAGGTGAGCGTGTGCACCCAATCCTTGAAGCTGTCCAGCAAGGTGATAATGCTGCTGGTTACGGCTTCTGCGGGGTGTGAACAAAAGTGCGGTAAACCTCATGCCGCCTCAGCGGTGTTTCGCCAATAATGCTTCCATTGCTGGTTTCCCCGCATGACCCTCAACGCCAACATATCCGCCGCATTATCACTTTTCCACCATGCCCCCGATTTTTTTAAGCGTTGCTGGATGATGTAACGGTGTGCACTTTCTATTTCGCCCGACCCCACGGGCAATCCGAGGGATTTTGCTGTCGGGTAATCCAGTTGCTCAATGCGGTTGCTCAGGTAACGGTGACAAGCTCGTACTGGGGCGTTACTGTCTTCTACCGTTTCTGCTTCGAGGAAAGGTTTCAGTGTGTCGATGACCGCTTGAGCTTGACCATCCTGTAGGGCTTTTTTCTGTTTGGCAAACCATTTATCCTTGTCCTTGAGGCATGAACAGCTTGCGGATGCTGCTGATAGGTATTCACAAACATGATAAAAATCAAGGCTCAATATGCGTTTCAGGGTCTTGTTTTCCCCGGCATTGCAAACGTGATGGATAGCGGTAAAGTTAGTCATTTCCGATAGCCAAGGAGAGGCTTTATGACCTCGCTCATCAGTATTTCCAGCCTGACCAGTGATGCCGCCTGTTTCGAGCAAGTCCGTTCCGTGCGTTGGCCTAATGGGGTGATTTGTCCGCACTGCGGTTCACAGGACACTATCCGTCGAGGCAAGGATGACACCCAGCAGGAACGCCAGCGTTACCAGTGTAAGGATTGCCAAAAGCGTTTTGATGACCTGACGGGCACGGTGTTTGAAGGCCACCACCAGCCGCTGAAGGTGTGGGTGTTGTGCCTGTACCTGATGTCGTTGAACCTGTCCAACCAACAAATCGCCCGCGAATTGGGGTTGAACAAGGATGATGTTCAGGCGATGACGGAACAGTTACGGCGTGGTGTCGAGAAAAAAACGCCAGTAAACCTGTTTGGGAATGTTGAATTTGATGAGGTTTATGTCAAGGCTGGACACAAGGGAAACCCCGAAGCCGTCGCGGATGCTGGGCGTGAAGGTCGCCGCCGCGCCCTGAAAGGTGCGCCGGGGCGTGGGACACTGGAAAAGGACAAACCACCCATTTTCGGCATGATCCAGCGTTCCGGGGAGGTCGTGATCCGTATGCTGGCGAATGTGAAACAGACGACGATCAAGCCGTTGATTGTGGAAACGGTGGCAGCAGGCACGCTGGTCTACACCGATGAGTACAACATTTACAGCCGATTGGAAGAATGGGGCTATGCCCACAAAACCGTCAACCATGGCGCAGGCGAATATGCCCGTGACGAAGATGGTGACGGTTTCCATGAAGTCCACGTCAATACGATGGAAGGTTTTTGGTCACTGTTACGCTCATGGTTACGACCTCATCGGGGGATCTCACAAGAAAAGCTACCGTGTTACCTTGCATTCTTCGAGTCTCTTCACAACATCAGGAAACGGGGGCAAGCTGCCTTACAGTCCTTGCTTTCGCTGCTGTTGGGATAAGACCCTGAAACGCATATTGAGCCAAAATCAATCAGGTAATGTCCTTGTGTGCCAAATTGTTCATCCACTTGACGGTTGATCCAGCTTGCCCCATCACCCACCGCATGGAGGAACGTGCTTTTTCCAAATCCAGCACGGCAGGCGGTGTCGAATAAGATTTTTCCAGCATCTTCTACCGTGCCACCGAATATTGCGCCAAACGTTGGCGTAGCACTGCCTTTGGCGTGGGCAAGACACAGGCGGGCTTCTTTCCAGCTTTCCTTTTTGCCTTTGCGCTTGTCGGGGGCTGTTTCGTCAATCTCGACGATGGGGATCATGCTGCCGTCCATTTCGGCAATGACATAGGCTTTTCCCAACGTGCTTGGATAGTCTTTTATCAACACTTGGGATTCATGGATGCGTTTGGCGTGACCTTCGGTGATGTGTCGGATGCTGCTGGATGCCAGCCGTATCCCGTAATGTTCTTCTAATTTATCAGGCACTTGAGCAAATGAACAGTCCGCCCCAAAGTCCGTCACCGCCCGTTGCAGCGGGAGCGAACAGCCTCGGCAAACAACCTCGGCACTCTGGCTAAAGGGGCGGACACGCTTGCCGGGAATCCGGTAGACCGGTTCGCTTATGTGGATTTTTCCGTAGGTCGTGTGCCAATGACAGTTTTTTTTCCACTCTTTACATACTTCCCAATGCCTTCTTCACAGGCTGGGGCTGTGCATTTTTCTACACGTTTGTTTGCCCATGCAGTGATCGCATCATTTCCCATTTGGCGCAGTTCTTCTATCACCCGCTGTTCGGCGTCTGCTGCTTTGATAATGTCATCACCGGCATTTTCAACCACCTCGATTAGCCCTTCCATCCGAGCTTTTAATGCGGGGTTGCGGTTCAAGGCTTCTAAAAGTTTTTGGTCGCGGGAGCTAACTGTCAACATGGGAAAGTCCTTTTTCTCTGGTTTTAGGGGATGCCATCTTAGTCTACAGGACACCGCACTTTTGTTCACACCCACCGATCAACGTACCGACAACTTGCGCCCCAAAGCTGACACCGCCGACTCCGCCGAGTGCTTCTAACCCAAAAATGCCTGCCGCAATGCCGCCCCATGCGCCACACAACCCGTGCAATGGCCATACACCCAATACGTCGTCGATTTTCAGTTTGTTTTGCGCCAAGGTGAATGTCCACACGAACAATGCCCCTGCCACCGCTCCGACCACTAATGCGCCTAAAGGATGCATTAAGTCCGAGCCTGCACACACCGCAACCAAACCGGCTAAGGGACCGTTGTGGACAAAACCAGGGTCATTTTTGCCTGCAATTAACGCCGCAATAATGCCGCCGACCATCGCCATTAAGGAGTTAATCGCCACCAAACCGCTGAGACCTTCCACTTTTTGAGCAGACATAACGTTAAAGCCAAACCAGCCGACGGTCAGAATCCATGCGCCAATCGCCAAAAATGGAATGCTGGAAGGCGGGTGCGCTGACATGGGCTTGCCGTCTTTGGTGTAACGCCCGTGCCGATGCCCTAATAAGATCACGGCGCCCAATGCAATCCAGCCGCCCATCGCATGAACGACGACGGAACCCGCAAAGTCATGAAAAGCAACGCCGAATAAGCCGGTGATCCACGCTTGCACCCCGTACAAATTGTTCCAGATCATGCCTTCAAAGAAGGGATAAATCAGCGCCACGATAATGAAGGTGGCAATGAGTTGCGGGTAAAAGCGGGCGCGTTCTGCAATGCCGCCGGAAATAATCGCGGGAATGGCTGCCGCAAAGGTGAGGAGGAAGAAGAACTTCACCAAGTCATACCCGTTCTTTTCCGCCAAAATACTGGCGCTGTCAAAGAAGCCGACTTGATAGGCGACGTAATAGCCAATAAAAAAGTACGCTATTGTCGAAACCGCAAAATCCACAATGATTTTCACCAGTGCATTGACTTGGTTTTTGTGACGTACTGTGCCGACTTCTAAAAAGGCAAAGCCTGCGTGCATTGCCAGTACCATGACAGCACCCATTAACACGAACAGGGTATTTAATGCAGAAACCAGTTGCTCCATACCTAACCTCTCACACCTGAAGAGCCAAAAGAGTTGCCATCATAACCGTTGGATAATCAATGACTAGGGTGTGATGCACAAAATGCGTGAAGGTGGTGCAGTTTTTTCAGAGTAGTGGTATTTTTGCAGGCATATAATCACAGTTATTGTGCCCTATTATTTTTTAGCACTATATTGGTGCGTTATTTGCACCAATATAGCAAAATGATATTGTTGAACCTTGCGTATAGCCTTTGCTCAGTAGACTTGCCTGTCACCGGTTTGTGTATATGATAATCGAATACGGATTAAGTGGAACGTTCAGGATGAATACAGTGTTGCATAGACTCAAGTTCGATGAGCTGTCGGTATCAAGAATAATGCTCTTTTTTGGGGGATTATTGTGGGTAATGTCCTTCACGCAAGTCGTGTTTTATACCGATCAAGGCGCAGTGATGGGCTATTGGGTGGCTGCAACCGGTTGGTTAGGGTTTGGGTTGTTCCAGTTCGCTTGGTATGCCAACTTACTGGAGCTATTAGGGGTGCTGATTATGCCACGCTACCCTAATCGTGCCATGTTGGTGGTTGTAGTGGGCGCACTTTTGGCAGGGCAAGCTTTTTGGTTTACTGAGATTCCGGGGGGGGATGTGGATATGCGGGTTAGCAGTCTGGGGACAGGATTCTGGATGTGGTATGCCAGTATGGTATTGATAACCTTAGGCGTGATTTTTGGAGCGGCTGAGGAAGAAGAAACGTCTTCCTCAGCTTAACGCGCTGATATTAGAAGTCGCCTTCTGCACCGCCACGCATAATGTCAGTCATGATCTCTTGTACCTTGACTGCTTCAGCATGAAGCTCAGGTGGCAGCGTTTTACCACCGTAAATCATCATATCCATATTGAGTGAGTACAGGTGATATTTGCCTTCCTTGTCTTGGATCATTGCAATCCGGCATGGCAGGTACGCAGAAAAGGCATCACTGAAATCGACCATTTTCATCGCCGTTTGTGGGTTGCAGAACTGGTATATTTTCAGGAAGCGTTGGTCTTGCCCGGTTTCCAATTTCACTTGTTCTGACAGTGGCAATTCGCCAACCGCTTTGATGTTGTGCTTGTTAGCAATGGATTTCATGGACTCTTCAGCATCTGCTGGGGAAACGCCTTCCGCCAACGAATATTTGACGACGGTTGCATCAGCCGAGTTGCCGCTTTCCTTCAGCTTAGTCCACATATTCATGTAAACATCTTTCGCTTTGGGGTCAAAGCTATCTAAAGCCGCTTTTTCAGCAGCAATGTCTATATCACCCATTTGGCTCATCATGGGGGCAAATTTGGTGTAAGCGTATGCGCCACCGACAATGGCAACGAGGCCAATAATGGCAAGAATGTTACGGATGAAATTCATGAAGTCTCCTAGCGTAATATAGAGTGGGAAACCATTCATTGATGGCCTCCCTATACGTTTTATTCCCTAAAATGACGACTATTTTAGTTATTGTGTGTCAATTTTTGCCATCAGGGCGAATGATTTCACGAAAGGCCCCGCCATGGCTGGGTTTTTCAGCATTGCGCCGTAGTCACCTGACAAGAATTTCAGTTTACCAAAGGTGTAAGCAGTTCCTAGGCCGACCATACCCATCGGTTCTTTTGTCCATTTCATCCAGTCTTTGCGGTCGGCACGCATGTCCCAATCCGGGCTTTCACCGTTGTAATCGCCTGCACGGACACATTCGCCATTTTCGACAACGAAAACACCCATCGGTTTAGCTTCGCCTTTCAGGCCACAAGTGATGATGGAATTGAACCCGATCGCAGCAAGCTTGTCTTTTACTTCAGGGTCGTTGTTCCAGAGATCCTTGAGTTCGTTCATCCAGTCGGCAGAAAAAAGTTGTGGCATGATTCCTCTCCTAGTTTGTGTTGATAATAACGGTAACGTTGGTTTGTAATGCGACGTTATAAAACTGAAATTTACAAAGCTTTATATATCTTGCATCCTTACGTTTCGCAACCTGTTAAAAGTGATAATACCGATGCTGCGTCAATCTTTACGCCTCCCACTCCTCACGACGATAATCACCCTCTCTCTGGCTGGTTTCAGCATGGCTGATACCCCAGTGGACTCTCTCACGGTGACAGTGCGACCTCTGGGGGAGGTTTTGCAAGCATCTGAACGTAGTGTAACAGCAACGCTGATCAGTTTGAACGATAGCACGCTCAGTGCTGAAATTTCTGCGAAAGTTACCCAGTTACGGGCTGATACGGGTGATACGGTGCAAGCGGGTCAGGTGTTGGCGGAATTGGACTGCCGCGACCATCTGTTCGCCTTGAGCCAAGCCAAAGCAGGCGTGGATGCGGCGAATGCGCGTTATCAACTGGCGACGACGCAATTCCAGCGTAATCAACGTTTGCGTAACACGGGTGTTGTTCCGGCTGAAGTGTTGGATAAAGCCGCTGCCGACGCTGAAGCAGCCAAAGCTGAGGTGGCAGTCGCCAAATCGCAAACCGACACCGCCCAGCTTGCGGTATCACGTTGCACCATTAAAGCGCCGTTTGCCGGGCAAATAACCCGCCGTAATGTGCAAGTCGGGCAGCAAGCCACGCCCGGCACACCCGCGTTCCAATTGCTGCAAGACAAAGCCTTGGAAGTGAGCGCCAGTTTATCGGTGGATGAAGTGCAGGATCAAACGCAAGGGGCGGAATTACGCTTTGTTGCCGATGGTGTGAGCATTCCGCTGGAACGCCGTGCGGTGGTTGGGCAAATCGCCGGAAATACCCGCACGCAAGAAGTGCGCTTTACCCTCAAGGGTAAACATTCTTTGCCGGTTGGGCGCAGTGGGCGCGTGGTGTGGCAAGGTAAATTACAGGCATTACCGGCGAGTTGGGTGGTGCGCCGTGAAGGTGGTTTGGGGGTCATGCTGGAAGTGGATGGCATGGCAAAGTTCCACCCGCTCCCCGATGCGAAAGAAGGGCAGCCGGTGTTAATCGACTTGCCCACTTCGGTGCGTTTGATTGATCAAAACCGCTTGCGGGCAAGGGATGGGCAAGCCGTGACGGTGGAGAAACCTTGATGTATCGCCGCCTCATACAAAACCACGTCCTCGCGAACCTCACGTTTGTGTTGGTGCTGATTATTGGCTTTACCGCTTATAACACAATGCCGCGCCAGCAAGACCCCACGATTAATTTCAACTGGATTTCGATTATCACTGCGTTGCCGGGGGCGAGTGCGGAAGACGTGGAAAAGCGCGTGACCGACCCGCTGGAAGACGCGATTCGTGGCATACCGGACATGAAATTTGTGTCGAGCAATAGCCGTGCAAACATTTCCAGCCTATTGGTGCGTTTTGAAGACATTGATGAACGCACGTTCGATAAGCGCCTTGCCGATTTACGCCGCGAAATTCAGAACGCTGAAAACTTGCTGCCTGCGGAGGCGATGGATTCGATTGTGCTGGAAATCACCACGGCGAATGCGTTCCCGTCGGCGATGATTGCGGTGCAAAGCGTTGCTGACGATGAAAATTTGCGGGTGCAAGCCAAAAATATCGAAAAAGCGCTGGAGCAGATTAAGGGCGTGGATCGGGTTGATCCGGTGGCGTTGGATGATCCCGAACTGCAAGTCCGCTTTGATACTGTCGCACTCGAATCCTTGGGGTTAACGCCGGGGCAATTGAGCGATACGGTACGTGCTTGGTTTCGGGATTTATCCGCTGGCAGTTTGGATGTGGATAAGCAAAGTTGGTTGGTGCGTTTAAGCGGTAAAACCAGTGACCCGCAAGCTTTGGCTGAATTGCCTGTTCCCGGTGTGCAGGGCGAAGTGCCATTGTCACGGGTCGCCAATGTGGAACGCGCTCGCGCTGAAGCCACCCAAAAGGTGCGTTTGGATGGCGAACCAGCGGTATTGCTCGCGGTGATGAAGGAAGACAAAGCCAATGTGTTGGATTTGGTGGAGCGCCTGAAAACGTACATTGACGCGCGTAATCAGCAGGTCGGAGCCAGCGGGGTGAAACTGGTGTTGGTTGATGATCAAACCATTCCCACCCGTGAGGCGATCGGCATTATGGAAAGCAATGCCTTGCTGGGGTTTGTGTTGGTGTTATTCGTGACTTGGTTATTTCTGGGGTTCAGGATTGCTGCGCTGACCACGATTGGTATTCCTTTCACCCTTGCATTGACGTTTTGGGTGTTGTCCGGCACGGGTGAAACTTTGAATGTGACGGTGTTGCTGGGCATTGTGATTGTGTTGGGGATGTTGGTGGACGATGCGGTGGTGGTGGTCGAATCCATTTATTACCGCTTGCAACACGGCGTGGATGCAGTGACGGCGGCGGTGGAATCCATGCGCGAGGTGGCTTTGCCAGTGACGACTGCCGTATTGACGACGATTGCAGCGTTTTTGCCGCTGATGTTGTTGCCGGGAATACTCGGTAAATTCATGCAAGTGATTCCGATGGTGGTGACGCTGGCGCTGGCGATTAGCTTGATTGAGGCGTTTTGGATGCTGCCCGCGCACGTTGCCAGCACGAAAATGCGCTTTGATAAGCCGTCGCGGGTTCAAAAAATGCGGACTCGCGCTACCCATTGGATTCAAGTGAAATACGCCCGTTTGCTGGTGAAAGTATTGCGCTTCCCGCGTGCGGCATTGAGTGCGGTGGTGTTGATGTTTGTGCTGGCGGTGGGGATTGTCGGGGCAGGCTTGATTCCGATGAATTTCTTTGCGGCGGACAGTTTACGGCTGTTTTATGTGAACGTGGAAATGCCGAGTTCTACCGCGTTGGATGCAACCATGCAAAAGGTGCAAGAAGTCGAGCAGCAGGTGAAAAAGCATTTGCAGCCGGAGGATGCGCGGTCGGTGGTGGCTTATGCGGGGATGATGTTTACCGAAACTGAGCCGTTGTATGGGGCGCGTTACGGGCAGATGGTGGTGAGCCTTAAGCCGATGTCGGAAGGTTCGCGGGAGGTGAAAACCATTATCGAGGGGATGCGTGCCGATGTGGTGAACGTGCCGGGGGCGGTGAATATTGCGTTTCTGGAATTGGCGGGCGGCCCCCCGGCGGCTAAGCCGATCAGCGTGAAAGTGCGTGGCGATAATTACGCCGAAATTCAGGGGGCAACCGCTGCGCTCAAACAAATTCTGAGTGCGAATCCGGGTTTCAAAGACATTAGCGACGATGCCAGCCCCGGTCAGATGGAAATGACGTTGCGCTTGCGCCACGACAATATCCGCCGTGCGGGGGTGTCGCCGGATGAGGTCAGCCGTAGCTTGCGCTTGCTGGTGGATGGCGAAGTGGTCGCGGATATGCAGGATCAAGGTGAGAAACTGGAAGTGCGCGTCAAACGCCAAGAGGGGGATTTGCGCACGGTGGATCAGTTGCTGGATTTCCGCTTGCCGACTGCGGATGGCGGCAGTGTGCCGTTGCGCGAATTGGTGGAGGAACAGAAAGGCGTGTCGTTGGGCAATATTCGCCATTACAATTTCCGCCGCGCCATTACCTTGGAGGCGGATTTGGTGAAACGCCCGGATGAGCCGTTTTACGAATGCCGCTTGCAACCGATGTTCAGCGGGGCAGCGCCGGATTATTCGCAATGTGCGTTGGATGCGGTGCAGGCGAATCAACTCTTGCTGGAGGGCTGGAAACCGTATCAGGCGCAATTCCCGAATATTGATTTGGATTTTGCGGGGCAACTCGATGATATTCAGGAGAGCATGGATGCGATTGGGATGTTGTTCCTGTTTGGCGTGGGTTTGATGTATTTGATTCTGGGGACGCAATTTGGCAGTTATTGGCAGCCATTGCTGATTTTGTCGACTGTGCCGATGGCGTTTACCGGCGTGGTGTATGGCTTACTGGTGACGCAAAATCCGTTGAGTTTGTACACACTGTACGGCGTGGTGGCGTTGGCGGGGATTGCGGTGAATTCGGCGATTGTGTTGATTTCAGCGGCGAATGACCGGCGTGAATTGGGGATGAGTGTGTTGCACGCCACGGTGTATGCGGCACGGCGGCGGGTGATTCCGGTGTTGATTACGTCATTGACCACGATGGCGGGTTTGTTTTCACTCGCCACCGGGTTGGGGGGTAAGTCGCTGATCTGGGGGCCAGTCGCGACGGCGATTGTGTGGGGGGTTGGGTTTTCAACCGTGCTGACCTTGTTCGCGATTCCGGTGTTGTATCGGGTGTCGAGTCGGTCGACTCGTGTGGATTGATGTCGAGGGGCTGGCGATAGGTTTGGTTAAAATTAGTACGAATTTTTTGAAAAAAAAGCTTGTCATGCCAACCGCTGTTTACATGTGATCTGTTATCATAAATAAGTTGATTCTATTGTTTTATCGCTTTTTTGAGAATGGGGGGCTTCGTTATGGGATTGATTCCATCCGGTGGTAGGCTGCTGACAGCACAGCACAGCACAGCACAGCATACTATTATAAACATTTATTACTAATTCCGTTTTTACTGTTTATTTCCTTGTGGTTGTCAGCTTGTAACGTTGATGGTGATGCTAATGGATGGGATGCAAGCACTGCCAATCATGTACCTGTGGCACAAACTGCTAGTGTTGATGTTGCTACTGGCAGCACTGCTCAAATTACCCTTTTAGCGACAGATGCGGATGGCGATACGCTGACGTTCCGCATTGTGACTGAGCCAGCGCATGGTACGTTGCGGTTGGGGCAGGGCAATGTCTATATCTATACGCCGAATAGTGGTTATGAGGGCGATGATAGTTTTACGTTTGTGGCGAATGATGGGAAGGTGGATTCGGCTGCGGCGAAGGTGGGGGTGAGGGTTTATACCTCCAGTGGTGGGAGCAGCGGTGGTGGTATTCCAGTCAATCAAGCTCCTATGGTGAGGGCTGAGGTAGCTCCGGGGGCAAAGGAGGTATTAGATACCGTATTGTCTGCTTCCTCAACGACTGTTGATAGTGCAACAAATGGAGGGGTAGTTCTGACAGGGAACAGTACAAACCTGCAAGGTTTTGTACAAGGCGATGTTGTGTTCCTACCGAGTAAATCTAGCAAAGGGCTTCCCGTTCCATTTGTTGGCAAAGTGGCAACTGTTGTTACTAGTGGGGGGCAAACTGTCCTGACATTACGTCCTGCAAATGTTGAGGATGCTTATTCTGCCTTGGAGTGGAATTTTGATACTGCGAAAACAGGTGCGGCAGTTGTGGGTACTATTGCGCCCAAAAATGCAAAGGTCAGTTTTGCGAGTCGCCCCATATTGGCTGGAAGACCATCAATTACCAATGGGCTCAGTGTAGAAGCGAATCAAGAGGGAGCTACCGTTAATGGTTCAATTAACTTTGAAAATGAATTTATCGATAAAGATGGAAAGAAAATCACCTTGTTTGCGGAAGTGGACTTAAGCAATGTGACAGTAAGTAGCAAGGGAAGTTTTAATGTGAGAAATATTGCTTCATCTGCTGGGTGGCTGGAACTGGCGGCAGTAATTAAGGGGGATGCAAATGGTAAAGTGGGGTTGCGTTCTCCAGATGGAATGGCAGGATCACCAACATGGAGGTGGAGTGACTTATTTGATAAAGAAAAGGATATATGGAATGGTTTGGAATGGGCGGGAGATGATAAGTTCAGTCTGGAAGGTTTAGAGGGAGATGATAAAAGTGGGATGATTCCTATCGGTGGGGTTGTAATAAGACCATGTCTAACGGGCGTGTGTCCTCTCACTTTTTCTGGCAACTTAGTTAACCTGAAATATTTTTCAATGGCTCCAACAGTAGTGTTGTGGCTGTATGCAGATATGCACGGTGAAATTAAAGTCAGCGGTGAGGCTGGATTTAGGGTGCGGGGATATCATTTTGAGCAAGGTTTTGAATTTAAGGTTGTAGGAACAAATTTTGATGGCAGACAGATTGATGTGGCAACTCCATCGACTGTTGAGCTGTATGCTAATGCTAAGGCGGAACTGACTCAAAAGTTAGGTCCTTCTCTAGCGGCTGATATTTTGGTTGGTGGTATACGTCCATTGGCTATTAAGACTTTTATTGGAGCAAAGTTGGAAGGTAGTTTGGAGGGTGATACCATCTATGCGATACGTCCTAATAACGGTTGGTCAGGATTTTTTTGTTATAACAGTAAAGTGTGGGCTGGTGTCCAGCTTGATGTTAATGCTCGAGTTAAAGCTGAAATACCTATTTTTAAAAAAATTAAAATAGATGGTATTGTGGAGAGAAGTGCTTCTGTAGAAATAGCTAAGTTTGTTGATAAAGACCTTGGTAGCGATTGTTTTGTTAGTGGTTCTATTGCATTAAATGCTGTGTTTCAGGGGGATGATCCAGTTAACAATGATAATGCATTGATTAATGTAAATTTCTCCGAAGCTTATGAAAATGCCAATATTCGTCTGCTTACAGATGAGTGGGTAATTGTTGCTGAATGTGATGATTGCACTCCATTGAATTTTGAAATTCCCTCTTACCGCGCAGGAATTGATACGATCAGTTTGCCTGTAGGGCATGACTACACCTTAACTTTACAGGCAAAGAATGACAATGGAGGTATTATTAAGCAAGCTAGTATTGGTTTAAGTATAGACAATAAATTAGTTGCCCCCGCTGTCACCGCCACCCCCAGCGACAAACAAGTAACTCTTAGTTGGGGAGCTATTCAAGGCGCAACGGGCGGTTACGCTTACTGCTACTCCAAAGTGAGTGCTGATTGTACAACTTACAATTCAGCAACATGGAAAAAAGTTGAAAGTGGAACGAGCGTAGTGATCTCTGAATTGGATAATGGCACGCCTTACCATTTCCGAGTGGTTGCAAAAGATAGCAATGGAGTCGTCAGCCCAGTTAGCGATGAAGAGGATGCGACGCCAGCAAAGGAAAGCATCAACGACTTTACTAACCTCGACCCTGAAGTTGAAGGCAGCAATTTAAATGTTGGCATTGACACCAAAGGCGGCACTCTTAAACTCTCTTTCAAAGATGATGGTACGACCAACCAGACCTTCCCCTACATTTGGATAGCCAACTCAGGCGAAGGCACTATCTCCAAGCTAGATGTGAAAACAGGTCAGGAGCTAGGTCGTTATCGGACTGGCCCTGGCAATGGCAATCCATCCCGTACCACTGTTGACCAAGACGGTAACGTATGGGTCGGTAATCGGAACAACAATACGATTACTAAAGTTGGCCTTAAAGAGTTTGGTCAGTGTATCGACCGCAATGGTAACGGTGATATTGATACTTCGACAGGTAGCACTGATGTCAAACCTTGGGACGGCTACTTTGGTGATGGTCAGGGTATTGCCAATGCACAGGATGAATGTGTGTTACAGCACGTAACCCTTTCAGCCCCTGGCGTTTCCACACCTTCAGATATTCGCATGGTGGCAATTGACAAAGACAATAACGTCTTTACAGGTGGTCACTATGTAAAATCCATTTACAAAGTCAACGGTAAAACAGGCGAAATTATTGGCGCAACCAATACGCAGGGAAGTTTCTACGGTGGATTTGTTGATAAGGATGGTAATCTGTGGGCAACGCACCGGAGCGATGGTTATGGTGTGATTATTAAAGTTAGTAATGATTTGCAGAGTCAAAACATCTATAACGTAGGTCTTAATGCCTACGGCATGGCACTCAATAAACACGGTGAAATATGGGTATCTGACGCTGGGTCGCCCAACTTCTCAAGTTTCAATGTCACTGATCCAGCCGGTACACTCAAACTTCATCAGCAAGTTGGGCGAGGCTGGCAACCTTGTTATGCTCAAGGTGTGGCGATTGATGATAATGATGACATTTTTATTGCTGGGTGTCGTGACTCCTATGACTCTGTGGTTGGGCACTATAAACGTGTTATGGCGGAATCAGGCGTTACTGTTCAGCACGTAGCCAACTATCCTGTAGGGCAAGGGCCAACGGGTGTTGCTGTTGACGGTAATGGTCACATTTGGTCAGCTAATGAATATGGCAATTCGGCTTCTAAAATAACATTAGCTACCGCCACTGCTTCTTATAATGTTGAAACATTCCCCGTCGGTTATCGACCTTACAATTACAGCGACATGACTGGTCGGGTCGTCCGCACCATTACCAGCCGTCAAGGTACATGGGAAGCCACGTTTGACAGTAAAGCCGATAAGTATGCTTGGAAACAAATCCGCTGGAAACTGTTAGGGAATGCACTACCAGCAGGTACATCAGTGACGGTATATGCAAAAACTGCCAATAATACCATTGATCTAAATGCCAAAGAGTACGTGGAAGTTCAAAACGGCGTGGATGCACCCAACCTTCTACCGGGGCGTTACCTCAAACTCAAGGTCAAGCTGACATCTGATGATCTCACTTCAACACCGGAGGTGATAGAACTCCAGCTCTATTGATTTGCTTCAAATAGCGACCTAAAGGAAAAGCCGGACGTGTTCCGGCTTTTCCTTGGATAAGCTCGGATACCCTCTTGTCAGTCAAGGTGGAATGTTGTAGCCTGAAAACATTCCGCTCAGGGAATATTTTAATGATTGAGGCACTATGACGTGGCAAGTTGAATACACCGATGAGTTTGGTGAATGGTGGGATAGTCTTGCACAAGCAGAGCAAGTTTCCGTCAAAGCGTCGGTTGATTTGCTAGAGATGTTTGGTGCTGGACTGCCATTCCCTCATAGCAGTGGTATCAACGGTTCAAAACATTCCCACATGCGCGAATTGCGGACACAACACGGTGGTCATCCGTTGCGGACATTGTATGCATTTGACCCTCGCCGCTGCGCCATTCTGCTGATTGGTGGTGATAAAACAGGTGATAAGCGTTGGTATGACGTGCATGTGCCGATAGCCGACCGTTTGTATGATGAACATTTAGATGAGTTACGGAAGGAAGGTTTACTCAATGGCTAAGAAATTTTCTGAATTAGCAGCCAAAATGCCCCCTGAAGCACTCGCTCAGGCAGAGGTTAAGCTGCAAACCCTACTGGCAGCCATGCCGCTACACGAATTGCGCCGCGCCCGTGGCTTGTCGCAAAAAGCGCTGGCAGACATCCTCCAGGTGCAGCAACCCGCTATCGCCAAACTGGAACGACGCACGGATATGTACATCTCAACCTTGCGCAGCCACATTGAGGCAATGGGTGGGCAGCTCGACATTGTGGCACGTTTTCCTGATGGCTCAGTCAACATCAACAATTTTGCAGACGTGGATATGCAGCAAGCATAGCCCCTAGAAGATTTATGCAAACCAATTCAGATGATATGTACGACAAATTCAAAGATTACGACTTCGCTGATGCCAAACCTGTAGAAAAAATACCTGCTTTGGCGAAATTACAAGCGGAGTCTGGTGGCAAAAGCCGTATTACCATGCGTGTTGACAACAGCATCTTGGCAGCCTTCAAAGCGCGTGCAGCCCTAACGGGTGGCAGCTACCAAAACATGATGAACGAAGCGTTGAAGCAGTTTATCCAAGGGCAAGGGTTGGAAGATGTCGTCAGGCAAACGATCCAACAGGAATTGCGCTCACACGGGTAGGGTAAGTTGATCGTGCCAGTAGGTGGCTGCTTGCCCTGAGACGAAAAAGCCGGACGTGTTCCGGCTTTTTCTTTGCTGTGTTGGAGTGTTCCAGTATCTGCATATTGTATGTATAGTTAGAGCATGAGAATCGAATACGACCCACGCAAAGCCTGAAAAAGCACAAAGTCAGTTTTGAGGAGGCTGTTGAAAGCCTGCATGACCCATTGGCACGGGTAATCTCCGACCCCGATTGCGAAGGAGAAGAGCGTTATATCCTGATCGGAATGAGTAACAGCCGCCGGATTTTGTTGGTGATCTATGCGTATCGTGACGAAGATGATGTGATCAGAATTATTTCAGCGCGGAAAGCAACCGCACGCGAGGCGACACTATATGCGTAACGAATACGACTTCAGCCAATCTAAACCCGCCAGCGAAGTTCCCCACTTAGCAAAGTTACAAGCACAAGGCGGCAAAACCCGCATCACCATGTACGTGGATGATGATGTGCTGGCAGCTTTCCGTACACAGGCTGAGGAGCAAGGCATTGGCTATCAGACTGCTATCAATCAGGTATTGCGTGATTACTTGCACCAAGGCGAATCGGTATTGGAAAGACTGCTACGCAAAATCATCCGTGAAGAGATGCAAATACGGAGTGAAGTCTGATGCCGCTCGTTGGTGCTGGACTGCCATTTTGTGGCACATTTTCTTGATGACAGTTCGTTGATCAGGCTAACCCACGTATTCATTTGGAAGCCGAGGCGGTGAAAACGATCCTTTCCTTGTGCGAGGACGGCAGTTGGACGTTGGTGAGTAGCGATGTACTGCCGTTTGAAATCAACAATGCCCCAGAGGTTCAGCGCAGTAACATCCTGCAATTGATGGCACAACTCGCCAGTGAAACCATCTCACTAACCGAAGTAGTCAAGCAACAGGCAAGCCACTACCAAGCCGCTGGTATACAAGCGTTTGACGCTTTCCACTTGGCAAGCGCAGAGGGGAAAGTGGATATTTTTCTAACTACCGATGACCGATTTTTGAAAAAAGCACAACAAATCCCCGGTTTACAGGTCAAAGTGCTGAACCCCCTGCAATGGCTAGAAGAGGTTTTACCATGAGTGGCGCAAGAAGTTACCAAACAGAACACGAAATCCAGCTTCAGGCATTGCAAGCGTTACGCAACAGCCTAGGCGTGGTTGGTCTAATTCGTTTCATGCAGCAATACGATAAAGGCTACGGCAATTACACCGTTGACCGTCAGGCATGGCAGCAAAGCTATACGGTCGATAGTTTATTTGCAGCGATGAAGGCAGTATAGCGGTTTCCGCATGAACTGTCGGTAAGCTGGTCGTGCCAGTAGGCACTGTGACCATTTGATGGAAAGGGAGAAGCCGGATGTGTTCCGGCTTTTTCTTGGATGAAACAGTTGTGGGGCCCACCAAAAGTTCACTTGTAGGTCAACATTGCATCCATGAGAGAAATCCACTTTTACAAAACGCCATCCGGTGAATCCCCGATAGAGGAATTCTTGGACAGCCTTACCAGCAAGCAAGCCCAAAAAGTCACTTCAAAAGAAAACGCAGAAAACACCCAACGCTGAAATTGTCTTGGCAGAGGAGCGTAAACAAGACTATTTGGAGAAAAAAGCATGAGCGACTTAAAAAAGTACATCAGCAAACACCAACAACGCGATGCTACATTCGCAGACAATTTTGACAATGGCTATCAGTCCTTCAAAATAGGCGTTCTGCTACGGCAAGCGAGAGAAGCCGCAGGTATTACCCAAGAAACTATTGCGGAACGCCTTCTGTGTGATTTCAAAGGGAAACCAACACGGGCATCGAACAAGGTCGTAAAGAAGGCGAATTCAAAAAAGCTCAAGAAGTCGCACGCAGTTTGCTACAACTGGGCGTAATCCCGGAGGCTGATATTGCTCGTATTGCAGGCTCATCACTGGAAGAAGTCCAGAGACTGCGGGTTCAACACTAATACTGAACAATCAGAAAGTAGGTCATACCAATAGGTGACTGCTTGCTCTGAAATGAAAAAGCCGGACGTGTTCCGGCTTTTTCATTGAGCGTTAACGGCAAGCTTGGCGTAGGTTCGCCGCTTCCCTGAACAATCTGACGGATGTTTGCCGGTCGTTGCGTTTTGATGCAAGTACCGCTTGGCTTTCAATTTTCGCCGCACGATTCGCTGCATTTTGGCAGCTATTGGCAGGGGCTGCGGGAGCAGGTGCAGCCATTGGACGTGGTGCAATCCGCATTTGTGGAGCGGGAGCAGGTGGTGCGGCAATACGCTGCGGCGTAGTGGTCGGGTGATTACGCAATGCCAACTGTGCTTGTTGGCGCTGCTGTACTACCCGTCGATTTGGCGGTGGAATGGGCGGCGGGCGTGTCACAATCTTGCTGACCGAATTGGCAGTATTGCCGTAGCAATAAAACGATGAAGTGCATTCAGCAGCCATCGCGGGGGTGGTAACGCTAATGCCCAGTAAGAGGGATAGCAGCAGCGCAAGCTTGGTTTTCATATCAGTTCCTGCAATAAGGGGCTGATACGAGTCTAGTCAAGATTACGAATTTCTGCTGCTATCTGATTGATATTTATACTGCGGCGAGGGCGGCGGCGTAGTTTGGTTCTTGCGCGATTTCTGGCACTTGTTCGGTGTAAGTGACCATGCCGTCTTTAATGACCACGATAGCGCGGGAGAGCAAGCCAGCTAACACGCCAGTGGTAATGGTTACGCCGTAAGCGTTGCCAAAATCCTTGTTGCGGAAGTCGGAGAGGGACACCACATTGTCCAAGCCTTCCGCGCCACAGAAACGGCTATGCGCAAACGGCAGGTCAGCCGATACGCACAAGACCGCGACATCGGTTTTGCCACTGGCGAGTTCGTTGAACTTGCGGGTGGATGCGGCACAAACGCCCGTGTCAACGCTGGGGTAGATATTGAGGATCACGGTTTTGCTTGCAAAGTCTTGCAGGGTAACGTCAGACAGGTCAGTTTTGGTCAGGGTAAACGCAGGGGCTGCGCTGCCTACGGCGGGCAGTTCGCCGCAGGTTTCCAGCGGATTGCCTTGTAAGGTGATAGTTGCCATTGGAAAATCTCCTTGAGTGATTGATTAAGGTTTGTCGTTATACGCTTGCAAAGGCTTGTTCGAGGTCGGCGATAATGTCGTCAATGTGTTCAATGCCAACGCTCAAACGGATGGTTTCAGGTCTGACACCTGCTCGCAATTGTTCCGCTTCGGTCAATTGGCGGTGCGTGGTGGAGGCGGGGTGGCAAGCCAGTGATTTTGCATCGCCGATATTCACCAGCCGTTTGATCATCTGTAACTGGTCGTAAAATTTCACCCCGGCATCAAATCCGCCTTTGATCCCAAACGTCATCAGTGACGCGGGCTTGCCGTCGAAATATTTCAACGCCAGTGCATGATACGGGTCATCGGGCAGGGCGGCAAAATTCACCCACTCGACCTTGGCATGATTTTTCAGGTAATTGGCGACGGCAATGGCATTATCGCAGTGGCGTTCCATGCGCAATGCCAGCGTTTCCAAGCCTTGCAGAATCAGGAAGGCGTTGAAGGGCGAGAGTGCCGAGCCGGTATTGCGCAGCGGTACGGTACGGGCGCGACCGATGTAGGCGGCAGGCCCCAAGGCTTCGGTATACACCACGCCGTGGTAAGAGGGTTCGGGGCTGTTAATGGCGGCGTAGCGTTCTTTGTTTTCAGCCCAGGGGAATTTGCCGGAATCGACAATAATGCCGCCGAGTGAATTGCCGTGACCGCCGATGTATTTGGTGAGGGCGTGAACCACGATGTCCGCGCCGTAATCAATTGGCGTACACAAAATCGGGGTTGCCACGGTGTTATCGACGATGACGGCGACGCCGTGTTTGTGCGCGGCGCTGGCAATCGCTTCGAGGTCGACGATATTGCCCGCTGGGTTGCCGATGGTTTCGCAGAACACGGCTTTGGTTTTGGCATCAATCAGCTTTTCGATGGCTTCGGGGCTGTCGTTTTCGGCAAAGCGGACTTCAATGCCTTGCTTGGGGAGCATGTGTGCAAATAGCGTGTACGTGCCGCCGTACAATTGCGGGGTGGCGACAATATTATCACCCACTTCGGCGATATTGAGAATGGCGTAATTGATGGCTGCCATGCCGGAACTGACGACTAAGCCCGCAATGCCGCCTTCGAGTGCGGCGACCCGCTTTTCCAACACGTCATTGGTGGGGTTCATCAGGCGGGTGTAAATATTGCCGGGTACGGCCAGATTGAATAAATCCGCGCCGTGTTGGGCATCGTCAAACTCGTAAGCCACGGTTTGGTAAATCGGCACAGCGACCGACTTGGTGGTCGGGTCGGTGGTATAGCCAGCGTGGATGGATAATGTTTCTTTTTTCATGGGAGTCCTCCTTAGTAGAGGCTGAAGGTATACCATACGCCCCTAATGTTGACCATAGAAAGGATGTGCGATGCCTGAATTGCCCGAAGTCGAAACCACCCGCCGTGGCATTGAACCTTGGTTAAAGGGGAATACGGTGAAGAACGTGTGTATCCGCCAGCCTAAATTACGCTGGCCTGTTCCGGATGCGGTTAGCGCATTGGCAGGGCAGGTGGTGCATGAGCTGACACGGCGGGGCAAATACATTTTGCTGCATACGGATGCGGGCGTGGGGCTGATTCATTTGGGAATGTCCGGCAGTTTGCGGATTGTGGAGGCGGATTTAGCGCCGCGTAAGCATGACCATTTTGATTTGGTATTAGACAGTGGCAAGGCGGTGCGTTACCACGATCCGCGCCGTTTCGGGGCGTTTTTATGGGTGGAGGATGACCCGCTGCAACACGCTTTATTGCGTGAATTGGGGCCGGAGCCGTTGGACGAGGGTTTCGATGGGGATTATTTGTTTGAACGTTCGCGTAACCGCAGTGTGAGCGTGAAAGCATTCATTATGAATGCGCACATTGTCGTTGGCGTAGGCAATATCTACGCCAACGAAGCGCTGTTTCTAGCGGGAATAGACCCACGGCTGGCGGCGGGGCGCGTATCCCGCGAACGTTACGGTAAACTTGCGCAAACTATCCGCCAGATTCTGACCTATGCCATTGAATGCGGGGGAACAACCCTGCGCGATTTTGTACGTGAAGACGGGTCGCCGGGGTATTTTAAGCTGGAGTTGAAGGTTTACGACCGGGTTAAGTTGCCGTGTGTCGTGTGCCAGAACCCCATTGCCCAAATCACCCAAGGGCAACGTTCCACTTGGTTCTGCCCCATCTGCCAGCAATAAATCACTTCGACCACTGAGCGAAGTCGAAGTGTCGCCACCCTCTTGGTTGCTGAGCGTAGCCGCAGCATCGCCTTGCGGCTTGCCGCTGAGTCAAGTATGGCGCGAACCCCTGATCGACATATCGGCTTCTTCCAGCACGCCATTCGCCATCAGTTCGCGAATTAACTGCCTGCGGATGCCTTTGTTGACGCCAATATCCATGCCAATGCGGTAGAAAAGGAAGGAGGGAATCCCGATAATGACCAACCCGATCATAAAATACATGATAACTTCTGTATCCAACATAAAAGCCCCTTGCTTAATGTGCCGTTGTGCGATTGATTCGATTGTTTTTTAAGCGAAATAAACAGCGTCGCTCTTAGATAAGAATATTATATGACTAAGCTGAACAGGAAATTTACCGTAGCGCCGATGCTGGACTGGACTGACCGCCATTGCCGTTATTTTCACCGCTTATTGACCAAAAAATCCGTGCTGTATACCGAAATGGTGACAACAGGCGCACTCTTGCATGGCGACCCTGAGCGTCATTTACGCTTCAATCAAGAAGAGCACCCGGTCGCCTTGCAATTGGGTGGCAGTGAGCCGCAGGAAATGGCGGAATGTGCGCGTCTGGCGGCAAGTTATGGTTACGATGAAGTAAACATCAACGTCGGCTGCCCCAGCGAGCGGGTGCAAAAAGGCGCGTTTGGCGCTTGCCTGATGGCGGAACCGGATTTGATTGCGGAATGTGTCAGCGCCATGCAAGCCGCCGTGAATATTCCGGTGACGGTCAAAAACCGGATTGGCATTGATGATCAGGATGATTACGCAGGGTTGCACCACTTTGTTAGCACGGTGTCGCAAGCCGGTTGCCAGACGTTTATTATTCATGCGCGTAAGGCGTGGCTGAAGGGGCTGAGCCCTAAGGAAAACCGCGAGATTCCGCCGTTGCGTTACGACTTGGTGTATGAACTCAAGCAAGCGTTTCCGCATCTGGAGATTATTATCAACGGCGGCATTACCACGCTGGAACAATGCCAGCAGCATTTGCAGCACGTCGATGGGGTAATGGTGGGGCGCGAGGCTTATCATAATCCGTGGTTGTTGGCGCAGGTGGATTCAGCGCTTTACGGGGTAGATGATCCGTTTCAGGATCGCAAAGCGGTGTTGGCAGCGTTTTTGGATTACGTGCAGGTGCAACAAGCAGCGGGTGTGGCATTGAACCACATGAGCCGCCACATTCTCGGTTTGTTCCAAGGAATGCAGGGAGCGCGGGCGTTTCGGCGGCTGATTAGCGAAAATGCGCATAAGCAAAACGCGGGTGTTGAATTATTACGTGATGCGGCTGAAAAAATTGCTTGACCGAAGTGCATTCGCCTTATAGTATACGCGCCTCAACACCGACAGTTCCTCGATAGCTCAGTCGGTAGAGCAACGGACTGTTAATCCGTGGGTCACTGGTTCGAGTCCAGTTCGAGGAGCCAACAAATTTAAAAGGGTTGCAACTTGACAGTTGCAGCCCTTTTTCACATGTGCCCTTGTAACGCCAGAATGTCAATGACGTGAACAACGCAATACCACACACTGATAGCTCACCTTTTACTGTCACCACGCTGACGGATACCGACGTGCTTGCCGCTGGGCAAGGTCAACAGGTGCTGGCGGCTATTGGTTTCGCGCCCAAAGCCGTGATATTGGATACACAACGTCCAGTGTTCACTGTCGGTTTGCCTTTGCTGACAGCAACGAGTTACACAGAATTGTGGCTAAGCCCTACTCCGGTGCATTACGGTAAACATGCCAGTATTACCTACAGCGAAAACGGCACGGTGTTATTCGGGCATTTGTTGCTGGAAGAAGCCGATTTCCCCGATTTTCGGATTGCCAGCCAAACCGCTTACCAGCACGTTTTTGCCTTATTGCAGCAGGCGGGCTATCCCTGTTTATTGCGTATGTGGAATTATTTTCCCGCAATTGTGACACCTCAAGGCGAATTCAACCGTTACCAAACCTTTTGCTTAGGCAGGCAGGATGCGTTAAATGAATGGGGTAATTTTGATTATGCACCACCTGCTGCCACGGCGATTGGCACGCAACAAGCCGGTTTGCAAGTGTATTTCATCGCAGGTAAAAGTGCCGGGATGCAACTGGAAAACCCCCGCCAGACCAGTGCTTTCCTTTATCCGCGCCAATATGGCCCGGTCAGCCCGGCGTTTTCACGGGCGACCGTCAAAGACTGGGGGCAGGGCAAGCATATCTACATTTCCGGCACGACCAGCATTGTGGGGCATGAAACCTTGCATATCGGCAAGCCCTTGCTGCAATTGGAAGAAACCTTACGCAACCTCGAAGCCTTGCTGAGTCACGGCGATGCCACCTTGGGAATGCCAGCGCGGCAGGTGCGCGACCTCACGCAATTGAAAGTGTATTTGCACGATGCGACGTGTTTGCCTGAGATTCAGGAGCGTTTGACGGCGTATTTGGCTGCGGCTACGCTCAGCCAACCTACGGTGTTGTATTTGCAAGGCGATGTGTGCCGTTCTGATTTGATGGTGGAAGTAGAAGGTATTTACACCTCTTCTTCGGGCAATTCCGGCAACGTATAAGGGGTGGCGGCGAGTAGGCTGTGCATGTACATCAAGCCACCGTGCGGGCGATTGATCTCGGCTAGTTCGTAGATGTATTCAAACACCTCGTCCGCTTGTTCGGTGGGGATGGCGACCGTCAGCACTTCTTTTTCCGAGGTTTCGCCAATGCCGCGATAGCGTAGCGGGGTTAAACGCCCATTGCCGCGTGCGTAATGAATGTCCACTGCGGTCAGCCCGCGTTCTTTGGTTAAGGCTTTGGCTACCTTCATAGCGCGACCTTTGGGCAAGATACAGGTGATGACTTTTTGCGAAATGAGGGTAGGGGTGACGCTTAACATGTTGGGCGGACTCATGAGCCTTGACGTGGATAATCGGTGAGGCGTTCGACGATTTCGGGGGGAATGAAGGTGGCGGCTTTTTCCAGCGGCGTGACCCACATAAAGCCCATGCCGGGAGTATCCATTTTGCCTGCTAAATACATTTTCTCAAACACGCGGTCGAGCTGGTCGGTGGACACCACAATATTGATGACTTCTTTTTCCGCTTCGATGGCTAAGCCCATAATGCCGAGGCGTTCGCGTACCCCGCGCCCGCGTGCGTAGTGGATGCTTGCCCCTTGTGCGCCCGCTTCTTGGGCGGCTTTGACGATTTCATCCGCCAGACCGCGCTGCACAATCGCAGTGATCAGGGCGACATCGGTCAAGACAACAATTTCACGTTTGCTCATGCGGGTTTACCTTGGGTGGAAGCGTGTTTGGGGGCTTGGTCATAGTAACGTTGCTTACGGTTGACTTTCCAGCGTATCCACAAGCCGGTGAGCATCACCGAGATAATCGGGCAAATCGACGCCATTGAGAGGATGCCGAAACCTTCAATCGCATCGACCGCATTGCCCACGCCCAGCCCCATTGCTAACACCAGTGGCACGGTCACGGGGCCAGTAGTGACACCGGCGCTATCCCAGGCGATATTGACGAATTCTTCGCTGGACAGGTGGGTGAGGATAACTGCCAGCAAATAACCCGGAATCAGCAGCCACGCCAGCGGGAAGCCGAAGATGATTTTCGCGACTCCCAAGGCAATGCCAAACGCCACTCCAAATGATACCGCATACATCAATACCGATTTGCGAAATGCACCGTTGGTCAGCGTTTCGACCGTCAGACCGAGGGCATTGAGGGCGGGTTCTGCCAAGGTTGCCCCGAAACCCAGCAACCACGCAAACAACAATGCCAGCGATAAACCCAGTATGGCACTGTACAACGGGCTATGCGTCACTGCTTCAATCGCGGTAAAGGCGGCGGGAATCAGGCTGCCGGCTTGCCCGCCCAATTTCGCCAAGCCATAGCTTAAACCAAGGTTGAACATGATCATGCCGATCACCGCAAGGGCGATGCCGTAAGTGATTTGACCGGGTTCGGGGAGTTTTTCCTTGAGGATTACCCACATGACCAGCAGCAAAAACAGCACCAATGGCACAATGGCGCGTAAACCAGCGATGATTTCCAGCCACGGGGTTTGGCTATACCATGCCGGTTCCAGTGCTTGCTGGGCGTGGGCGGCGGCGGCAATGATCCCGGCGGGCGTGGTGGTGAACGCGAGATACAGCGCGAGTAATTGCACACTGAGAATCGGGAATAGCGAGGCTAAGGTGACGATACCAAAGCCTGACAGTGAGGATTGCCCTTTGCCAGCGGCGGCGGCAATGCCGATCCCCAATGCCAGCACCAGCGGCACGGTGACGGGGCCGGTGGTGACAGCGCCGCTATCCCACGCCAGCCCCAAGGTTTTACTGAGTTCGGGGTCGAATTGCATGAAAACGGTGAGGGCGATAATCGGGATGAGTGACAAGTAAATCAGCGGTTTCAAGCTCCAGCCATTGAGCAGGCGCAATGTGCCGAGGATGGCGGCAGCACCGACGCCAATCCCGACTCCTAACACCAATACTTCTGCCCATTCGTTGAGCATGGCGTAGAGATAGGGAGCGGATTCGACTTGCACAATTTGCCCGGCAGCTTTCAATGCGCCAATGGCGGGTTCGGCAAAGGTGACACCAATACCGAGCAGAAAGACAATGCTGAGTACCACCGGCAAAGTGGCTTTGGCGGGGAGCGTATTGCCGAGTGTTTCGCCAAAGGGCATCAGGCCAACTTTTAAGCCTTCCATGAAAAACATTAAGCCGAGAATTACCGCGACTAAGCCGCCGGTAATCAAGCCAGCGTCGGCGACGCCTTGTTGCAGCACAAAAATCTGGAACAGCACGAGGTACAGCGCGAGTGGGACAACGGCTTGCATTTGTTCCATCAGGCGGCTGCTGATGTAGGGTTGAATCAGGCGGTAAGCATCAATCCAGCGTAGGTGGATTTTGGGGGCGCGGTAGGGAATTTCGCTGCCATCAGCGGCGTGCCACACTTTGGGCGTGAGGTTGTTGTAGGAGATTTGTTGCTGCTGAAGCGTAATTTCGCGCACAAATGCGCCAAAGCGGATTTCAGTTGGCATGGTTTTCCTGAATACTGATTGGCTTATTGCGACAATACCATATTTTATGAACACTCACTTGAAGAGCAAGCAAATTCACGCCAATACACACATATTACGTGCTGATCCTGCACACCCTCGCCATGCCCAAGGACACCAACCCCAACGGCGACATCTTCGGCGGCTGGATTCTCTCGCAGATGGACATGGCAGGCGGCATGTAAGCCTCAGCCCTTCGTCCAGTCCGGCAGGTATTGCATTGCGCCCTTCATCTGCGCGTGGATCGCCTTGTAGTCTGGCGCAAACTTCGCCACCAGCGCCCAAAACCGCGTGGAATGGTTCATCTCCACCGTATGGCACAACTCATGAATCAGGGTGTAACGCACCCATTCCACCGGCAGCAGCACCAGCTTGTAGTTGAGGTTGATATTGCCACGGGTGGAACAGCTTCCCCAGCGCGTTTCTTGCCCCTTCACACTGTAACTGACGTAACCCAGACCGGTCTGCGTCGCCAGTTGTTGCAGCATCTGCCCCAGATGGTAGCGGGCGTAGTTTTTCGTCCACTCGCGCAGCACGTAACGGCAATGTTCCGGGTTACTGACCGCGCCGGAAAGAGTCAGTGTGCCGTCATCCCCAATATCCGCCGCAATATTGTGGCGCGAGGTGGGTGTATACACCAGCCGGAAACGTTCGCCCGTGAGCGGAAACTCAAGGTATTCAGGCAGGGCAGGCGCATCCACCAGGGGTACGGTATAACGTTCCACCTTGGGCAGGTTGTCCGTAATCCAGTCCAGTTTGCTATGAATCCAGTCACGTAACTGCTGCTCACTCACCCCGACTGGCTGTGTCACCACCAGCCCCTTGTCAGTCGACAGATTCATCCGCATGTATTTCGCTCGCGCTGATTGCCGTACCTGATAATCCAGCACCCGCCCATCCACCAAGGTCAACCGTCCCATCCTGTTAATCCTTCAATCGTGAGAATCCTCTTGCAGAAAGTGGATTCTACCCCGCAACCCGCCTAAAATCCCCCTTTTGCCCACACCCGAAAAGAGCCTGATGAATATTCGCCAACTGCTTGATGACCGTATTACCGCCGCGCTGCACACACTCGGCGCACCTGATACCGTGACCGCCATTGTGAAACCTTCCGCCCGCCCCGAATTCGGTGACTACCAAGCCAACGGCGTGATGGCAGCCGCCAAGCAGTTGAAAACCAACCCGCGAGAACTGGCAATGCGCTTGCTGGAAGTGCTGGATTTGTCCGACCTCGCTGAAAAGCTCGAAGTCGCAGGCCCCGGTTTTATCAATATCCACCTAAAAAATGCCTGGTTGAGCGAAACAGTAGGTCGGGCTTCAGCCCGACAACCCACCCCCAACACCCAAACCATCGTCGTCGACTATTCCGGCCCCAACCTAGCCAAAGAAATGCACGTCGGCCACCTGCGCTCTACCATCATCGGTGATGCCGTCGCCCGTGTCCTCGAATTCCAAGGCCACACCGTCATTCGCCAAAACCACGTTGGCGACTGGGGCACGCAATTCGGGATGCTGATTGCGCACATGGTCAGCGTTGCCGAGCAAAACGGCGGGGTGAGCGGTGTCGAACCCCAACTCGCCGACCTCGAAACCTTCTATCGCGAAGCCAAACAGCGCTTCGATGCCGAACCCGCTTTTGCCAACACCGCCCGCGATTACGTGGTGAAACTGCAAGCCGGTGACGCAGCATGTCACGCGCTGTGGCAGCAATTCATCGACATTTCCTTGCACCACTGCGAAGAGGTTTACGAACGTTTGGGTGTTTCCCTGACCCGCGCGGATGTGATGCCGGAAAGTGCCTACAACGCCGATTTAGCTAATATTGTCAGCGAGTTACAGGCGCAAGGCTTACTGGTGGAAGATCAGGGTGCACAATGCGCGTTCCTCGACGAATTCAAAAACAAAGACGGCAGCATTACGCCGATTATTGTGCAGAAAACGGGCGGCGGCTATTTGTATGCGACGACAGACCTTGCGGCATTGCGCTACCGTAGCGGTGTGTTGAATATTGACCGGGCTTTGTATTTCACCGATGCGCGTCAAGCGTTGCATTTTCAGCAAGTGTTTCTGTTGGCGCGTAAAGCCGGATTTGTGCGCGAAGGCGTGTCACTGGAACACATGCCGTTCGGCAACATGCAGGGCGAAGATGGCAAGCCGTTCAAAACCCGTACTGGCGGCACGGTCAAGCTGGTGGATTTGTTGGTGGAGGCGGAAGAACGTGCGTTCACCCTCGTCACCGAGAAGAACCCTGAACTGGGCGAAGCCGAACGCCACGACATCGCCCGCACGGTCGGCATCGGTGCAGTCAAATACGCCGATCTGTCCAAAAACCGCAACTCGGATTATATTTTTAACTGGGAAACCATGCTGAGTTTCGAGGGCAATACTGCGCCGTATTTGCAGTATGCGTATGCGCGGATTAAGAGCATTTTCCGCCGCTCAGGTGTGGATGCGGCGGCGATTAGCCCCCCCATTTCGCTGCATGAAGTGGCTGAACGCACCTTGGCGATGAAGTTGCTGCAATTCACGGAGGCGACGGATAGCGTGGCAAAAGAGGGTTTGCCGAACCATCTTTGCACTTACTTGTATGAATTGGCGGGCAATTTCATGAGCTTTTATGAAGCCTGCCCGATCTTGAAAGACGGTGTGGCGGAAGAGGTGCGTAACAGCCGTTTGCAGTTGGCGAATTTGACCGCGCAAACCCTGCAAACTGGCTTGGGTTTGCTGGGGATTGGGGTGTTGGAGCGGATGTAATTACGTCAATTCCTCTTCCGGCTTCGGCTCTAATGATAATTTCGCCATGAAATCAGCATCTGCCGCCTTGGGCTTTGCCTCCGGCGCAGGTGCTGCCGGACGCGGCTTATTCAAATTCCCCGACAAGTTAATTTTCAGCTTCAAATTGCTGGGTGAGTCGGCATTGCGCAAGGTTTCCGCCAGCGAAATTTGCCCTGCGAGATACAGCTTGTAGAGGTGGCTGTCGAAGGTTTGCATTCCCTGTTCTTCAGACTTTTCCATGATTTCTTTGATGGCGTGAACGTCGCCTTTCATGATCAGGTCACGCACCATTGGTGTGCCGAGCAGGATTTCGATGGCGGCAACGCGCTTGCCATCCACGGTGGGGATCAGGCGTTGCGAGACAAAAGCTTTGAGGTTGAGGGATAAATCCATCAGCAATTGGTGGCGGCGTTCTTCGGGGAAGAAGTTGATAATGCGGTCGAGGGCTTGGTTGGCGTTGTTGGCGTGCAGGGTGGAAAGGCACAGATGCCCGGTTTCAGCGAAGGCTAGGGCGTGTTCCATCGTTTCTTGGGCGCGGATTTCGCCGATTAAAATCACGTCGGGGGCTTGGCGCAGGGTGTTTTTGAGTGCGTCTTCGTAGCTGTCGGTGTCTACGCCAACTTCGCGCTGGTTGATGATACATTTCTTGTGCGGATGCACGTATTCCACCGGGTCTTCGATGGTGATGATATGCCCATCCGCGCTGGCGTTGCGGTGGTCGATGAGGGCGGCGAGGGAGGTGGATTTGCCCGAACCTGTGCCGCCGACGAACAGGATTAGCCCGCGTTTTTCCATGATCACGTCTTTTAAAACTTGTGGCAGACCGAGTTTGTCAGCGTTGGGAATTTCGGTCTTGATATTGCGGATTACCATCGCGATTTTGTGGCGCTGCTTGAAGATATTGATGCGAAAACGCCCGATGCCTTCTTCGCTGATGGCGAGGTTCATTTCCGGTTTCTTTTCAAACTGTTGTTGCTGTTCGGGGTTCATTAGCTCGTAAGCCATTGCTTTGAGCATTTCCGGGGTCATGATGACTTTATCGACGGCTTTGAGTTTGCCTTGGAATTTGGCTTTGGGTTCGAGATCAGCGGTTAAATACAAGTCGGAGCCGTCGTAATGGGCGAGGATGCGTAGATAGTCTTTGAGTTTCATGGGTATTGCCTTTATTGTTGTTGGTTTTTTCCAGTATAGCAGTAACTTTATCATGCGTTTAGATCAGTTCGTCAGTCAAGCCGCCGCCATTACGCGGGTGGATGCCCAAAAAGCCATTCGGTGCGGATGGGTGGAGGTGGATGGTGTGCGGGTGACGAAAACGTCTACGCACATTGAGCCGACCATGGTGGTGGTGACGTTGGATGATGCGCCGCTGACCTTGCCGGGGGATATTTATGTGATGTTGCATAAACCCGCAGGCGTGGTGAGTGCGCGGGAAGACCCTGAGCATCCCACGGTGTTGGATTTGATTGATCATCCGCACCGCAAAACGCTGCATGTGGTGGGGCGGCTGGATAAGGATACGACGGGTTTGTTGTTGCTCACCAATGACGGTGATTGGTCGCACCGGATTTCTGCGCCGAAACACCATGTGCCGAAAACGTATTTAGCGACGTTGGCGTGGGAATTGACGGAGGCGGGAGCGCAAGCGTTACGCGCTGGGGTGCAATTGCACGGTGAAAAGGGGTTGACCAAACCGGCAGAGGTGGAGATTTTACCGGACAATCAGGTGCGGATTACGATTTCGGAAGGTAAGTACCATCAGGTGAAACGCATGTTTGCGGCGGTGGGGAATCGCGTGGAGGTGTTGCATCGGGAGCGGATTGGTGGGCTGGTGTTGGATGATGAACTCCCGCCGGGTGGGTGGCGGGAGTTGCGTGATCAGGAAGCGCGTGACCTTATGGCGATGTGAAATTCGCGGTTAGGGTTTTTGCTTCCGTCATGGTCACTCTGCAAGTCGTAGACGTGGTGCAACTGGTTGCGCCTGCGCCTGTCCAGCCGGTAAAGCGTGAGCCAGTGACGGGTTTGGCGTAAAGTGAAATAATCTTTCCTGTCACCATTGCTTCGCTACAGTCTGTCCCACAGTCGATCAAGCTGACAGGAGAACTGGTCACTTTACCCGTACCTACGATACCCACTGTTAGTGGCACTAAGGGTCTAAACGTCGCAGTGACGGTTTTGCTTGCCGAAAATGCACTGACGGTGCAGGTATTGCCGGTGACAGCGCTACACCCAGCCCAACTGTACAAGCCGTAGCCGCTGGCAGGTGTGGCAGTCAGCGTAATGGTGGCTTGATTAGGATAGGCTTGGGAACACGCCGTTCCACAGTTAATAGCGCCATCGGTGCTGGTGATAGTGCCACTACCGACGGTTTTTGCAGTTAACACCAGATCGAAATGAGCCGTTAGGGTTTTTGCTTCCGTCATGGTCACTCTGCAAGTCGTAGACGTGGTGCAACTGGTTGCGCCTGCGCCTGTCCAGCCGGTAAAGCGTGAGCCAGTGACGGGTTTGGCGTAAAGCGATATGACCCTGCCAGTGATCACGGGTTCCTCGCAATCGGTTCCGCAGTTAATACCAGTGATGGAACTCGTGATGGTGCCACTGCCGGTTCCTGTCTTATTAACGTTAAGCGCATACGTTCCGGTTGAGGCGGCGGTGGTGCTGGTGAAAGTACCCGTTACGCCACCAATGCTGAGTGTTGTATTGGTGCTGCTTGAGTAATTCGCCGATGAGGTGTGTTGCACCCGTACAGTGTTACCATTATTAACTAAACCGGCAGCGTTGGTGAAAGCACCACCGTTGATGCTATAGCTTCCCCCCGATACGCTGATCGCAGCGCCAGTATTGATACCACTGACTGTAATGGCGTTAGAGGTGATAACCGTGGAACGGGCTACCGCTGTTTGTGCTGAGAAACTAAAAGCGTTGGGTTGGGTATCAACGGCGGCAGAAGTTTCGCTGTAAAGTAATGACCCCCAAGCAAGCCCCGGATAACCTGCCCATGGGATGACCCGTGCCGTTAAAGCATAACGTTTGCCGCTAACCGGCGTGAAGTTAAAGCTGGTGTTGCTACCCGTATTCTGAGTGTTTTCAGCAACGACTTGTTGAGCATTGTTAATTTGCACATTATCGACCAAGAAACTAACATTAGTACCAGTGCCGAGGTAGCGGTATCCCGTATGTCGGTATTGCGCCCTGAACTTCACCAGTTTATTAGCGTAGGCACTCAGTGAAATACTTTTGGTTGAGAAAGCAGTTTCTTCAACACTTCCAGAATTTGTACCGGTTTTGCTGTAAATGTCCTGCCAGCTTGCACCACCATCCAGACTGATTTGCATGGCTGCGGTTTGCTCGTTGGTTGCCAAGCCTAATTTAGAGTCAAACTGCAATACACTGTTTGAGGAGGGGATATAAATTCGCGGAAATTCGACCGTTTCAGACTCGGTGGCAGGTGCGAGACGGTAAACATTTGTGCCATTCGTGCCGCTGCCGGAATAGACCAAGGTATAAGAGCTATCAGTGCCATCGGTGACGTTCAGGCTACCGGTTTCCGCATTGTATACGCCGGTCGCGGCAGCAATTTCGGCGATGTAGGCTTCGTATTGTTGAGCAAACGCTACCGGATTAAAGGTATAAGTGGCAGGTGTATTCGCAGGTGGTGAAGTGTTACCGCTGACTGTGACTTGCTCTTCTCCTACACCGGCTGTTTGTGGATCAAAGACAGTGACGGTGTAAGTAAAACTGCGTGGGCTGCCGCCGACAATGACGTTACTCACAGTGACTTGGTAACTGGTATCGGTGGTTGGCTTAGGCCAGTTTTGGTTAGCTGTCATGTTATTTGGTCGCCACACCAAGGTGTTTTCGCCATAGCCGTTTGCAACTGTTTCGAGTGCCACGGGAATACTGGTTCCGCCTTGGGTCATGCTAACCGTCGCATTGGTAAAATTAGCACTAGGGTAAGAAAAAGACCAACGCACAGGAACGACTGGGTAAGGGTTAAAACCTTTCGTTGGCCAAGCAATAAAGTCATCGCGGGTGGCGGGGCGAGTGCTGTACGCATTGCCATCAAATACCCAAATCGCATTGGCAGCAGCGAGCGAGCCAACTTTGGGTACGTCCCCTGTTCCCATGGTTTGGGTCTGTGGATGTAGCAACCAACGCCGATGCCCAACGGCGTGATTGTCGATGCCATTATCCTGAATCTGACCGTCTACGGCATTCCAAGCATTGTGACCCCAGGAAATGTTAGAACTGCCCGCCGCAGTGGCACCATCAGCAGTATAGCAATTCCAAGAGGAAGGCGGATTATGGCTCAGGCTATTGTTGGCACTCATCATCAATGCAGCTTGTTGGGCTTTGGTATTGAAGGTTGCATTGAACGTTATACTGGCGGGTACACCTGCCATGGCACGGAAATAATTGATACGGGCAAGCACCGCATCTTTGAATTCACTGCTGGTTGTACCCGGTGTACAGGTGCTGTGGTTGCCTGTCCATGCTATCGGTGTATTGTTTGAAGCCAAATAAACGCTGTTGTAAAATGCTCTGGCTAATTGGCGATTGCTGGGGTCAATAGCCCAGCCGCCCGTATTGGATGCGGGGACACGCCATGCCTGTTCGGATTCATCGGAAAAGTGATGAGGTTGTAGCCCAGGATACGGCAGGGCATCACCTAGTAGAACGGAGCCGGATAATGAGGATTCTGTTTTAGCTTGCCCCGGAGAAAATGTTTGTCCGCTTTCTTTTTGACAAGCGGACAATAATACCATTGACGTTACCACCAGTATGGTAAACGCTTTAAACCTTCTGAAGACACTCATAGCCTATTCCCCCATTGATGTAACTAACCGATGCCCTTAGCCAATCAATAGAATGGTAAATGAATTGGCTATTAAGTAAGCCTAATCATAAGATTTACATTGTTTTGATACAAGTAATTAATAAAGGCGAATTCGTATCATAAGTGCATAGCCTGTTAATCGAGGCGGGATGCGATTTTCCTCATCAGGTCAGCGGCAAGATGTGGTAAAAAGCATCCCGAAAAACCACTGACAGGAGAGCTTCATGGCTTACACACACCTTACCTCTGAGGAGAGGCATTATATCGAAACCCGGCACAAGATGAAGGAATCGACGGCAACAATCGCGTTAACCTTGGGGCGCAGTCAATCGACGATCAGTCGTGAACTGACCCGCAACCGAGGGCAACGCGGCTATCGGCACAAGCAAGCGCACGCCAAAGCGCAACAACGCCATGCGGACAAGCCCAAAGCGGTCAAGTTGACCCCGGAACTGGCGGTCAGCATTGATACGCTGCTGGAACAGCAATGGAGTCCTGAGCAGATCAGCGGTCGACTGAAAGCGGAAGGCAAAACGACTATTTGCCATGAAGCCATCTACCAGCATGTACTCAGGGACAAGCGTGCGGGCGGCAAGCTGTACCTGAACCTGCGCCGCCATACGAAGAAATACCGCCAGCGTTACGGCAGTAAAACGGGCAGCGTCAAAGGCATCCCCAACCGAGTGGACATTGACGAACGCCCAGCGGTAGCCAACCAGCGTGAACGGCTCGGTGACTGGGAAGCCGACACCATGATCGGCAAGGGACACCAAGGCGCACTGGTGACACTGGATGAACGCAAATCCAAGCTACGCCTAGCTTTTCCAGTGGCAAACAAGACCGCAGAAGCGGGTGTGAACAAAAGTGCGGTGTCCTGTAGACTAAGATGGCATCCCCTAAAACCAGAGAAAAAGGACTTTCCCATGTTGACAGTTAGCTCCCGCGACCAAAAACTTTTAGAAGCCTTGAACCGCAACCCCGCATTAAAAGCTCGGATGGAAGGGCTAATCGAGGTGGTTGAAAATGCCGGTGATGACATTATCAAAGCAGCAGACGCCGAACAGCGGGTGATAGAAGAACTGCGCCAAATGGGAAATGATGCGATCACTGCATGGGCAAACAAACGTGTAGAAAAATGCACAGCCCCAGCCTGTGAAGAAGGCATTGGGAAGTATGTAAAGAGTGGAAAAAAAACTGTCATTGGCACACGACCTACGGAAAAATCCACATAAGCGAACCGGTCTACCGGATTCCCGGCAAGCGTGTCCGCCCCTTTAGCCAGAGTGCCGAGGTTGTTTGCCGAGGCTGTTCGCTCCC
Organism: Candidatus Thiothrix putei; assembly: GCA_029972225.1. Taxonomy (NCBI): domain Bacteria; kingdom Pseudomonadati; phylum Pseudomonadota; class Gammaproteobacteria; order Thiotrichales; family Thiotrichaceae; genus Thiothrix; species Candidatus Thiothrix putei. Next base: position 3,727,415 of record CP124756.1, read on the forward strand.
GCTGCAACGGGCGGTGACGGACTTTGGGGCGGACTGTTCATTTGCTCAAGTGCCTGATAAATTAGAAGAACATTACGGGATACGGCTGGCATCCAGCAGCATCCGACACATCACCGAAGGTCACGCCAAACGCATCCATGAATCCCAAGTGTTGATAAAAGACTATCCAAGCACGTTGGGAAAAGCCTATGTCATTGCCGAAATGGACGGCAGCATGATCCCCATCGTCGAGATTGACGAAACAGCCCCCGACAAGCGCAAAGGCAAAAAGGAAAGCTGGAAAGAAGCCCGCCTGTGTCTTGCCCACGCCAAAGGCAGTGCTACGCCAACGTTTGGCGCAATATTCGGTGGCACGGTAGAAGATGCTGGAAAAATCTTATTCGACACCGCCTGCCGTGCTGGATTTGGAAAAAGCACGTTCCTCCATGCGGTGGGTGATGGGGCAAGCTGGATCAACCGTCAAGTGGATGAACAATTTGGCACACAAGGACATTACCTGATTGATTTTTATCATGTTTGTGAATACCTATCAGCAGCATCCGCAAGCTGTTCATGCCTCAAGGACAAGGATAAATGGTTTGCCAAACAGAAAAAAGCCCTACAGGATGGTCAAGCTCAAGCGGTCATCGACACACTGAAACCTTTCCTCGAAGCAGAAACGGTAGAAGACAGTAACGCCCCAGTACGAGCTTGTCACCGTTACCTGAGCAACCGCATTGAGCAACTGGATTACCCGACAGCAAAATCCCTCGGATTGCCCGTGGGGTCGGGCGAAATAGAAAGTGCACACCGTTACATCATCCAGCAACGCTTAAAAAAATCGGGGGCATGGTGGAAAAGTGATAATGCGGCGGATATGTTGGCGTTGAGGGTCATGCGGGGAAACCAGCAATGGAAGCATTATTGGCGAAACACCGCTGAGGCGGCATGAGGTTTACCGCACTTTTGTTCACACCCTTGATCGGTATTGCGATTGCCACCGCTGGCGGCTTTGTGGTGTATGGCATCCTCAAAGCCACAATGGGCATTCGCTTGTCACAAGAAGAAGAGTACAACGGCGCTGACTTGAGTATTCACAAAATCAAAGCTAACCCGGATAACTAACGTATAATCAACCCCATCGTCCATGACCTTGGGGTTTTTATTGGAAACGTTGTTTATCTGGCTCGGTGCAATTTCTGCCATTACGTTTGTATTGTCGCTGCTGCTCTTGCCGTGGTTTGTCGCACGGATTCCCTGCGACTATTTCACCCGCCCGCGTGACCCGCATCGCTGGCAAGTGTTGTTGCAACCTCGCGCTATCGTCCGCAATTTGCTCGGTTTACCCGTGCTATTAGCCGGGATTGCCATGCTGGTGTTACCGGGGCAAGGCTTGCTCACCATTATGATTGGCTTGGGGATTATGAATTTTCCCGGCAAATTTGAGCTGGAAAAATGGATCGTCACCCGCAAAGGCGTGCTCAAAGCGCTTAACTGGATACGCAAAAAAAATCGGCATTTACCTATTTCTGAACCATGATTTTCAGGATTAAAAGATTACCAGGAAAGAACCGTCTCCCTCATCCTGTCATCCTTTAATCCTAAAAATCCCAGTTCAAGACTACAGCAACACCTTCTCTATCCCGCCATGCGTAGCCTTGCCGACAAAACCTTGCTGCCAATCATTGCCCAGCAAATAATTCGCCATTTCCACCACTATGTAATCGGTTTCCATGCCGGTATCATCCGCATAACGCGACAACCCTTGCTGACAAGCCGGGCAGGACGTGAGAATTTTCACCTTACCCTCCTGCGCCATGTCCGCACCCGTTAGCTCTTTGATACCTGCTTTGAGGCTTTCGGCTTTGCGGAAACGTAACTGGCTGGCAATATCCGGGCGGCTAATCGCAAACGTCCCCGCTTCCCCGCAGCAACGCTCGCTCAAAACCACGTTGGAACCCGTTAATTCCTGCGTGACTTTCAACGGGTTAACCTGCTTCATCGGCGTATGGCAAGGGTCGTGGTACACGTACTGAATACCGCTAACCCCGTTCATTTTCACACCTTTTTCCAGCAAATACTCGTGAATATCGAGCAAGCGGCAACCGGGGAAAATCTTGTCAAACTCGTATTTGAGCAACTGATCCATGCACGTCCCGCACGATACCAGCACGGTTTTAATGTCGAGGTAGCTCAACGCATTCGCCACGCGGTGGAACAACACGCGATTTTCGGTAGAAATTTGCGTTCCCTTTTTCAAATCACCGCCCGCGTTTTGCGGGTAGCCGCAGCACAAATACCCCGGTGGCAATACCGTGGTCGCACCGGTTTCGTACAGCATCGCCAGCGTTGCCAAGCCCACCTGACTGAACAAACGTTCCGAACCGCAACCGGGGAAATAGAACACCGCATCGCCACGTTTATCCGCTGTTTTCACCGGATCACGCAAGATCGGAATCACGCTATCGTCTTCCAAGCCCAACATCGCACGGGTGGTTTTCGCGGGCAACCCTTTCGGTAACGGCTTTTTAATGAACTGAATCACCTGCTCTTTAATCGCCGGTTTGCCCAAAGTTGAGGCAGGACGTTTATCAGTGCCTAACACATTCGCTGCTTTCGCCAAGGAATACGCGAAACGCTGCGCTTTGTAACCGAACTTGATCATCCCGGTACGCATAATATTGATTTGCGTCGGGTCTTTCAGATTCAGGAATTGCATCGACGCCCAGGTCACCGGGCTGGTCTTTTTCTTGCCACGTTCGCGCAAAATACTGCGCATCCGCACGCTGACTTCGCCGAAGTCGATATTCACCGGGCAAGGGTTGAAACACTTGTGGCACACCGTGCAATGGTCGGCAACATCGTTCATTTCATCGAAATGGCGGATCGACACCCCACGCCGCGTCTGCTCTTCGTACAAAAACGCCTCAATCATCAAACCCGTTGCCAGAATCTTATTGCGCGGCGAATACAGCAAATTGGCACGCGGAATATGCGTATTGCACACCGGCTTGCACTTACCGCAGCGCAAACAATCCTTAATGTCGTTGTTGAGCGCACCCAACTCATTGTGTTCCAACAGCAACGCTTCGCGCTCGACCAAACGTAACGACGGCGTGTAAGCATTCTGCAAACCTGACCCCGGCAGCAATTTACCTTTATTGAAATGCCCTTGCGGGTCAACGTCTTGCTTATACGCGGCAAATTCGTTGATTTCACGCGCATCCAAATACTGAAATTTGGTAATGCCAATGCCGTGTTCGCCGGAAATCACCCCATCCAATTCCCGCGCCAACACCATAATCGCATCCACCATGCGCTCGGCTTCGTGCAACATGCCGTAATCGTTGGAATTCACCGGAATATTGGTATGCACATTGCCATCGCCCGCGTGCATGTGCAGCGCCACGAACAAGCGGCTGGTGCGAATCTTGCGGTGGATTTTTTCCATCGCCTGCATCAACGGCTCTAATTCACGCCCGGCAAACATTTCCTGCAACGGTCGAATGATTTCCTTGCGGTAAGAAATGCGCAAATCACGCCGCAACAGCAAATCAATCAGCCGATCTTGCGGGCGTTGCGCGGCTTTCGCAGTATCATCCAACAAGTCTTGGTGAGCAGCGGCAGGTGCATCGAAATGCGCGAGAATCTGTTCCCAACGCTGCTTGCGTTGCTGAAGGTAATCCACCGCATGAGCCAGCTTGTTTGCCCAGATGGAACTGCGTTCGGCACTCGCCTCGTAGTCCGCCACTGCCCGCAATTCCGGCAAATCACCCGCCAAATGTTCCAGCAAACCGTCGATCATGCGCAGCTTGTTTTGCATCGACTGGCGGATATTGAGGGTTTCAATGCCTTCGGTGTAACGCGCCAAATTGTGCAGCGGAATCACCACGTCTTCGTTGATTTTAAAGGCATTGGTGTGTGCCGCAATCGCCGCCGTGCGCGAACGGTCTGCCCAAAACTGACGACGCGCTTCCGGGCTAATCGCGATAAAACCTTCGGCATTCCGCGCATTCGCCAAACGCACCACTTCGGCAGCGGACTCGGCAACAGCCTTTTCGTCATCGCTCACAATGTCGGCAATCAGCACCATTTTTGGCAACATGCCGCGTGCGCCTTTCGGGGTGTATTTCACCGCTTTGACGTAACGTTCGTCGAGATGCTCCAAGCCGGACAGCAGCACGTCATTGCGCCCATCGAGGTAGTTTTTCACCTCCACAATCGCGGGGACAGCTTCGTGCAAATCCGTGCCGTAGAATTCCAGACAGACGGTACGAATTTGGTCGGGCATCCGATGCAAAATGAATTCGCCGGAGGTAATTAATCCGTCACAACCTTCTTTCTGGATACCGGGCAAACCGCCAAGGAATTTATTGGTGACATCCTTGCCCAGCCCTTCTTTGCGGAAATAGCGCCCTTCAAAGGTGAGGATTTCCGGCTCACCCTTGCGGGTTTTGCCATCGGCTAGGAAGCGTTGCACCGAAAATTGCACGGTTTGCTGATCGTGGATTTTGCCGAGATTGTGATTCAGGCGCGTGACTTCCAACCAATCCGCATCCGGCGTGACCATGCGCCAAGAGAGCAGGTTGTCGAGGCTGGTTCCCCACAAGACCGCTTTTTTGCCACCGGCATTCATGGCGATATTACCGCCAATGGTGGAAGCATCCTGCGACGTCGGGTCAACCGCAAACACCAAACCGTGCTTGCCTGCCAAATCCGACACGCGGCGGGTAATGACCCCTGCCCCTGTGCGCACGACTGCCACGGTTTTATCCACGCCCGGCAAATCGTTGCGGTATTGCACTTCACTGAGGGATTCGAGCTTTTCGGTATTAATCACCGCGCTACGCGCATCCAATGGCACTGCGCCGCCGGTATAACCCGTGCCACCCCCACGCGGAATCACGGTCAACCCCAGCTCAATGCATTCGCCAACCAACGCAGCCATTTCTTCTTCGGTGTCCGGGGTCAGCACCACGAAGGGCAATTCCACCCGCCAGTCGGTCGCATCGGTGACGTGTGACACCCGTGCCAAGCCATCAAACTGAATATTGTCTTTGCGGGTAATCTTTTGCAGACGCTTGCGGGCTTTTTCGCGCAAATCGTATTCCGCCCGAAACATCTCCGCAAATTGTGTCAAGGCGCTGCGGGCAATCTGCATCAACTCTAACGTCAGGGCATTGCCGTTGGCACGTTCTTCAATCTTTTCGACGCGCCCATTGAGGGTGTCGAACAGCGATTGCCGCCGCTCGCGGTTTTCCAGCAGGTCATCGTGGATGTAAGGATTGCGCTGCACCACCCACATATCACCGAGGATTTCCAGCAACATGTGCGACGAAATGCCGGTTTCGCGCTTTTCACGCAAGGCTTGCAGGATTTCCCATGCCCGCGCACCCAACAAGCGTTGCACGATTTCCTTGTCGGAGAATGAAGTGTAGTTGTACGGAATTTCCCGAATCGGGTGGGTAGCTGTCATGGCGTTCACGAATGCTCTTATGCAAAGAGGCGTAGTGTAACGCGCTGCACCATTGAAAAAAACCTGTTATCACAAAGGGGATTGTTTAATGCCACAAGCGGTGGCCTTGAGCAATTTTTGCAGCCACCTCCTGCTGGAAGTCTGGCGGGCCGTAAGCAATGGCTTGCTGGTCTTTCTGGAACTTGCCGTCGAGGATTTCTTGTTCCAAATAGACCAAGGGGCGACCGTGTTGCTCGGCAAACTGTTTCAGCCAATTCAAAGCTCGCGGGGGAATGCGTTTACCGACGGGAATCGCCACATCAACCGGCACACCGCGCCATTGGAATTTGTTGAACAGCACCATGACTTTGGCTTCGTTTGGTTTCATCCAATCCGGCAGTGGACTGTTGGGAATGACCCAACCGCAGTTGAAATTATCGCACGGATCTATAGGGCGGTTGGCGTAGTCGTTGCAGCCTTTGCCGGTACTGTGCGGGCAGGGGCAACCGGGGTAGACATCTGCCCCCATGATGTTCATCTGAACCCAACCGTCGCAACAGGCGGTACAGGGCTGGCATTGACGGATTTTAGGCATCACCAGATCACTTTAACCGGATACTGCTGAATCAAGGGATCAGGAGTAAGCAGTACCATGCCCTCCTCAACTGCCTGACAAATCAGCATCCGATCAAACGGGTCGCGGTGAATTTCGGGCAAATTCGCCAAGTGTTGAATCGCCTCCTCATGCAGACTGAGTGACTCTATCTGATGCTGGATGCGTTTTTGCGGAATATACTGACGCGGATGCTGTGGCAAGGGCAACTTACCCAACTGGTATTTCACCGTAATTTCCCACACTGACACAACACTTAAAACAACTTCGTTTTGTGGATTTTGAAATAGCTCGCGTGCCGCTTGGCTCAAGCTATCATCATCAGAGATAAGCCACAAAAATGTACAGGTATCCAACAACAAGCGCATTCTTAGCGTCCCTCAAATGCGGCGATTAAATCATCCGGCAAGGGGTCGAAAAACTGACTTGGCACGGTGAATTCACCTTTTGCCAAACCGATGGGGCGTTTTTGTTGGAGCGGTTTGGATAATGCGCGTATCTCTGCAATAGGCACATTCCGTTTACATAGAAAGATACGCTCACCTTGCAGCAGTTGCTCAAGATAACGCGATAGATGTGTTTTGGCCTCATGGAGATTGAGATATAACATGACTTACAACCTAGTTCAGTACATGGTCAAGATTATACTTTTATAACGGATTCCCCACAATGCGAAAAGGCTCCCGAAGGAGCCTTTTCTTTAACTGTCAGCTAAAATCCAGCAGGATCTTAGAAGTCAGTAACCAAACCAACTGCTGTGGCAGTAGTTGAGCTTTCATCACCAGTCGCAACACGACCAGTGTTGGTGTTGTCGTTCCACAGCAAGTAAGCAGAAGTTTTCTTGCCTAAGCTGTAGTCAACGCCGACAGTAGTTTGCTCTTCTTCACCAGCACCGTCAGTTTCGCCTTTACCGTAGCCAGCTTTGAACGTCATAGCACCACTCTTGATACCACCAGCAACATACAAATTGGTATCTTCTTTAGTACCGCCTGGGAAACCAGCTACAGCAGGTGAAACAGCGTTGTCACCTTCAGACGTTTCACAAACCGCATTCACAAAATGACCAGCTTCGGTTTTGTAGCTACCACCGATATTAATCATAGTACCAACATCATCAACAGCAGTATAACCTAAGCCAGCATAGAAAGGGCCATTGCTGTAGTTAGCCATTACAGTGTTAGCCGTTGTACCACCGTTACGGTCACCGTCAGCAGATGGTACCACATCAATTTCAGTAGAATGAGCCGCTGCCAAACCGACAGGACCAACTTTAGTGATGTAAGCAACAGCGTTGTCTACACGATGACCATCAGCACCGATAATGTTAGACATATCAGCGTAGGTATCAGCAAAAGCATCCAGACCTGCTGTAGCCAATTTAGCTGGAGTATCGTGACGACCAACGCGAACTTCACCGAAACCGCCTTTCAAACCAACGAAAGTGTTACGGGCACTTAATCCACGAGACTGGGCATTACATTTCGTAGCACCAGCAGTAGTATCGCTACAACCTGACGGATTTTTCTCATTATCCCCATCTAGGTCAATACCGTATTCCAAGCCATAAGTAGCGCTCAGACCGTTGTCTAGTTCGGTAGAACCTTTAACACCCAGACGTGAAGAGTGGCTTTCTACAACTGTTTCAGAAGATTCTACAGCACCTTTAGTTGTTTCAACATTACCAACAGTAGCGTGCAGTTTGCCGTACAGAGTGGTATCAGCCATTGCCGCAGCAGGTGCGATCAGTGCAGTAGCAACTGCGATTACGAGTAATTTTTTCATGAGTCGACTCCTATTAAGAAGGTTTGTCCTGTCTTTAAAATTTAATCTTCGATTTGTTCAATCTGACGGAAGTATTTATACATCCCTTGCCAGCGTCTTGCAACTGCTTTTTTGCAAATACGCTACAAAGCTTAGTACAAATGTTGCAGAAACGCCACATCTATTGCTTGACAAAAGCGCAGCATACCGACGAACGGTAGCATCTTGAATTTCAGCAGCTTAGAAACGACAAAGCCACAGGTGGCAACACGCTGTGGCTTTGTTACAACAGATTGGGAACGCCTTAAAAAACTGCGCCGACCTGCCGGATAATTAACGCTTGGAGAACTGTGTCGCGCGGCGTGCTTTGTGCAAACCGACTTTCTTACGTTCAACCTTACGCGCATCACGGGTCAGGAAGCCTTCAGACTTCAGATCACCACGTAGCGTTTCGTCATATTGCAACAGCGCACGGGCAATACCTAAACGGATCGCGCCGGACTGACCGGTGATACCACCGCCAGCAACCGTCACATTGATGTCAAATTTCTCAGCCATGTTAACGGTGTGCAGCGGCTGGCGCACGACCATGCTGGCGGTTTCACGCCCGAAGAAGTCACCCAGTGCTTTGCCGTTAACGGTGATCGCACCACTACCTGCACGCATGAAGACGCGAGCAGAAGAAGATTTGCGACGACCAGTGCCGTAATATTGTGTTTCAGCCATGTTTCATTCCTGCCCGATCAAAAGTCCAGCGCTTGCGGCTGCTGTGCTTGGTGGTTATGTTCTGTGCCAGCGTAAATTTTCATTTTACGGTACATGGCGCGACCCAGTGGATTCTTTGGCAACATGCCTTTAACAGCCAGCTCGATAACACGACCGGGAGCACGTTGTTGCATCTTTTCAAAGGTGAAGGCACGCATGTTACCGATATAGCCGGTATGATGGTGATAGGTTTTGTCTTTGGCTTTATTACCAGTAATACCTACTTTGTCTGCATTGATAATAACGATGTAATCACCGGTATCAACGTGCGGGGTGTACTCTGGCTTGTGCTTGCCACGCAAACGCCGGGCAACTTCGGAGGCCAAACGGCCTAGCGCCTTACCTTCGGCATCGACGACGTACCAGTCGCGTTTTACCTCAGCTGGCTTTGCACTGAATGTTTTCATCTTGCTCAATCCACTTCTTAAATCTGTTTTGCCGATCCACCCCAAACCTAAAAAGGTGGGGGAACAAAGAAACGCGGCATTTTAGGGTAAGTGGCGCTAATTCTCAAGTGTTTACCATCAGCCAACCCACAAAAAAATGCCTCACACAGACGGAGAGGCAATAATAAAGAGACAAACACATGAAAAATCAGGCAACCATTACTATCAATCTGACATAAAAAAACGCGGCTCATGTGAGCCGCGCAATTACCACCAAAGGAGGATGGAGGAGTGTTAAATCGGTAGTAAACAATATATGAATATTCTAATATTCGAGCTTTTCCTTGTCAACATTCTGTAACAAACTTTTCGCACATTTTTCATATCTTTGGTGCGCTAATGCACCTAAAGAGGGCGTATGCAATACGCCCCTACCAGTGGGGATGGGTAGGGGCGTATTGCATACGCCCTTCCCTCCAACATCATCCACCCAATAGGCGCGTTGCACACTAATCATCTTGCATACCACGCGCGGCAATTTATCGTAACGCTTCCCCAAACGAAAACCGATGAGTTTCACTAGGGTTTGTAGCGCCGCGAGTGGCAATAACCATTTGCGACGTTTAGACAAATACGTAATCAATGAACGCACATACACCCAAGCTTCACGATCAGGTAATCCAACCGCCTGCATCAACGGCTGCTCGGCGGCATGAAACACCCCCACATCAAAATAGCGCCTGAAAATCTGAATCAAAGAATAATGGTGTGAATGTTCCACGGTACTATCAGCCGCATACACCGTTTTCCACCCAGCCAGCAACAGACGTGCTGCCACATAACTGTCTTCACTAACGATAATATGTTGCGGAAACCCACCGATGCTGCGCAACGCACTCGCCCGATACACCGCATACACATCCGAGGCAAACGCCGCACGATACCCCAGCGTTTTAAAACTCTCACGATCACGCACAGACACTATTGCAGGATACGTAAACTCACGCGCATGGCATTCTAAGGCATCCGCATTTGCACGTGGTAAGTGCCGCCCGTAAGTCATTCCCACCTGCTCATCATCGCAATGCCTCAACAACTTTTCCAACGAATCCACTTGTTTGAGGACTGCATCTTGCGTCAGGTAAACCAGAAACGCCGCATCCGGGCATAATTCTGCCGCCAATTGGCGTGTGCCACCGTGGCTGAAATCACGCGGATGAATACACTGCACCGCTAGACCCGCAGCCACTGCCAAGTCTGCCGTATGATCGTCAGACATGGAATCAATGACCAAATAACGCCCTGCCTGCACCGTCTGATGCTGAATAGCCTTGATCCATTCCGGCCACAAACGCCCGGCATTGCGCGTCAACACGATAACAGCCACATCAGGGCGCGAAATTATTGTTGTCATAAGTATATCCCTGTGATTAAGCAAACAGCAGTAACGCCACATTATTCAAAACGCCCTGCTTAAATAGCCGGTGATGTAAAATATGTTGCCGCCGTTTCCAACCGCGCAAATGGCGTAACCCGGCAACAGCCTCCACCAGTTTGTAATCCTCAGCATCTAACTGCTCACCGAAACGGTGCAAGAAAACGTCTGCCTGTTGACTCCATGCCTCAACCCGCTCACTCAACCCATTCACAGTGGCTGGCTCTGCCCCGATCTCGTTATCCTCATGCTGGCGATACAACAGTAACGGGTGTGGTAAAGGCTGTATCTGCCCAAACCATGCGCATACCAAGGCCAACCAACGGTCATGCTCCATCGCATACACCGGCAGCGGAAAAGCCAATTGCGCCGCCGCACGATTAAATGCCGTCGCACAACCCGTCACCACATTATTCAGCAAATACGCCTGCTTGCGCTGATTCACCTCAAAACCACGATAGTCCCAAAATGACACCGTTTGTAAAACCCGCCCCTGATCCACCACCACCAAATCGGAATGCACCAACAAGGGGGATTCCTCACCATACTGTGCTTCCAAACGCCGCAGTGCCGTGTATTGCAGTTCCACTTTTTCGGGAAACCACACATCATCCTGATCGCAAAACATCAAGCATGGCGCGGTACTCGCCTCAACCAAGCGGCTGAAACTCAGCTTGCTTCCCAAATGACTGCCATCCAACAGCAAACCTGCCAGCTTTTCCGGGTAGGCTGCCTGCCACTTCAGCAAAATACGTAAGGTTTGGTCAGTCGAGCCATCATCCCGAATCAGCAATTGCCAATCCTGAAACGTCTGCCTTTCCAGCGAAGCCAATAACTCAGGCAACCAGCGCTCACCGTTCCAAGTGGACAGTAAAATCTGCACCCGCACACTATCCATACTCACGCAGACTCAAACCACCCGCGCCACCACTTAACCGCAGCACGATCTAATAAAAACAAGCGCAGGCGTGTAGCGTACCAAATTGTCATTGCCTTGATTCCGGGGCTAAAACAACGCCCACGCCCCGATGAAAAACGGAACGCCAGCGCATACACAAACAGTTTTACTGGACTCAGCACCATAACAGTCCCCTTGGTTTATTATTTTTTTACGGTGTGTAAATACGCGATCCGAAACACAAAATTCGCAATCCCCAACGGCATCCGCTCAAACAAGGCATAGCGCCAAGCACTCAACTCCAACCGCTGCCACAAACGACGCGGACGTAATAAATCCCCCCAGCCCACCGCTTGATTCGCCAGAGCCAACACATGGTCATGCCCAAAATCTTCGGTATGCACTAACTTCGTCAACTCACAGGTTTCCTCTGTCGTGGGGTAAACCACCGCACGCTCTAACACACCGTGCACATAAGGCAATAATTGTTGACTAGAATACCCAGTCAGTTGCTGAACAGCGCGAAAATGTCCCCAATGATGCGCGATACCTAGCTGCATCTGTGCCACCAACGGATTGCAAGCCAATTCAGCCTGCCGGTCAGGAGCCTGTGCGGACTTCAAAACCGGCACAATACGCCCATCTTGCTCCCGGTAAGCAATCGTGGTTGCCTCGTGAGAACGCGCCCCCTGCTCAAAAATCTCCTCAAACTCGGCGGGAATACGCTCGCAGGCATTACCCCGTCGCGAATCATGCACAATGCCTTCACAGGTATTATCGTCCCCAAAGTCCGCATACAATTTCGGGACAAAGGCAAAGTAATAACCCTGTAACTGCGGAAAATCCTTACGCATTCCAAACGCCTGCTTCAAGAACTTCTGCACCGTGCCATTCCAACCAATATCCACCAGCGCCACCCGCTGATGCGCGAAAAAACCCACCTGTTCCAGATACCGTTGCAATAAATCGCGGTGCTGCTTACCCTCAGCCCGAATAATAGCCTGTACCGCTTCATCCTGGAGAAAGTGATGCAAACGCACATCCTCCCAATCATGAATCGGCGCGGAAAAATCCTCAAACCCGTGCTGTTGCGCCAATGGCTGCAAGGCAGCTTCCGGCAAACCGTACACCTTACAAACCGAAGCTAACCCCTGTTGCTTGGGGTTATAGAACGCCACTATTGCTTGCGCATGACTCAAGCCATCTGCTGTTGACGCTGCCGTTATGACACGCCGCGATAAATACACGTACTCAGCCGGAACCGTTGCATCTGTCGTGCGGTACAAACGTTCAAACAAAAAACCATCACGCGCCACAAACAACAACTTTTCCAAGGGCTTACCTGCATCGGCCTGCTGCTGCAAACGTTCTTGCAACCCTTGCATAAACACACTAAAGGCGGGGCCCAATACATCACGCCCATAACGAAAAAAGAAATCACGCGGGTTTAGGCCATCTTGCTGCTGGCTACGGGTTTGCACGCATTCAAAAAAGTGCCGCCCTGCCCAAATGCCACCGCGTTGCGCCATACGTGCTGACAGCACCTGACGCTCACGACGACGTAAGTCTGCTTTTTCATATAACCAAACACCCTGAACCCCAGTACGGCACGCCATGCGTCGATCTGAAATGGGGTTATCGCCGATGTGAACCACCTGTTGGCTATCCAACCCTTTGACTTGCAGCATTTTCTCAAACAAGCGCCCGCTGTATTTACCCAACTTGAAATCCGCTGACACATAGACAAAGGTGAAATAATCAACAATACCCAGTCGCCGTAACAACTCACACAGCATATCGCCATCCAGATACATATCCGACATGGCAATAATTTCCAGGTTTTGTTCGCGCACCCAGTCCATGAAGACTTGTGCATCAGGCTTGACATACAGGGTTGCAGCTTCTAGCGCCAGCTCCGTTTGCCGAATAAACTGCGGTAAAGTCTCCTTCTCTCGCTCCCTAAGCGCAGTCGAAGAGAGACACTCCAGCCAACGGGTAAGTAACTCACTATAACGGCATTCATGATCAAAACCCGCCTGTACGGCTTCAGCACGTAACGCCTGCTCTGCTTGCTGACGCGCCCGCCACACTGTTTCCGCATCCATACCGATACGTTGGCTCACGGCACGGCACACCGCACGCTGCACTTCTAGCGGGTCGCCCACATAACGCCCCAACACCGTATCAAATACATCGAGGGAAACCAGCCGCACATCCTGAAGACGCGGTTCCAACCATACCCGAACGTGTCGCCAATCACGCACAATCAACTTTTCAGGCACAATTCACCCCCCATCAGCCATTGCTTGCAGCGGCGCAACGGGTTTAACAATGCCTGTCCCAAACGGAAAGCGCGGCTATGCAGCAATACGTGTTGCTGCTGTTGTAATTGCTGGATAAGGGCATCACGTTCGCGTATCCACCCATCACGATCAGCCACCCACTGATCACGTGCCGCTAAAGCTGCAACCTGTTGCTGAATTAACGTATCACGTTCCACCAGCCAACCATCACGTTGCACAATCCATGCATCACGCTCGCTTATCCAGCCATCACGATCAGCCAGCCATTGGCGCTGTTCTGCCACATGCTGCTGCAAATCGCGGATAATCTGGTCGCGCTCCGCAATCCAAGCATCACGATCACGGATTAACGGTAGCAACTCCTGCTCACGCGCCAGTAGACGTTGATGTACCAACGTCAACCACTCTTCACGGGTATAACGGTATAAATCCTGAAGTTGTGCCGACAAGCCAGCCAACGGTGCTGACAACAGTGGCAACCAACGCAACAGCAGTTGCATGTTTTCTTCAATCGCCGCCAACGGTTTTTCACGAATGGTATTGGTATCGTGCAAACGATAACCCAACAATTTCTCACCACTCAGAAATTGCACATGCAAACCTGCCGCCACTACCCGCAAGGCATACTCATAATCGTGCACATAGCGCAACTCGGCGAACTTCCCAACCTGCTCATACACACGACGATGGAAAAAGAAATTAGAGGTTGTAATCAGGAAATTACCACGCAGTAACGTTGCCTTGGTATTCGCATGAACGGCATAATCCCGCTTCAAACCTTCAAACCAAGCCACCCAATGGGGTTCCGCCTGTTCTTTGGGATTGGAATCTGCATCCAACACAGCGACATCCGTACTGATGAAATCAACACCCTGGCTCTCTGCCACGCCAACTAAGCGTTGTAAACGCCCAGCATCCCAGACATCATCAGAATTCAGGATGGCGAAATAGTCGCCCCGTGCAAGTTGCAGCCCTTCATTAAGCGTAGCAGGTGCACCCTGATTGCTTAGATGGCGTAAGCAACGTATCTCTACTGCCGAGTGTATTGCACAAACAGACTGAATCACCTGCCAAGAAGTATCCGTTGAGGCATCATCAATGATAATTAACTCAAACGCGGGAAACGATTGTGCCAACACTGACGCAATGGCCTGTTGCACCCATTGGGCATGATTGTAAACCGGCAGAATCACACTGACTTTACTGTTTGCGTGCTGCTGCGTCACGGCCTAATACCCCAACTTGTTATAATTATTACAATTTAATCAACCATCACTGTATCACTCATGCGTGAATCGTGCCTGAATATTGCGCCATGCCGTCGCCCCCCGACGCAGCATTTGCCAACTCCTAGTGGCATAAACCCGCTCCAGTTCTGCCTGTGCAAGTGCCAACTCCGTGTGTACTTTGCCCCATGTTTGCCAAGAAGCATCAATCGGCTTTAAGCGATGTTGGATGGTTCTTACTTTACCCTTAGGGGATTTCTCCACAATGGGGCTGCCTGCAATAATAAATTGGTATGCAACGGCCTCTGGCTCATGAAACTTGGCTAACGCTGCGGGCGTGGACTCTAAACCTGCCGCTTGCAAGTACTGCTTAATCACCTCATCCGGCAAATCATGCCAAGTATAGTCAATCTCATTCACTGCAAACCCAGCATCCGCCAGCAATGCCTGCACACTTTCAACTGTAAAAAACTTTAAGTGTGTCTCATCCAAAATACCCGCTGGCTCATAATCAAAATGCCCATTGAGTAATTCTAGGCGTACCGAAGCATGGGCAATATTGGGAATAGAAATCAGAATTTGCCCCTCATCCAACAACAAGGGTTTAAGCCGTCGCAGCAGTGACTCAGGGTGTTTCAAGTGTTCCAACACGTCAACCAAGGTAATAACGTCAAATTTCTCATCTTCTAACGCATCCAAACTCTGCGGGTCATCCAAATCCTCAGTGAAGACGTAATCACAATAACGCTGGGCTTGCCAAACAATATCCGGGTTGTGATCAATACCAATAATGTTTGCCTCACAACGTTCACGTAGCAAACGTGACATACTGCCATCACCGCAGCCCAACTCTAGCACGTGGGCATAGCGTGGAACGCGCCGTACAATTTGACTATGGGAATGGTTATCGTCCAGTGAGTTGGCTGTCGCCTGAGTCATTCTTGTTACTCCGTAGCAGAGGGAGTGCAGGCCATAACCACCAGTGACCGGGATTTTCCCGAATGCGCTGTTCCAGTTGGCTGGCAAGCATCCCCATCAATGCCGTTTCGTCATAATCATATGGATCAAGCAATGCCGTAAACTCTGCACAAACTCGACCCCCCCCCAAATCACGCATAAAGAATGGCGCGATCCATGCCTTGGTTTTTTTTGCAATTCGATAAATACCGGCAGGCAGGTCAATAGTACCGCTTATAAAATTAACTGTCACCCTTCCTTTATGCGCTTCTATGTATGGAACATCAAAAATCAACGCAATTAAGTGATCGTTAATCGCCCGATACAGGGGACGCAACTCACCGCCTTCCACTAAAAAAGGCCCGCCCAATGCTCGCTGTAAACGCTGCAATTTAAATAAACGGTAACGGTACTCGGCAGGATGTAGCCCATGAACGTTCGCATTACCACCATCACGGGTAATCGTACCTGTCGTCACACCACGCGCCCGCATCGCGGCTCCTGCCATCCAGAAACGCCCAAAATGCCCCCCCGTCAACATGACTCGCCTGCCTTGTTTACGTGCCTGCTCGATGGCGGCAAACCCTTCCATCTCAACAATTTGCTGAATGGGTTGGTATTGCAAGTACCAAGTATCCAGCGCTTCCTGCTCCACCATACGGTAATAATCACTGAGCCAACCTTCTACTTGCATCGCGCTCGCCTGAGGAAAAGCGCCTTGCATCTGGGTACGGATCAGCCCCTCCTCATCCTGCTTTTTGCGCCTAAAAAAGGCAGCTTGTTGCGCAGCTAATGCATACCCGGCTGACGGTGGCAAGCGACCATACAATGGAAACAACAGGTTATAGCGTAATGAAAAATCATCAGGACGTAACGGCATGTGCCACCTCACCCCAACGGTGCGCCAATGCCACCATACCAACCCCTTGATGCTGCCCAGCTTGTTGCACCCGAAAGTGACAACAACGTTCCCGCGAGTCATACACATGCACCCCGCTGCTGTCGATCAACCACACTTCTAAACAATATTCCCCAGCCAGCAATGGCAGTTGCTCAATACTGAAAGTAGTAGCAAGGATACCCTCCCCCACCGTTTGCAGCGTGACCCCATCATGCAAGGTGCTGATGCCGTAACATTGCACCTCATCATTACGCCGGATAACAATACCGACATGGACATCCCCCAGCGGACGATTCCCTTGAGTGGCTTGAATATGAATCGAAAAAGGCTCATACGTTTGAAACACATCACGATTCAAGGTAACACTGAGCAACAGCGGTAATCCTAGGTGGCTACCCTGTTGCTGATGCTTGAAACCACTAGGTAAATCTGCCCCGACAGCAGCTCTGGCACGCACCGCATCCTGATACGCATCCACCACCGTTTGCGCATCACCCAACAACCTGACTTTACCCTGTTCCAACCACACGGCCTGGCGACACATTTCCCGGACTTGATAAAGATTGTGAGAACAAAACACCAGCGTTGCGCCATTGCTCAAGATAGCCCGCATCCGATCCAAGGATTTTTTTTGGAAATATTGATCGCCTACCGACAATGCCTCATCCACAATCAATACGTCTGGCTCAATCACCGCTGCCACTGCAAACACCAAGCGCACAATCATGCCGCTCGAATACGTTTTCACGGGCTGTTGAGCAAACGCTCCCAACTCCGCAAACGCCAACACCGCTGGCAATTTCGCAACAATCTCTGCATGGCTCAGCCCGCGCAATGCCAGACCCAGCCGCGCATTCTCCACCCCACTGAACGCTGGTTGCAAGCCCGTGCCTAATTCCAACAACGCTGAACGCCTGCCCCGAATCTCACACCGTCCCTCCGTCGGCGGCAAATTACCTGCCAGCATTTTCAGAAAAGTGCTTTTACCCGCCCCATTGTCCCCCACCACACCCAAGGAAGCGCCTGCTGGCAAGGCTAGGCTCACCCCCTGTAATGCATGAAATGGCGTATGGCGCGGACGACGCAACAACCATTCCAGCAAAGCATCACGCGGATGCGCATAACGTCGATACGCCACGCCTGCATCTTCCAAGCGAATAGCCCAGTCAACACTCACAACACATACCTCACCCGTAACAGTAAGTGTTGGAATAACCACCACCCCAGCGCTACACAAGCGCTTGCCAACACCAGCAGCCCCGCAAATGCCTCCCACAAAAATCGCCCTTCCAGCAGAGCTACCCGGTAGCCTTCCACCAAATAAGCCAGTGGATTCCATGCAAACCAGCCCTGAAATGACTCAGGTACAATACTCATGGGGTAAACAATCGGTGACACCAGCAGCAATACCGTCAACAACGGTGGGATCAACTGACGCAAATCACGCAAGAATACGCCCAGTACCGCCAAACCATACGCAAAGGCTAACGAAAACAACAAGCGTAACAACAAAAAAGGCAGGTAAAACACGATAGCCAGTGGCTGACATTGCCCCTGCACACACAGCCACAACCACAATAACCCCACAGATAAACCTTCCACTATTAGTGAAGCCCCCACCGGCAACAGCGGCAATAGCACAGGCGGCAAAGGTGAATTGAGCAATAACTCACGACGTTCAGTAAGAATAGAGGGGGCACGCGTCAACACCTCTGCCAAAGCATTGAAGGCACTTAAACCCGCCAATAACCAAGCTGCAAATGCCCCTGTTTCGGTTGATGTTCCCAAACGCACTTGCAAAATCTCACCAAAGACCAAGGCATACACCAGCAACATGAATAGCGGTTGCGCCAATAACCAAAACACCCCTAAAGCCGTGCCGACATAACGCTCTTGTACATCATGCCGGAGCAATTGCCACAATAACGCCCAATGCGCTGCCATTAGCGTGCAGCTTGTTGCGATTTAAACGCGGTGCTCAACGACTCCAACAACATTCTTTCACGGTCTGTGCGGTATTCTTGTTGCAGTTCCGTCATAATTTCTGATTTTACTTCAGCAAAGGTTCGTGTTTCTGGCGCTTTACGATCCAAAAATGCGAGCAAATAGGCTTTATGGTTGTGAATAAAAACCTCACTCAATGGCTTATCGGCTGACAACTGCTCGGCTGCCTGAAAAAACACATCCGGTCGCTGACCTTGCTGAAACCATTGCGAATCACCTTCTGTCAGTTTCAGATCCACCGCATCACTATGTGCCATCACGGCTGTTTTGAAATCGGTTTTACCCGCAGCAACTTCGGCACGGATACCATTAAGTTTGTCACGTATTGCAGTCGCGTCACCTTCTTTAACCGCCATTTCCAACACGCGCACCCGCAAACGCAGCGGTAATTGGTACTGTTTTTCTTGGCGTGCTTGGTAAAGCTCTTCAGCACGGGCAGTGAAATCAGGCATACCTTCCTCACGAGCCGCGTCTAACGCTAAACGAGCTAGTTGATCATTGCGGAATTCGGTAACGAGTTTTTCCAACTCTGGGCTTTTATCCAACCCGCGCTCTAAACCTTGTTGTACCAAAGTATTGCGGATATAGGTCGTTTCTGACAGTGCAGAATCATCAGCAGCCAGTGCCGGAAACACACACGCGCACAGCAGCGCGAAAGTTAAGTGACGCAGCATAAACATATTTACCTGATAGCAAGCCATATATCATAAAGGGCAGCAGGAAAAGCGCCTGCCGCCCATGGTTTCCCCCGCTATTAGCGGGAGTGTCCGCTGTTAAGAATTAACGCTGGACTTTGTGTGGTAATGCATCACCAAAGCGAGCATTGGGATTATCACTAATGTTGCCTTCTAGGAACGCGGAACCAACAGCCGGTACACCTTTGTAAATGTTGCTGTTTGCATTGTAAGTACCCGCTGTTGAGCCGTAAGCCTCTGCGGCTTTGAAACCTGCTTTCAGGTCGTAGCCAGTGAAGCCCAAACGCGCCCAACCACTGACAAATGCTCCTGTAGTCACGCTTTGCTTCGCGTAGCTGGACAATACAGTACGGCTATCATCGTAAGATGGGTCTGTTGATTTGAAGCTAATGACGTTCACTTCACGATTCAGAGTACTGGAGTCAGGCTTTTTACCCGGCAATACTGGAGAGAAACCAAAGCCACTATTAGGTTTGGAGAAACCTGCTTTGGTTTCTTCACGGTCAAAAATGCCATTTTCAAAGTTGGCAACCACATCTTGATGGATACCGTGCTTTTTCATCGGGAAGGTGATTACCCAATCAGTATGACCATCATAACCACCGGTTGGATCGACGAAGTATTCGTTCATGACATGGGGTGCAAGCAGCACGTGTGCAATCGGATATGGGTTAGTACCACAGCGCGGCGTCAATTCATCTTTGTCTTCCAAACACGCATCTGCTTGCGCATTCCAATCAGTCACAACCATTTCACCCTCACCTGAAGCATTGCGCACCATAATGCTACTGCTGGCGACGTTACCCGATGCCAAGGAAGGCAGCAGGAAGGTTTCCGGGTCATGGGACAGATAATGCTGTGCTTGTGTACTGTAGTTATCAATCGCAATCGGGTCGATAGCAAACGCGGAACCTTTGGCGATATTGATGACGGCTGAAGAGCCAAATAACCCACCTGTTGGTGCTGAAAGACCTTTTGGAGGGGTGTTTTCAGATTCCACAACGCCTTTTTTATTGATAATCATTGGACCTTGGGTGAACGTACCTTTAGTCCAAGCCTCTTCAACCGTTTTGCAGTTGTTAGGTTTACCGTTGTTGTGCAACACACCTTGTTTGACTGTAGCATCATCCACAACACCCATTTCGATGACCTCAACATAACCTTCTTTGGTATCCGCACCAGTAACGCCTTGGTAAATATTGTGACCATTGAATGGCTGTTCTGCCAAACACTTACCGTCATCGCAAGAGGCTAATGCAGGTAACGTACAAGTACGGTCAGTGGTACTCAGCACACCTGTCCAGTTGCCAGAGGCATCTTGACCGTTTTTCACCGTACCAGTCCAAACATCTTCCGGTGACATGTAAATATTAAAATCCAACACGTCATGGCTGGTTTTACCTTCACGGAAACGGATCTTAACGGCCTTAGTCTGGTCAGTGGAGTTCACCAAGTTAATATTAGTGACGTAACCGCCGGTACCATTGTAGTAAGGGAACAGCAACACCTGACCCGTACCGTCTGGATTGATGTGTACCGCTTGGACACTCGTGATGACTCCCACTACACCTAAAATGCCGGTTGCGACACTGATGGCGACTTTATTTTTCTTGAACACTTGCGTGCCTCCTGGTTCTATCTTTTATATTGTTGACGGAGTATTGAAAGATTTACTTATTTAAATCTGCTTATTCCCAGACCCATTTGCCTCTAGGGATGACCAGACCATTATACGCAATCAATAGATTATTATTACCTATAAATTTATTCTTTTACGTACCGCCAGTCTGAAAACCAACCGTTCTTAACCCACGTTTCCTGAACAATATCGCTGGTCTCCACCGGTTGGTTTAGACCCCGCATTTTCAGTGAAACCGTGACCTTTACATCCACCCGACAGCGCTCGGCCTCACACTGGACTTTTTGCACCTGTGCCTTACTCCACAGCCCGGCTCCTTGGGTTTTACGTTTGAATATCTCCGGTGGTGTCGTGGCCTTGAAAGCATCGGTATAAAACTCGTAGGCTTTTTCAAGCTCACCTTTAATCAATGCATCCCAACGTTGTTGTGAACGCTCACTAATGACCGACTCCGTTGAGCTGCACGCGGTTAGCAGAGAGCCAACCAATAACACAACGATTCCATTATTAATCGACATATTGCCCCTTTAGTTGTGGCAAGAATTTATCGCCATCCATCAAACCTTGCATACGCTCGCGCATTTCTTCACCAGCCTTAACCAGATCGCGCTGCCCTTTAATTGCGGTTGGGGTAATCAGTACCAGTAATTCGGTACGTTTGCCGCCACTGCTGTTAGCACTGAACAGCCCGCCCACCAAGGGGACTTTACTCAAACCCGGTACACCATTGCGCCCTTGCGTATTGTTATCACGGATCAAGCCCCCTAACACGATGGTTTCACCACTTTTCACCGCCACTGTGCTCTTGATATTGCGTTGCAGGAAACTGCGGTTGCCAGTGGCAGAATCCACCTCACCCACATCCGTAATATCTTGCTGAATATCCATCTTCACCAAACCATTGCTGTTCACCTGTGGCGTGACCTGCAAGGAAACCCCTGTATCCTTGTACTGCACCGTGGTTGCAGTGGTTAAACTTGTGCCATTACCATTTGGTGTAGAGAGACTTCCCGTAAATACAGGCTGCTGATCCCCTACTTTAATGGAGGCTGTCTGATTATCAAGCACCAGAATAGACGGTGAAGACAATACTCGCACTTTAGATTCACGCGCCAACGCATTCAGCGCCCCCATGACCCGTTCCGCTCCCAGTGTTGCTGAGAACGAGAAGCCACCCGGTGTCATGTAGCCATTGCTACCGGAAGCCAGTCCACCAACGCCGTTAGAACCAAAGGCATTACCATCGTTTTTGAAATACCACTGCAAGCCGTATTCCAAACCATCGGTCAGTGTCACCTCCATAATGGAAGCTTCTACCTGAACCTGCATCGGCATCACATCCAAGCGTTTGAGCGATTCCAAAATCTGCTGGTAAGCCTCTTCGGTGGACATAATCATCAACGAGTTATTGGTTTTGTCTGCCACAATGCGGACTTCTGCATCCGGGTTAATCGTCACACCACCGCTATCGCCCAGCATGGTCTTGGGAGCCCCTGCCGCAGCCACAGGATGACCATCTGCTCCGACCGTTGCTGGCTCTAAACCGGGTGCAAGGCTGGAAGCATTACTTCCCGGCAATGCACTTTTCGTGCTACTGCCCTTCTTGCCACCAAAAATCTGGTTCAACATATCGGCTAAATGTTCTGCATTGCCATTTTGTACATGGTACACAAACAATTGCTGGCCGGCGGTCTGGCTAACTTGGTCGAAGCGATCCACCCAGTCTTTCATGTCCTTCAGGTAATCGGCGTTAGCAGAAATAATCATAATGCTATTCATGTGCTCGATTGGCATGATTTTAATCATGCCTGCCATCGGGCTATTACCGCTTTCACCAAACAAGGCATCAAGGTTCTTTGCCACAATGTTGGCTTCGACATTTTTGACGCGGTATAGACCTACTGACATACCTTTCAAGACATCCACGTCAAATGTCTTAATGGTTGCCATCAAGTTCGCCAATTCAGAACTTGTACCCGCCAACACCAACATATTGCGGTTCGGGTCAACGCGAACAAAAGCGTCAGGGCTGGCAAGTGGCTCCAGAATCTTTTGCATTTCAGCAACGGGAATATAACGCAAGGTTACGACCTGCATACTGTAACCTGGCTTAATTTGCCCAGTGGATGGCATGAAACCACGCCCTTTCAAGTTGGCGCGTGCAGCTACCCGATAATTGCCCGTATCATCCTTGTACAGCACCGCCCCTTGGGTTTGCAGCAAGGATTCTAAGGTCGGAATCAAGGCACTGCGATCAATCGGATCAGTGGAGTTAATCGTGACTTCACCTTCCACCCCCGGTTCGACGGTATAGGTTTCCTTGAGAATATCCCCCAATACCACCTTGACCACTTCCCGGATACTGGCTCGTTCGAAATTGAGGGCAATACCCGCGTCGTCACTACCGCGTTTACTGCCAGCAGCCACCGGATTTTTGACATCAGAACGGTAATAATCCTGACTGCCAAGGATCAACTCAACGTCATCGGCTTTACTTTTAGTTGTTGCGCCAGAACTACCCGCTGACATGGCATCCCATGCCGGTGTCGCCCGACTTTCTTCTTGATAGCCTACCGTTTGGATACCACCCGTTTCCGCCGGACGTAATACCGGACGCGACAAACCAACAGCGGCTGGCTCCAGCTCCTTCACAGCATTACTGCGTTGAAAACCTTGATGCTTGATATTGTTGCGATAACCCGGACTGCCTTTTATGGATGTGCAAGCGGACATGAGTACCGCCACACTGACCAGCCCTACAATGCTGCCCCTGTATTTCACAAAGCTAACCCCATTTGTTTTTTATTTTTATTCTAAGACCCGATGCAACAAACGTTGTCGAGTTTGGTTTTAACTATACTAATGGTTTATAAATTCAATAAAAAGTACAGCTCATCGGATAACCCATCCTTATTGGTTTGGTTTCGGCGCTTGATCCGGGTTTTCACCCGTTAACCCCCCCCAGCGTGCTGCCATCAAACGCTGACGAGCTTCCAATGCATCTTGAACGGATAAGGCTGGCGGCTGTTTTTCCATATCAGCAGGAAATGGCAAGCCTGCACCTGCTGGAACATTTGCCGCATTAGCTGTCGGCAATACCAGTGGTTGCGGTGGGAAGGCTACAGGCTGCTGCGATGCTACCTGTTGTTGCGCCCGCGCTTGTGCCACTTGCGGGTTTTCTTTTGGCGCAGAGAAGTATCCCACTAATGGAATAGTCTGTTGCTGCTCACCAAGCGCCAAAATTAAACGATCAGGGTCAATCCCCTTCACAGCCCAAGCGCCCCACATATCGCCGCTACGCAGATGCACACTGCCACCAGCGGCATTTTCCATAATGGCAAACAGGCTACTACCCATATCCACGATCCCAATTAAACGTCCCTCTGGTAACGTCGTATCAACAGGTGTAGCGGCGATGACCGGTATTTCAGCTTGCTTTGGTGCTAATGCCTTGCGACTTTCCCAAAATAATGGCGCACTCACCATCTGTGAATAACGGTTCAAATCCGGTGCATCCAACGCACTGGCATCAGGAATCTTCACCGTGACTGCATTGGCTTGCTGTGCCTGCTCCTCATCTAGCAGTTTCAGGTTAACCAGACTCCAGCCTGCCACCCCCAGCAACGCTGCGCCCCCCAACCAAAGCAATGACTGGATCGGTGGATCAATCAAGCGCTTCATGCCGCACCTCCCCACCGCGCCAATAGGTTGAAATCTGAACTTCGGCTTTTACCATCTGATTTTTTTCTTCTTCTTTTCCCAGCGGCTTTACATCAAGGCTTTCCACAAACATAAGCGGACGCGCCCGGTAAGCCTGATGCAACACTTCACGTAATAAAGCAGGTTCGCTCTGAAAGACCGCCTTCACCATAACACGCTGGTAAACTGCATTCTCCTGCTCCGCTTCTGTTTGCGGAACATCCAATACCTCAGAGCTTAGCAACACGCCATTATCGCGCGTAATCACGGTAGCAAGGTTCCTCTGTAATTCTTTTGCTACTTGTGCAGCGGTCATACCAGCGGGGTAAAACAACTTATCCAAGCCATTTTGCTGCACCCGTTCGTATTCCGCCATAAATTCAGGTGTAGCCGCTGCCATTTGCCGAAAACGTGCAAGCTGCTGGTAGCCGGTTTCAATACGCTCACTCAATTCCAGTGATTTTTGTGCGGCGGGGATAAGTACCAAAAACAATCCAGCCACCACCACCAACACCAGTAAACTCCACGCCAGCAATACCTGATGCTGCCGCCACAACCCATTATTCAGCATGAGGAACCTCCAATGTTGCTTCGATATGGAAGCGGTCGCGTCCATTGTCTTTATTGCGGGTAACGGGTGACTTGAAACGTACATCCGCAAACTCAGCAGCATCCTCCAACGTATCAATAAGGCTCAACGCCATTCCTGACTCACCGCGAATTTCCAATTTACCGCCCTGAAACTCCAAGCGCTCCAACCATGTATGCTCCGGCAACAGGGCAGAGAGTGTTTCCACCACATCCAAAGCCATGGGGGAGGTTTTACGTTTTGACTCAATAAACGTCAGTGCATCCTCAGCCTCAAGCAGCTTGTCACGGATAGCAAGCTGCTCAGCCGAGGAACTACGCACCTCTGTCAGTGCGGTTTCAATTTGCTCCACCCGACGATACTTGTAACCCAGCGGAACCACTAACGAGAGCATCAAAGCTCCCAGAAAAAAATACAGTGGAATGCGCGACCAACCCTGTGCTTGCTGCGCTTCTTGGCGAGCAACCAAATTAATATCCGGGTGCGCTCCCTCAACAGAAACCACCTGTATAGGGCTAACACCTATCGCATCCAAAAGACGATTGAAGCGCTCCACCACATACTTAGGAACCACGAAAATATCAGACAGAATTTCTTTGCGGCCTTTATCATGCTGCGCCACCCGTGCATCAAATAACGCACTATCCGCCGTAAACGGTGTAAGGCGATCCAGTTGATAACCCAATACCTGAACCAAGTTTTCCTTAACCGCTTCGGGAAAGTGATGTTGTAATGCTAAGACTTGAGTCTTCCCCAAACGCAACTCTACCGCGTAAGGCTTACCATGCGCATGAGAGGGCAGCAAATCAGCCAATTGAGTATTACCGTCTTGCAAGGCAAACTGACCTCGCATCTGTGGCTTGCCGTCTTGCGACCACAAGGCATCAACATTGCATCCATCGTGCGTATGCAAAATCAAACGCGGCAACTCTGTGCGGAAAAATTTACGAGTCGTGTTAGGCAAGCCGTTGTACAAGCCTTCCTTCCACCAGCGTATGAATGTTTGAAACTTTGGAATAAATGACATGGCTTTTTATATATTGTTGTAAACCCCAAGACTCATCCTAACGTATCGCCCGATGAGTGTCGAATCTTAGCCGACCAACTGCACATCCCTCGACCAAGGCATCGAAAGTCTGGTTTCACAGTTTACAAGCCTCCTGTCCTGCGTTACGATTGCGCCCTTGATTTTGCGGATAGCAAAACTCTGCGGAAAAGTGTCCGAGTGGTCGAAGGAGCACGCCTGGAAAGTGTGTATACGGCAACGTATCAAGGGTTCGAATCCCTTCTTTTCCGCCATTATTCAAAAAGCCCCGTATAGTCAATGACTTACTGGGCTTTTTTGTTTTATGATAAAAAACAATCTATTCCAATCAAACAATTTTATTGATACCATTCTAAGACATACACATAACAACATTCGCGCAGCTAAAAATTACTCAAAAATAAACGGGGATACAGCGCATGAAACACCCATTACGGCTGACATCAGCTTTCATTCTATGCAGCACATTGAGCTTGGCTCACGCTGAAACACCCACCATCAAGATCGGCACACTCAAAGCCGCACCACAACTCGACGGTTCAGCCGAAGACTGGCAAGACATTGCCTCCAGTAAGATCAAACTCACCTATGTTGGCAAACCTGAACTCACCAAAACCGTCTTATTGAAAGCGGGGGTCTTCGGCGATGAAGTTTTCTTCCACACCGAATGGGAAGACAGCACCCAAGACATTCAGCATAAGCCCAGCGTCTGGGATGAAGCCCAGCAAAAATACGTCGAAGGCCCACAACTCGAAGACCGCTTTGCACTAGAGTTCGCGATGAAGGGTGATTACGACGCGAATTGGTTTTCCGGCAAAGAATTCACCGCTGATATGTGGAACTGGAAAGCGGCACGTACCAACCCCATCGGCATAAGCCATGACAAAATCACCGTCATCAGCAAACAGCCCATGGCTGAATCGTACAAAGCCACCTTGCCAGATGGTTCACACTTATACATCAATCGCCCTACCGATATGGGCGTTGAACCCTATGAAACCAAACGCTATTTTAAAAAACAGCAAGACATCATGCCTAAATACGTGCCGTTAGAAAAACTCCCCGCTGGCGCTGATGACATCAAAGCAAAAGGCGTGTGGAAAGACGGACGCTGGTCTCTGGAACAACGTCGCAAGCTCAATACGGGTTATGAGGATGATGTGCGTTTCACCGTAGGCAATCCCGTTAAAGGCGCGGTGGCGGTGTTTGACCACGATGACAGTGCTCATCACTTTATTTCAGAGACACTGACTTTTGCGTTTTAACACGAACCATAACGACGAATAATTAATTATGCGCGTTTTCAATAACTTACGGCTACTGCAAATTATTGACAGTACATTCCTAGTCACGTTGCTAGGAATTATTGCCGTATTACTGTGGTTCAACCTCACCGACATATCCAACCAAGTGCGCCAGAATATGCAGGTGTCGAATACCTCGTTGCAGCAATCCCATGCTGCCTTCGTACAACAGGTCAAACTGGAAACGACCATTGACCAACAACGCGCAACGTTTGATCAGTTGAATGATGAATTCTTCAAATTTGCGTTTAACCCCAATAGTACGCCGGATAATCTACCGCTCCTGCACCAGCTTAGCCACCAATTGCAACAACAAGGCGAAGAACTTTTAGCCGTCTGGCCACTGGAAAACCGCCCTGACCTGAAAGCCGACTACGAAGAAGTCATTGGCATCATGTCCAACCTCAGCACTGAGCTAGAAGGCTTAAACTCCCCGCATTGGCGGCAACTCGCTGCGGATGCCCGCGATACCGCCCATCAGGCGAAGGAGTTGATGGCAGAAATCGAAAAAATCGACAATCAATTAGGCACAAAAATTGGCGATGCCATTCAGCAATCCATCCAAAACACCAATGCCAGCACCGCACAGATGGCGGAAGAACTCACGCATTTAAAACAACGCACCTTGTGGGGAACATTACTCATCATTACCCTATTAATCATCAGTCGCCTGTATTTTTCCACCCGCTTCCAGCACATGACCCAAATGGCACGCAATGCCCAACAAGTTGCTGAAGAAGCCCTCAAGACCAAAGCACGCTTTCTCGCTACCATGAGTCACGAAATTCGTACCCCCATGAATGGGGTGATCGGCATGACCCGCTTGCTGATGAATACGCCGATGAGCAAGAAACAAACCGAATTTGTCGATAGCATCCACCTGAGTGGTGAACACCTGCTAACGGTCATCAATGACGTACTGGATTTCTCCAAAATCGAAGCGGGTAAGCTCGACCTCAAGCGCGAACCGTTTGAGTTACGCGCCTGTATTGAAGAAATTCTCAACCTCCTGAATGCCAAAGCCTTAGAAAAACACCTGGAACTGGCTTATGCCGTTGGACCCTCCATACCGCTGTTCATTGAGGGTGATATGGTGCGTTTACGGCAAATTCTAACCAACCTCATTGGTAACGCCATTAAGTTTACCGATAGGGGCGAAATCACCATTTTTGTTATCCCGCGCAACCAAAAAGGCGAAAATTACGAACTCGAATTCCAAATCAACGATACCGGCCCAGGTATTCCGGCAGAACGGCTGGAAAGTATTTTCGAGCAATTCAGCCGTGCCGACGACAACCTCGCCCGCCGCCATGAGGGCACTGGCTTAGGGCTAACCATTTCGCGCCACTTAGTCGAGATGATGGGGGGAACTATTTGGGCAGAAAGTGCTGTGGGTGTCGGCAGTCGCTTTCATTTCACCATCAAAACGCACAAAGCTGTGGGGAAACTCAAACCGTTTCTGCACAGCAATATCCCCGAAATTGTCGGCAAACGCATTTTGCTGGTGGAAAACAACCCTGCCAGCAGCCAAGCCATGCAAGACTTTTGTATAGGCTGGGGTGCGGTAGTTGACACCGCCAGCACCAGCACTGACGCGATTAGCCGTATCGCCATCGGTAAAGCTTATGACATCGCGTTAGTCGATAGCAATTTACCCGGCGACACCCCGCTGGAACTAGCCAAATACATCCGTAAGCGCTTCAGTAAACAAGAACTTCCCCTGATTCTGATTGCGCCGCCCAATGACCGGCATTCCAAAGAAACCGTGCGCGAACTCTACAATCTCTACCTAACCAAACCCATTACCCGCAGTCGCCTATTCGACAGCCTCATGACCGTATTGGGCGAACTCAACCTCGTCAGCTCCAGACCGGAAAAATCCAAACTCAAACTGGGGGAACGCCTACCGTTATCGATCTTGCTGGCTGAAGATAACCCCATCAACCAAATTGTCGCGGCCTCAATACTCGATGAAATGTCTTACAAAACCGATGTGGTCGAAAGTGGTCTGCAAGTCCTGCAAGCCCTGCACAAAAAAGCCTATGATGTTATTTTCATGGACATGCAAATGCCGGATATGGATGGTTTAGAAGCGACGCGCCGCATCCGTGCCGATTTTCCACCTAACCAACAGCCGATTATTATCGCCATGACTGCCAACGCAATGGAAGGCGATAAGCAACAATGCTTACAAGCAGGCATGAACGACTACATTAGCAAACCCGTATTGCCCGAAGCCGTCGAAACCGCCTTGCAATACTGGTGTACACCCAACAACCGCTATCAGCCTCGTGAGGAAGCCAACCATGCCGTTACTAGCCACTGAAGCACTCCAACAGCTCCCGGCTGCTATCTTACCACGGCTAATTCAATTATTTAGCAGCACTACGCCCGCCATGCTGACTGATATTCGGCAGCACGCCAAGAGTGGAAATCTTCTTGCCATGAGCCAAACAGCTCACAAACTCAAGGGTTCTTGCATAAGTCTAGGCGCGGAACACATGGCTGACATCTGCAAAACCTTGCAACACAAAGGTGAAATCGGCGATGCCAGTAACATCAGCACACTGATTGCCGAACTCGAAGCCATTTATCCACAAACTCTACAGGCATTAGAACAAGCCACCTAATAGCGACGTTGCTATTGATTTGTGGTAGAGACGCAAATAAGATTTGCCATAAATCTACACATAACAATAAAATAACATGATCAAAAACAAGAAGGCTCAATATGCGTTTCAGGGTCTTATCCCAACAGCAGCGAAAGCAAGGACTGTAAGGCAGCTTGCCCCCGTTTCCTGATGTTGTGAAGAGACTCGAAGAATGCAAGGTAACACGGTAGCTTTTCTTGTGAGATCCCCCGATGAGGTCGTAACCATGAGCGTAACAGTGACCAAAAACCTTCCATCGTATTGACGTGGACTTCATGGAAACCGTCACCATCTTCGTCACGGGCATATTCGCCTGCGCCATGGTTGACGGTTTTGTGGGCATAGCCCCATTCTTCCAATCGGCTGTAAATGTTGTACTCATCGGTGTAGACCAGCGTGCCTGCTGCCACCGTTTCCACAATCAACGGCTTGATCGTCGTCTGTTTCACATTCGCCAGCATACGGATCACGACCTCCCCGGAACGCTGGATCATGCCGAAAATGGGTGGTTTGTCCTTTTCCAGTGTCCCACGCCCCGGCGCACCTTTCAGGGCGCGGCGGCGACCTTCACGCCCAGCATCCGCGACGGCTTCGGGGTTTCCCTTGTGTCCAGCCTTGACATAAACCTCATCAAATTCAACATTCCCAAACAGGTTTACTGGCGTTTTTTTCTCGACACCACGCCGTAACTGTTCCGTCATCGCCTGAACATCATCCTTGTTCAACCCCAATTCGCGGGCGATTTGTTGGTTGGACAGGTTCAACGACATCAGGTACAGGCACAACACCCACACCTTCAGCGGCTGGTGGTGGCCTTCAAACACCGTGCCCGTCAGGTCATCAAAACGCTTTTGGCAATCCTTACACTGGTAACGCTGGCGTTCCTGCTGGGTGTCATCCTTGCCTCGACGGATAGTGTCCTGTGAACCGCAGTGCGGACAAATCACCCCATTAGGCCAACGCACGGAACGGACTTGCTCGAAACAGGCGGCATCACTGGTCAGGCTGGAAATACTGATGAGCGAGGTCATAAAGCCTCTCCTTGGCTATCGGAAATGACTAACTTTACCGCTATCCATCACGTTTGCAATGCCGGGGAAAACAAGACCCTGAAACGCATATTGAGCCAACAAGAATAATCCGGTGAGTTAGTTTATGTTATCGAGAGGAATATCCGTGCAGCCTCCTACAATGGTCAGACAATCTCAATCTATCGTAGAAACCGTCGAAAAAGACGGCTGCCCCTACTGCGGCAGTTTGGTATGGGAACAAATTCACCGTACCAAGTTACAAAAAATCATCAAGCCATTCAAAGGGCGTTGCTATTGCCGAGCTTGCCAGAATGAATTCTGGAAAGAGGTCGATTAAAGAGTCACCGTAACCTTTAAGCCACCTAGGTGCTCAGAACGCCCGAAGATAAGCGTTCCACCGTACAATTTGGTAATGTCTTTACAAATCGACAGCCCCAAACCATGGCCTTCAGCGCTTTCATCCAGCCGCACCCCGCGTGCGGTCATCTGCTGTAATTCTGCTTCAGTACGCCCAATGCCATCATCTTCCACACTGATATGTACTTTGCCCGCGACGCTGCTGATCTGGCAAAGTACCTGTTGCTGCGCCCATTTGCAGGCGTTATCCAGCAAATTTCCCAACAATTCCAGCATGTCTTCGCGGTCGCCGAAACGGGTGATCGTTGGGGCAATCTCCAGCGTAATGCAGTGTGGGGATTTGTGGTGCACCTGTGCCAACACTTCCACCAGCACGGGTAATTCCACGCGAGGATCAAAGCGTTGTGTGGTATTACCCAAGCCTGCCATGCGGGCGCGTTTGAGTTCGCGCTCAGTCAATTGGCGGATGCGTTCGGCTTGCAATTGCGCCTGCTGATGGCTGGTCGCTGATATGTCAGCATCAAGGTGTTGCGTGAGTAAATTGAGCGGGGTTTTCAGCGCGTGCGCCAGATTGCCTAACGCATTGCGGGAACGTTCCAAACGCTCCTGCATCAAGCTCAACAGGTGGTTGAATTCCTTGATAATCGGGTAAATTTCCGCAGGCACGGCCTCATTGAGCTTATTGATATTGCCCGCATCAAGCTGTTGCAGTTCCGCACGAATGTAATCCAAACGTCGAAAAGTTCGGCGGATAACAATGCCTTGAATCACCAAAATCAAGGCAATCCCCGCCGCCGCCAACAACGGAAATAACCACTTGAAACGCTGCGGACGGTGTTGCGTCGCGTCTGGCACAAACACCACCCCTGCCGAATGCACATTTTGCACTCCTTCAAAAAACCAGGGCAACGCCATTCCCACGCCCCAAATCAGCGCCATCACCAACACCAAAATAATCGCAAGATTGACCTGCAACTGACGTTCCAACGACTTCATGCGAGTGGCTCCGGCTTGTCAGGATCAATGAAAATATACCCCTGCCCGCGCCGCGTTTGGATGCGCCAATCCCCCAACTTGCGGCGCAAATGGCGCACATACACCTCGATCACATTGCTATCACGGTCAAAATCTTGCTCGTAAACGTGTTCGGTTAAACGTGACTTGGTAAGAATCCGACCCGGGTGCAACATAAAATAGCGCAACAAACGAAACTCTGTTCCTGTCAACTCGAAAACTTCACCGGCTGGCGTGGTGACTTGCTGGTGTTCCTCATCCAATTGCAAGCCGCAGCAATGCAGCTTTTGGTCGGGAACTGCCGCTTGCAAATTACGGCGAATCAACGCCTGCACCCGCACCAACAATTCCTCAAAATGAAACGGCTTGCCGAGGTAATCGTCTGCCCCGGCTTTGAAACCGTCCACCCGTTCGTGCCAGGCATCACGGGCGGTGAGGATAATCACCGGCACGCGATTGCCGCGCTGTCGCCAGTGTTGCAACACCTCCAGCCCGCTGCGTTGCGGCAAACCGAGGTCAAGAATCACCGCATCGTAAGGCGTTTCATCGCCCATGAATTCACCATCCACACCGTTACTGGCAATGTCCACCGCGAAGCCTTCACGCTTCAAGCGTGTGTGTAAACTGCTGCTGAGTTCGGTGTCGTCTTCGACCATGAGTAAACGCATCCGTCATCCTTATTTATTGCTGCGCCGTGAAATATTTCCCTAACAAGTCAAGCTGCTCGTCAGATAACTCAAAACGCCGGTGGGCGCGGATACTACCGGAGCGTAACAACGCGGGAATATCTTCTGCTGGTGTTTTGAAGCTGGCAGGGTCAGCCGCATGGCAACTGACACAATGTTCTGTGTACAGTTTTTGTCCTGTTTCTATAGCAATATCCGGCGTTTTTCCAATAGGCGCAACCGGCTGCACTGCCTTATCCAGACTTTGGTAAAAGCTGCCCTTATCCCAAAAATCCGGCTCAGAACAACCAATACAAGGATGACCTGCCTCAATGGGCGAACTCGTCCCTTCATTCCACTGATGCAACGAACAGGCATTGTGGGTAACAGGGCCTTTGCAACCCAGCTTGTACAAACACCAACCCTTGCGGTGACCTTCATCCCCAAAGCGTTTGGCAAATTTTTCCTCGGCGTAATAGCGGTAACGGGAACAGCGGTCATGCACACTATTGCCGTAAATACTCAAGGGGCGCTTGAGTGCATCCAAATCAGGCAGGCGTTCAAACGCAAGGAGATACGCGAATAGGCTGCTAATCGCCATGGGCAGCGGCGGGCAACCGGGTAAATTCACTAAGGGTTTCGTGGCAATCAACCCAGCTTGCATTAACGCTGCCACACTGTTAGCGCCGGTTGGGTTAGGCTGTGCGGCTGCCAACCCACCAAACGCCGCACAACTGCCCACCGCGATCACGATAGCCGCATTGGCGACGCCTTCACGCAGCATATCCAGATTGGTGCGACCTGCAATGGTTGAATAAACACCATCGGCTGCCGTGGGTATTGAGCCGTCGACAATGAGCCAATACTTGCCCGCATGGTGCTGAATTGTCTCCTGCCGTGCTGCTTCTGCCGCTTCACCCGACGCTGCTTGTAAGGTGTGGTGGTAATCGAGAGAAATCAGGTCAAATATTAGCTCTTCAATACTGGGCGTATACGAGCGGGTCAGCGATTCAGTACAGCCGGTGCATTCCTGGAAAGACAACCAAATCACCGCCGGGCGTGCTGCTTGGCGTAGCTTTTCCGCGAGTGCAGGAATCCCACTAACAGGCAGCGCCAAAATGGATGCCACTAATGCGCAATACTTCAGGAAGGCACGGCGACTTACGCCGTACTCCGTCAATCGGGTTACTAACGCTGGACTGTGCATCGTACCTCCCTCCTTAACATGTTCTCAACAGACCTTGCATCACATCAGCAGTTTCTCAAAGCGGAAAGGTTTGTTACGTTAAGTGTTTTTCTGAATACCTTTGGGAACGGGTTTCAACCGTGCAGCAATATACGTCTCGATAGCACTACGGTCGGTCGTACACGCTTCACTGGCAATGACAGCTTCAGCCTGTGGACTAAAATCCACCTTGATATTGCCTTCAAAAAATTTGCCACTGACACCCATCGCGTGGGCTTTCAAAAGCTGGTAAGCGCACGCATCGGTAGCCACTTTTTCAACCAAAACATTATGCCCAGAAACCGACACGCGGGTTTCGTAACGGTGTTCGGTTTTCATGTAGGCATCAGCTAAAAACAGTTTATCCCACTCACGGGGATTACCGCCATTCGCCATTGCCGTTCCCATAAACACGATATGCTTTTGAAGGTTCTCAGCTTGTTCTGCCGTTTGCGTCGCAATCAGCCATGATAAGGAATAGCTGGTATCTTCAAAACGAGCGCTCGGATTTTCCGCCGTACCCGTATTGGTGTAAGCCGCATGATTACTGGCGAGGTAGTCAATGTAAGACTCCGTGGGTGCGCCGCCACCACCGTTACCGCCAGTGGCATTGCTCGTGCTGTTGCCATTGCCGCCACCACCGCCGCAGCCGACGAGTGCCAATAAGGAACACAACGTAACCACACACCCTACTGCCATACTTTTGTTCATTTTCATGCCGAACAATCCCATCCTCTGTTATCTGTATTACGAAAAGCACGGGACTGTAACGGTCCAACCTGAAATGAAGCTGAAAAATCTATCCTCCAAACTGAAGGAAAAACGGCACAAACAAGGCTTTTACTTGCTTGGTTCGCGCCACAATCGCAGCGGAATCATTCGCAGTCAAGGCGGCGGCTAAGGCTTCCAGATTGTTGGTTTGTGCCGTCAGGGAAGTATTCAACGCTGCCTGTTTTTCGGCACTGAACGCGTAGAGCGTTGGGTCAAGCTGTTGCACGGCTGTGACCATTTTTGGCATTTCAGCCTGCAAGACTGGCAAGGTTTGCGCAATAATCGCGGTGATTTCAGCGGTCAATTGGCTGCCATCCGCCACATTCTTCACCGCTGTCAATGCAGGCTCAAAACCGTGATGGTAACGGGTAATCGGATCCATCACCCACGCATAATTTTCCAAGGTGCGCAGTACCAGCAATTGCATCCGAATATCTTCCAGCGGTTCGTGCGCGGGCGTGATGTCGGTGGGGAAATCACCTGCTGCCAAGGCTGCCTCCAACGCGGCTTTTGAGGTGGCAATGTTGGTGTTGATGGCGCTGAAATACGTTGTCCAATTCAGCGGGGTTTGCAAGGTCACGGGATAACGGCTGGGCGTGGTGGCTGAACCCAGCACATTCCAACGGGTTTCCAAGGCGGTTAACGCGGTTTGGGCGGCTTGCACATTTTCAAAGGTGGCGGCGGTGTTATTGCTGGCAAACAAAGCAGGGATGTAGGCTTGATCAAACGCGCCCCATTGCGGCGCGGAAGGGCTGAGAAAATCTCCATACGCGAGAAACAATTTCACAAACAACGGCTTCACTTTGTTCGCGGCGGCTAGGATAGCGGCATTATCATTGAGCAAGAGCGCGTCTTGCAGCGCCGTATTATTTTGCTTGGAAGCGCTTATAGCGGCTTGTATCCCTTGGGTTTTTGCGGGGGAAAAACCGAACAGCTCACTGTCAATCTTACGGGCTGCCAAGGTGTTAAAGGCGCTGATGTAGTTGGCAAGTTGCACGGTCAAATCGGCTTTGTGTTGCTGTGTCAGCAAGGCGGGCGTGGTTGCCCCCGTGAAAGCGGCGATCACATCGCCCATGCTCCGATGCGCCAAGGTCAGGGTATCCATCACATCGTCAACACCATTATCACGGCGCATTTGCAGCATAACGGTGCGGATGTCTTCGAGATGTTCGTGGGCAGCACTCAAATCGGCGGGGTACGCGCTGACTTGATCCAACGTATTTTTAGCTGCCAGCAGATGGGTATCCACCGCCGGTTTGGCAGTGGTTGCGGGTGGAAACGTGGCGGTACTGTTAACCACGAAGGCTTGCCAGCGACTATCCAAACGGCTCAGGGCGGCTTTGCCTGCGGCGGCAATCGGCTGGGGGGCAGCCGTGTTATTGGTGTAAAACAAGGCAGGCACGTAAGCACGGCTGACTTGCGCCATTTCCGCTGTCAAGGCGGGGGTCATGCTTGTCGTGGGGGTGCTGCTCAGTGTGGTGGTATCAGTGGCGAGGTTGGCGGGGCTGTCTGAATTGTTGCAAGCAAACAGGCTCAAGGTCGCCAATAAGGTCGGGAAAACAATACGGTATTGCATAGCGGTCACTCCATCCTAGTAAACATTATCTTTATTAAAAAATGCAAACCGTCTAAGTGTAGCCACAATAAACAATGGTAACACGATATTTTCACCTAAAAATACGGCATTAAGACATTTGTCCGATGCTTCTTATTCCATAGCACAACGCCATGAAAAATCCAAATTAATCAAAGCCACATCAATGAAATTAAGAATATTATAATTTAATAACTAATTAATATAAATTAAAAATCAAATTTATTATTGCTATTTTTTAAAACTCAATCTAACATCTTGCTATATTAAATTTACAAATGAAGACCGTTTAGGAGATCCCACGTTATGCTAAAAAAAGTTATCACCCTGTTTGCCCCCATCGCCCTCGCCAGCATGGTTGCTTTTTCATCCGTTCAGGCATCCCCGACCCCTGATGCTTCAGGGATGTTCCTAGAAGACACGTCTCCTGCTAAAGGGCAGGCTGCTTTTGTCAATGCCATCAAGCTATTCAAGGAAGAAGTGACTGCGGCGGGCTGGTCATTACTCGGCACGGATAACGTCGCGGGTATTCTCTCCGAACGCGGTTTTACGGTTCAGCCCGTCATGGTGTTTTCCGTTTGTAGCGGCAAATACAGCTCTAAACTGCTGGCAAAAGACGAAACCCGTTTTGTCGCATCCATGATCCCTTGCCGGGTCGCCATTTACATGAAATCCGATGGCTCGGTGGTCATTTCACGCATGAATTCCGTCGGTATGGCACAAATGATCGGTGGCGAAGCGGGCAGTGTCATTCAGCAATCCGGCTCCGACATGGAAGGTATTATTGCCAAAACCATGAGCCGTTTAAGTGCCAACTAACAGGGGGCAGTATGGTTGTGAAAACCTTGGCAGCTATCCTCCTGACGGTGGCGAGTTTGCATTTGGCTGGATGCGGCAACGATGACACCAGTACGCCGCTAACCACGCCGACAAACAGCGCCGCCTTGTTTCTGGAGGACACCAGCCCCAAAAACCTGACAGCAACCAGTGCCGCTTTTCAGGCAGCAGCAGTGGCTAATGGTTGGAGCATTCTTGGCATGGACAATATCGGCGAGATCTTGGCAGAACGTGGTTACAGTGTTGCGCCAGTGCTGGTATTCCAAGCCTGTAGTGGCAAATACAGCTCCAAACTGTTGGGCAGCGATGACACCCGTTTTGTCGCCTCCATGATCCCCTGCCGCGTCGCCCTGTACCAAAAAAGCACAGGTGAAGTCATTATTTCCCGCATGAATTCCATCAGCATGGGGGACAAGATCGGTGGGGAAGCGGGCAGTGTCATGAAACAATCAGGGCAGGATATGGAAACCATCATCCAAAACACCCTGAGCAAGCTCAAATCCTGAAACAAACTGCCTGCTACCGGTATTGCGCCGGTAGCAGGCGCATGACTTACATCCCTCGACCTTGCCCTCTACCTTGTCCACGCCCATTACCAGCGCCTTGTCCGCCACCACCTTGCCCACGCTCATTCGGGCTGTTAACGATGGCATCGACTTCCGCTTGTGGCATGGTTTGCGCCACATACGCGATACCTTGGCTTTGAATCTGCCCAACAAACGCCCGCAGGTGATTACGTGACGCTCGCAGCAAACTGTCGTAAGTGTTGAGAAGATCGGGGCGGGTGGTTTCACGCATGGATTTTTGCAAGTCCACAATATCCACTTCCTCAATCAACGCACCGACGTACAGCGCATCCAAAGCGGACGCTTGTCCACGCGCCATCAGCGTGGCGTACAAGGCTGCCAAATCCGTATTCTGGAACACGCCGACGGCATCATTGATCACAGGGTCAGCAATGCGGTAGGTTTGCAGCAAGGCTTTGACTTTATCGGTATGTTGCTGTTCAGATTGGGAAATATTGTTAAACACCGGCAATTGCCATTGCTGATACAGGCTGATGTACACATCCCGCGCCAATTTTTCTTCCTCGCGCATGAAACGCAGGGATTGGGTTTCAGCGGCGCTCAATACCTGAGCTTGCGCTTGCTGCTGTCCGTTGCCTTTAGCAAACGTGGGGGTGGTCAACAGGCCTGTGCAAGCGATAGCAATCATGCCTGCGATGAGTGTTTTACGGAATGTCATGGGAATATCTCCTTGTATTTATGATTGGGGGGTAACAGTTGTCGCCGTTATTTGCCGCATTGCTCTTCGGGGCTGTTGACGATGGCATCGACGGTGGCTTGTGGAATCACTTGCGCTTGGTAATCCACGCCGTTTTTCTCAATTTGCCCCACGAATGAGCGCAAATGGTTGCGTGAACCGCACATCAAGTTGGTGTAAGCGGCAATAATATCGGCGGGTTTGCTGCCAGCGTTGGCTTCGTCGATGGCTTCTTGCAAATCGTTAATGTCGAATTCTTCGATGAAACCGCCGACGTGCAAACCGTCATTCAGCGAGGTAGAGCCACGCATGACCAAATCTTGGTACAGCCCC
Source organism: Candidatus Thiothrix putei (assembly GCA_029972225.1). Lineage (NCBI taxonomy): Bacteria > Pseudomonadati > Pseudomonadota > Gammaproteobacteria > Thiotrichales > Thiotrichaceae > Thiothrix > Candidatus Thiothrix putei. The sequence continues at coordinate 3,766,810 of CP124756.1, forward strand.
AGCAATACCGGGTCAGTGAATGCGCCGATGGTGTCGATCACTACAGGGTCTTGCAGGTTGTAAGTCGCAACCAGTGTCCCCATCACATCCATGTGTTGCTGTTCGCTGTTGAGGGCGATGTTTTGGAAAGTTTTAGTACCCCACTTGTTGAAGAGCGTGAGGTAAACGTCGCGTGCCAGCTTTTCTTCTTCGCGCACGAACAGCAGCGTGGCGGTTTCGTCGGCTGTCAGCGTAGTGGTTGTGCTGGGCGTGGTGATGGTGGTGGTATCATCCGCAACGCCAGTAGTCGCATCATCCGCATCGGTAGTGCTGGCTGTTGCAGCGTCCACAACAGACGCCGCCGCCGCCGTTGTGCTGAGTGCCGTAGTATCAGCAGCACTGCTACCACACCCAACCAACAACGTGACGGCACAAGCCAACAGCGCATGACGGGTCAGGGTTAAGGTTTTCATGGTAAGTCTCCAAACAATTCAATTAATGTATGTTTGTAGACTAACCGGCTTATCTGAAATGAAGCTGAAAATCCCCCAAGCGCATCACACCAAATACCACCCCAAGAAACCCACGATTGCCACCAGCAACACCACACCCAAACCAACATACGCCCGCGTAATACCGGCTGCTGTGGCAGATTGCTTGTAGCCGGTAAACATCGCCCGCACCAAGTTTTCCCGATGCAACACACTACTAATCAACACCCCCGCAATGTGCACCAGCACCACCAACAACATCAGATTCGCGGCGATTTCATGCAATTCCTCCATGAAATCTTCAGCACCGATTTCCCATTCCAAGCCCAGCCCGCTGACACTGATCAGCAAGCCCAACGCCAATAGCGCAAAAATCGCCACCCCACCCGCCGGATTATGCCCCACGTAATGCGGCGGCTGCTTGCTCAGCAAACCCAGCAAATACGCTTTCACTTGCGAAGGCGTGAAGGTAAACGCGCTGAAACGCGCATACGCCGTTCCCACCAGCCCCCACACCAAGCGAAACACCAGCAGCCCCAGCAAGACATAGCCCAAGGCCAAATGAATATCGCGGTAACGTTCCGATTCCGCCGTCACATACGCCCCGGCAAAGGACAACGCTAACGACCAGTGAAACACCCGTGTCGGCACATCCCACACTAAAATACGTTGCAACATGGGAACTCTCCTTAACGTGGAATTTTAATGAAATCTTCGTCGTAATTACCCTGTTCCGCCGTGGTATGGCAAGCCGTACAATTGGCAGGGCTGCTCACTCGCTTCCATACCGCAGGGGATAATTCATCGTAATGCTCATGCACAAACCAGCGCGTTTCAGTAATGCGCAACGCTGATTTGCCTGCTGCCGCCGCGTATTTGCGCTCAGAACCGGCGTTTTGTTCCAAAAATGGCAAAATCTCGGCAATGGTGGCGGCATCCAAACTCGCATCCGTGCCAAAATGTTGCCCCAGATTACCCATGATTTCGCGCCAGCCACTGGCGGGTAATAACTTCGCTGGGTACGCAAGGTGACACTCAGCGCATTCGGTTTTCCAAGAAGGTGGCATCGCTGCCGAAGTATCGTTGCCTCCGCCTTTTTCACGGTATTCATCGCCGTCATCATCCGCTGTCACCGGCAAACTGGCGACACTGCCTAACAGCAATGCCCCTAATACCCAAGCGATCGCGCGGTTACGCTTCATTCTTAACATCGTCATGCCCTCATTGAATGCTCAGTAAATAGGTCAACACATCGCCTTTTTCCAGCGATGTACAGGTGCGTTCCAGCACATCGTTGCAATTGCGTTTGAACCACTTTTCCACCTTTTTCGGGTTGGTGAAACGCTCGGCATTCGCACTCGGTGCTAATGGGTCGATGCTTTTAGCGGTTTTGTCGTGTTTGCCCATAGCGGCAGGATTGCTGGTGTGGCAAGTCGCACAACTCCAGTCGTTGGCGTGCGTCTTATTGAAAAATTGCTCGCCGCGTTGCGGATCAAACGCTTTGAAATCAGGGCTTTCTGCTTGTGCTTGCGCCTTGTAACCGTCCAACAGTTGTTGCGGCGTGTCTGCCCATATTGGGGTACTGCCGCACACACTGCCTACGAGGATAAGCCAGCCGTATAATCGCTGATGTTGCATCTCAAAAACTCCATAAACCTAACAATAGGCTTAGAATGCGCTAACATCAGCAGTTAACGCTATCCGCCAACCGTCCATTAGCCGTCAGGCATTTAACCGATAGCCAAGGCTTGGGACAGTTGCCTACAATGCTTTACCTCCACATTAGCGAGAAATGTCACCACCATGGCGCGTTACAAAGATCACTTTTTGCTGTTTATTTTGATTTTACTGGCAGTTCCCTATCTGCTTAATTTTATTCATGAATTTACTGAAGATTATCACGGTATCCATTACCTGATCATGGAAGGCATTATCACCTTGCTGGCGTTGGGCGGTGCTACTATTGTGGTTTGGCAAATGCGGCAGCGTTACCAAGAAAACAAGGAATTGCACCGTACCTTAACGCTCACTCGTGCCGATTTACAACACGCGCATAGCGATCTTGACGCGCTCAATACAAAATTACGTGATACCAGCAAACAATACAGCGCCGTGATTCAAGAACAACTCACTGCGTGGGATTTAACCCCCAGTGAAAAAGCCGTGGCACTGTTATTGCTTAAAGGTTTGAGCTTTGAAGAAATCGCCAGCGTGCGCGATACCAAGGAAAAAACCGTGCGCCAGCAAGCCAGCAGCATTTACCGCAAATCGGGTTTGAATGGGCGGCATGAATTTGCTGCGTGGTTTTTTGAGGATTTTTTAGGTTAAGACACTTTGCGTTATCATTTACACTTTTATGCATTACTGGGAACTTGATTATGAAACGATACTTATCCATTGGCGTACTCATTGGCTTAGCTGTCATCAGCTTGAATGGCCACGCCGACGAAAAAGCCAAACCCAATGCTTGGCAAGGCAAAACCGGCGAAGACGTTTACAACACGGTCTGTTTTGCCTGTCATAAGGAAGGCGTTGCCGATGCCCCTAAATTGGGCGACAAAGCCGCATGGGCAGACTTGATAGAAGAAGGGCAAGCAGTACTCACCGCTCATGCATGGGTTGGGGTTCGTGCCATGCCTGCCAAAGGCGGGCAACCTGACATGCCTCTGGAAGCCTTTGCGGATGCCGTTGCATGGATGGCAAGCAATTCCGGTGGCGATTGGAAAACCCCTGATGACGCATTGTTGGCGGTTATCCGAGAAGAAGCGATTCAACGCATTGGCGTTCAAGTCACTGAAATGCAGGAAATGCAACAAGAACTCCACAAACTGACACAAGAGCATCTGGAAAATCGCCTGCAAAACATGGAGCAACAATTGCGAACACTCACCACTGCCACCGAAAAACCCGCAGAAAAAGCCAACAAAAAATAAGCATTTGGGGCTGATGCCAACACATCAGCCCGTGCTTTGCGCTATGCTCTTTAACAAAAACTTCACAATCAAACGCAATACCGCCGGAAGGAGCATTTCATGCACAACACTGTTATTAACACCACGCGGGAGACGCTTGTCACCATCAGCAAACACTCCCGCAGCTTTTCAATGCTAGTTACCCAAGACGACTCAGCCTTCAAAAACCTGATTTGCAGCTTTTCAGAACACGGGCAGGAACTCTATGCGGCGGTGATCGCGCCCGCTGATGAGCGACAACGGCTGGCACGTCGCGTGGTATCGTTTTTGAATGCGCATTTGCGGATTCGGGATACACACGCGATGCAACGTGAAATTTTGCGATGCATTGAGAGTTGTTTAAGTCAACGCCAACTGTCGGGCTAACACGCCCAACAGTCGACAATTACCATTGCGCTTGGGTTGCGTCTACGCGAAGGTATCGTTGAACAAATTGGTCGTCCAATCAAACATGCGGTTGTAATACATATTGCTGGGCGCGGCGGCAGCACCGAAGGATTCCGGCACCAGTTTCATCGTGCCACTTGCCAAATCATACGCATACACCGCCGTTAACCACGAAGCCGTATCACTGGAAATCGGGCTGTAACAAGCCGAGTTGGTGACAGGTGCGGCATAAGGCTGGCTACCGGACAACAGGCGCAAGATAGCATCCGCACACACTTTGGCTTCCGCATTAGCAATATGCCCAGCCTTGGGTTGCCCCGTACCTTGCGAGTCACCGATGATGTGGATGTTCGGTACGGCGGTGGATTCGTAACTCAGCGGATTCACCCCTGCCCAGCGCCCGCCCACATTCGCCAGCCCAGATTGCAGGACGATAGCCCCGGCACGTTGCGGCGGGATCACGTTCAGCACATCGCCCTTGAAGTCACCCGCGCTGGTTTTCGCAATCCTCAGGTCGGAATCCACGCTTTGCAACGCCGCATTCGGCACGTATTGCACACCATAGCTGGTAAACGCATTACCGAAAATGGTCGGCTCGACCACGATCGCCGGGTTGGCATCCAGCACCACCACCTTGGAACCGGGCTTGTTGGTACGCAGCCAGTCCGCCACCACACAGGCGCGTTCATACGGCCCCGGCGGGCAACGGTAAGGCACACCCGGAATGGTCATGACGAACGTGCCACCCGCTGGCATGTCTGCCAGTTGCTGTTGCAGCAAGGTGGTTTGCGCCCCCGCTTTCCACGCATGGGGAACCTTGTTGCTGTCCAGCCCCGGCACATCCATGAACTCGATCCCCGGCGCAATCACCAGCCGGTCGTAACTGAGGGTCGTGCCATTGCGCAGTTGCACCGACTGGTTGGGGGCATTGATGCTATCCACCCAATCATGGATGACCTTGATGCCATACTTTTGTGACAAGGTGCTGTAATTGAAGCTGATCTGCCCCAGATTGCGCTGGTTGTTCAACACCAGATTGCTGAGGATGGGGGAATAATAGGTCGCATTGGGTTCCACCAGCGTCACATCAACCGTAGTCGACCAGTAGCGCAGGTATTTGGCAACCGTTGCCCCGGCAAACCCGCCCCCGATCACCACCACATGTGGGCGACTGGTAGCGGCCTTGATAATGCCCGGAAATGCGACAGCAGCGCTAGCCGCCGAAGCCAGCCCCAGGGTTTGCAAAAATTGACGGCGATTTAGGTTAGCCATTAGTCATTCCCTCCATTGGCGCTTTTGGGCAGTGCAGCAAGATAGGCTGACAGGGAACGGATTTCGTCTTCGCTGTAGCCTTTGGCCTGATAGTGCATGATGTCGATTTCGGTGCTGTATTTCATTTCCAGCATTTCATCGACCAGTTCTGCGGTGCTTTCCCCTGCGATGCTTTCAATGCCGCTGGCGGAACTGCCGTTCATGCCGTGGCACTGGAAGCACTGGGAAGCCAGCAGGCGTGCGCCATCGGGTGCAGTGATATTGGGTGCAGTACCACTCCCGGCTGTCGTGGTATTACTCGTATTGCTGGTTGTGGACGTTCCACCGCCACCGCACGCTGCCATTAACACCCCTAGCGTCAACGCCAAGGGGATATTTCTACCAATTTTCATGAGATTATCTCCAAGTAGTGTGTCGTTTGATTATCCACGCTGGGGCAACATCCGCAGCAGGGTGTTGTCACGCTGGACATAGTGATGGTACAAACCCGCCAAGGCGTGTAAGCCGATCAGGAAATAGCCCATGGTTCCCGCCGTGCCGTGTATATCTTCCAGCCATTCTGCCAGTTCTTTATCGGGTTGAATCAGGGCTGGTAATTCTAGGCCAAACCATACAACCGCCTTGCCTTCCCCACTGAGGATTGCCCACCCCAGCAGCGGCATTGCCAACAACAACGCATACAGCGCAAGGTGCATCACGCTGGCAAATAACCGTTGCCAAGGCTGAATGGCAACGTGATTGGGCGGGGGTGGATTCATCCAGCGGGTCAGCAAGCGCAGCCCTGTCAGACCAAAGACGGTCAAACCCAGCATAAAATGCCAGCTTTTCAGGGCGGTGCGCGGGTCACTGCCTTTGGGATAAAACTCGCGCAGTTCAATACAGGCATACACCGCCACCAGCAGTAGCAAGGTCAACCAATGGAGCGCAATGGGAAAGGGTTTATAACGTTTGGGTGTGTCGGACATAATGGTTCTCCTGATTCCAACCTGAATGTGTGTTGATTGGTGCAGCTTGCAGGAAAATCCCATGCTCACCAACCGACAAACCTCACAAAAGGCTCACCAAGGCATACGCCAAACAACTCACGTACATTTGTCTTAATGCAGGAAATCCTCAAAAAACCATGCCGCAAACTCATGCCGCCCATTCAACCCTGATTTGCGGTAAATAGCGGTGGCCTGCTGGCGCACGGTCTTTTCCCTGGAATCACGGACACTCGCGATTTCGTCAAAACTCAACCCTTTCAGCAACAACATCGCAATCTCTTTTTCACTGGGGGTGAAATCCCACGTAATTAATTGTTCTTGAATCACTTCACTGTACTGACGACTGGCTTGACGCATTTTATCATTCGTCTCACTCAGGTCTTTGCGGGTCGTTTTCAACTGCTGGCGTAAGGTATCCACTTCGCGCCCACGCTGTTGAATCACGCGCATCAGGAAGGCAATCCCCAAGGTCGATGCCAAAATCACGAAAGCTTCCAAGACAAGGTTAAAAATGCCGTAATCACCGTCCTGATACTCGCCGTAATCGTTGTAAAAATCGTAGATATTCAGCAGCGTGATCACGATGAGCAGATTAATGAAGAATAATTCATTGGTGCGTGGCATGTGGCTTACTCCTTCCGTGGCGGGACTTCAAAACGTAATCGACACATCATTCCCAGTTAAACGCCCATTCGTACAGTGGGCATACGCCTCGTTTTTGTGCAAAAACCGGCGGATACTGCCACTGTGGGACATTTGCCCCACAAGTTGCTTTGCATCCCCTGCACCATCCCCTAGAATCAGCAGTCTGTTAAGACACCCTCACAGGCACAGGCCCGATGTTCCGCCCCAGAGACATTTTCCTCATCGCATTGCTGTTCAGCGTCGCCGTTCTGCACACTTACGGCTTCAGCCTTGATCTCCACCATGCTGACCGCCCGCTGTTGCACACCTTGGTGGATGCCATTGTGGTCATCATCTCATTCATGGGGGTCGGTTATTTAATGTGGGAAAACTACCGCAAGCAACGTGAAATCACCCAACTTCACCGCCAGTTACACCATTCACACGCCCGCATTTCCGACCTGCACAGCAAGCTCCAACAAGCAGGCAAAGGCTATGTTGCCGTGATCCACGAACAATTGAATGAATGGGAACTTAGCCCCACGGAAAAAGAAGTCGCCCTGTTATTACTTAAAGGCTTGAGCTTTGACGAGATTGCCAGCATCCGTCATACCAAAGAAAAAACCGTGCGCCAGCAAGCCATTGCGATCTACCGCAAATCGGGGCTGAATGGGCGACACGAATTCGCCGCATGGTTCTTTGAAGACTTTCTTGGCTGAGCAACGGTAGGGCAAATGCCCTAAAACACCGGTTTCTGACCCTTTGCCGCCTAACCTTTATGAGTCATGACTAATACACTCTGATAACGACTAAACCAGAGTGAATGCCCGTGATCCGTAGAATAACACCCAGCCTATTGAGCTTAGCCTTGCTGCTTCCCAGCATCGCCACCGCCGCCGCTATTATTCCCATGCCAGCAGAACAACGCAGTGCGCTCGGCATTGAAGTCACCCCACTCACCACCTCCAGCGCCAACACCGCGCTGGAAGTGAATGCGCAAGTGATGTTACCGCCTTCCAGCGTGCGCGTGGTCGCCGCACCCGCCAATGGACTCATCACCACCTTACTGCATCAAGCGGGTGAAACCGTGAAAGCGGGTGACAAAGTAGCCTCGCTTTCCTCCCCTGATGTCGTGGAGGCGCAACGCCAATACCTGCAAGCTCGCCTCAAATACCAACTTGCCGCCGACAATGCCGCCCGCGACCAACGGCTGGCAGATCAAGGGTTAATCGCCAAAAACACCTGGCTGCTGACCCAAAACGACGTCAAATTGGCGCAAGCCGATCAGGAAGCCGCGATTGCCACCTTACGCTTGCTAGGCGTTAAACCCGGCAGCGACAGCGCCGAAATCACCCTAACCGCCCCCATCAGCGGCTGGATACTGGAAACGCTGGTCGAACCGGGGCAACGGGTCGAAGCCCCCGCCGCGCTGGTCAAAATCGGCAACTTGCGCCAACTCAGTTTAGAAATTCCCCTCACTCCCGCGCAAGCCAAAGACGTGCAAGCCGGGCAAACCGTCACGATTCGTGACAGCCAACTCAGCGGCACGGTTCGCGCCTTGCAACCCGCGCTGGATAATGCGCAAAACGTCATCGTGCGAGCGGATATAACCCAAGCAGACAGCACCACGCTACATCCGGGGCAAACCGTCAAAGTCACTCTGCAAAGTGCCAGTGCCAGCAACACCTCCGCCGCCAGCATCCCCACCAGCGGCTTAGTCTGGTCGGGCGATCAAGCGTATGTATTCACCGAAAGCACCGAAGGTTTCACCCCAACCGCCGTCAAGATTGTGCAACAAAACGATACCCAAGCCACCATCAGCGGCTTGCCAGCCGACAGCCGCATTGCCACCAAGGGCGTTGCTGCCCTCAAAGCCAAGTGGCAAGAGGCGGAGGAATAACCCATGCTTAACTGGCTAACTGAATTTTCCCTCGCACAACGCTGGCTGATTCTCGGTCTGACCGTGCTGCTGACCGTGTTTGGGGTTCGCACCTTTCAGGAACTGCCGATTGATGCGTTTCCCGACGTCTCCACCACGCAAGTCAAGCTGATCCTCAAAGCCCCCGGCATGACCCCCGAAGAAGTCGAAGCGCGAATCGCCCAACCCGTCGAAACCGAATTGCTGGGGATACCCAACCAAGTCGTGTTGCGCAGTATCTCCAAATACGCCCTCACCGACATCACCCTCGACTTTGCCGAAGGCACGGACATTTACTGGGCGCGAAGCCAAGTGGCGGAACGCTTTGCTAATGTCAAAAACGATTTGCCCGACAATGTGACCGGCGGTTTAGCCCCGATTTCCACCCCGCTTTCCGAAATTTTCATGTTCACCGTGGAAGGCGATTTGCCGCTGCAAGACAAACGCACCTTGCTGGATTGGACTATTCGCCCCCAACTCCGCGCCCTGCCCGGTGTTGCCGATGTCAACGCGCTGGGCGGACGTGCCACCACCTTTGAAATTACCCCCGATTTAGCCGCCCTCAACGCCCGGCACTTAACCTTGGACGATTTGCGTACCGCGCTGAACACCAATATCCGCAACGATGGCGCGGGGCGCGTCAATGAAGGCGAAGAAACCTGGGTGGTGCGTATCGAAAGTGGCATCAACGGGCTGGACGACTTGCGCCACATTGTCATCAAAAGCGTGGACGGCGTACCCGTCACCGTCGGGCAAGTCGCGCAAGTCACCCTCGGCGAACTCACCCGTTACGGCGCAGTTACCCAAAACGGCAAAGGCGAAGCGGTCGAAGGCTTGGTTCTGAGCTTGCGCGGCGCAAATGCGGGGCAACTCACCACCAGCATCAAAACCAAACTCGCGGAAATCAGCCAAACTTTGCCGCCCGGTGTCACCATTGAGCCGTTTTACGATCGCTCCACCCTCGTCGATAAAGCCATCCACACCGTCAGCAAAGCCTTGCTGGAAGCGTTTGTGTTGGTCGGCATTATTCTGTTCGCGTTCTTGGGTAATTTGCGGGCGGCTTTCGTGGTGGCGTTAATTTTACCACTGTCGGTGTTAGGCACATTCATTTTGATGCGCCAATTTGGTTTATCCGCCAATTTGATGAGTCTGGGCGGCTTAGCCATCGCTATCGGCTTATTGGTGGATGCGGCGGTGGTGATTGTCGAAAATATCGTGGCACATCTGGCGCATGACGATGAAAAAGCCAAAACCCCGCAACGCCAAAAAGTCCTGTGGGCGGTGCAAGAAGTGTCCTCCCCCGTCAGTATCGGCATCGTCATTATTGCCTTGGTATTCCTCCCACTGCTGACGCTGGAAGGGTTGGAAGGCAAGCTGTTCTCGCCAGTCGCGCTGACGATTGTTTTCGCGCTGTCCATTTCCTTGCTATTGGCATTGACGGTCATTCCGGTACTCGCGTCGTGGTTGCTCAAGCAAGCGGCGCACACTGATCCGTGGTTATTGCGCGTGTCGCGCCGCGTGTACTTGCCAGTGTTAGATGCCGCTTTGAAACGCCCTAGCTTGGTTTACATCCTGACCCTCGCGGTGATGTTAGGCGCAGGCGCTACTTACCCCTTGATTGGTAAAACCTTCATGCCGACGATGGATGAGGGCGACTTGCTGGTGCAATTGGAAAAACTGCCCTCGATCAGTCTGGATCAAAGCATCGACACCGACTTACGGGTGCAACAAGCCTTGCTGGATAGCATCCCCGAAATTGAGCGCATCGTCGCACGGGTCGGCTCGGATGAACTCGGTCTTGACCCAATGAGCCTGAATGAAACCGACAGCTTTCTGGTATTAAAGCCCCGCGAAACCTGGCGAACGCCGGATAAAGAATGGCTGCAAGAAGAAATCCGCCAAGTGTTGGAGAAATTCCCCGGCGTGGGTTACAACTTCACCCAACCGATTGATATGCGCGTCTCCGAAATGCTGACCGGCAGTCGTGGCGATATCGCCATCAAAATTTTCGGCACGGATCTGGCGGTGTTAGGCGATCTGGCGCAGAAAATCGTCACGATTTTGGAAAAAATCCCCGGTGCATCCGACGTTTACACCCAGAAAAACGCGGGCGTGCAATACCTGCGTGCCGAAATTGACCGCCAAGCCGCCGGACGCTTTGGGCTATCGGTAGACGACATTGCCAGCCTGTTACGCACCCAGCTTGAAGGTGAAATCATTGGCATTATCCAGCAAGAAGGGCGACGCATTCCGCTGCAATTACGCGGTTCTGCCGAATTGCGCCAAGCACCTCAAGCCTTGCAGCAAATCCGCCTGACACTTCCCGACGGGCGCATTATCAGCCTTGATCAGGTGGCAAAACTTGTCCGCACCGAAGGCCCCGTGGCGATTAAACGCGAAAATGCCGGGCGTTTCGTGGTGGCACAAAGCAATGTGGCAGGGCGCGATTTGGTGAGTTTTGTGGAAGAAGCCCAAGCTGCCGTCGCCGCTAACGTGACTTTGCCGACCGGCTACAGCATTACTTGGGGTGGGCAATTCGAGAACCAGCAACGCGCGGCGCAACGCTTGCTGATTGTGGTGCCGATTGCGCTTGCCATGATTGGCTTGCTGCTGTTTTTGACGTTTCGGGATGTGCGCCAAACCGTTCTGGTGATGGCGAATGTGCCGTTGGCGTTGATTGGTGGCATTTTTAGCCTGGGGATTTCTGGGCAGTATTTATCCGTACCCGCGTCGGTAGGCTTCATTGCATTGCTGGGGATTGCGGTACTCAATGGCGTGGTATTGGTGACATTTTTCAACCAATTGCACCAGCAAGGCTACCGAGGCACGGCGGTGGTACGCGAAGGAGCGTTGCGCCGCCTGCGTCCGGTATTGATGACCGCCAGTATTGCGGCATGGGGTTTAGTGCCGTTGTTATTCGCCACCGGCCCCGGCTCGGAAATCCAGAAACCGCTGGCAACGGTGGTGATCGGCGGGTTGGTGAGTGCGACGACCTTGACGCTGATTTTGTTGCCGCTGCTGTATCGCCAGTTTGTGCTCAAAGATGAAGCTGCACGCGAACCTACTCACTCTCATTAACGTTCAATCAACATTCGAGGAAAAAATCATCATGTTCACCGTCAAACCTCTATTAACCAGCATCGTTTTAGCGGTCAGCATCAGCGCGTGTGCCATTGCCCCAGGCGATAATACGACGAATCGCTTTGTCACTGACACCCATGCTGCCCCTGTTGCCTTTCAAGCACTGCGCGTAGAAGGTCAAACAATCAAAGGGCAAATTCGCCTCACCGGGCGTGAACCTGTGCGTTTCGGGCATGTCGATTACGCCGTGCTGGATGTGAATGGCAAACCTCGCGAACAAGGCTGGGTGGAACATTCTGCCGCCATCCGCTTCCGCAATACACATCGCCCTGCTTTGTTCAGCATTGATTTAAAACAACCTTTAGCTGCCGGGGAAAAAGTGATGCTCACGTATCATCTTGACACCCATTAACGCCACTCTGCTAACAGCAAGCTAAGTTTGTACATAAGCACCATCAAGACTATGCTTCTCTTTAAATCAGACTGAAACAATCAGAATAAGGTCTTACCCTGAAGGAAAGGAGCATAGCGTGGAAAATCCAGTCATTACCCTGACACCAGAGGCATTTGTCGTCATTAGTCAGCATACGCACAGGCTTGCCTTGTATGTTCAACGAGAAATTTTTCCGTTGAACAGCCTCATGTGCCATTTTTTGGAAAACGAGCGTGAACTATATGCTGCCGTAAGCGACTCGCATGACAACCTGCCAAACTTAGCCCATCGGGTTGTGTCGTTTTTAAGTGCTTATGTACGCATTCATGACAGCCGCTCTATGGAGCGTGATATTCTCGATTGCATTGAACGTTGTTTACGTAGACGAGAAAGTTGATGCTCACAATTCACGCCATTCGCCGCTGGCTAAACCTTCCAACGTCCAAGTACCGATCCGGTAACGAATCAGGCGTAAGGTGGGGAAACCAATCGCCGCCGTCATCCGCCTGACTTGGCGATTACGCCCTTCACTGATCGTTATTTCTAACCAGGTGTCTGGAATCGACTGGCGTACCCGAATAGGCGGATGGCGCGGCCACAAGCAGGGCGGTTCTGCCATAAGACGTACCGTAGCCGGGCGCGTCATGCCATCTTTTAAACGGATTCCTTGACGCAAGGGTTGTAAATCAGCTTCAGTCGGTGCGCCTTCTACTTGCACCCAATAAGTCTTGCTGGTTTTATGTTTGGGGTCAGCAATCCGGTGCTGCAAGTTACCATCATCCGTCAACAGCAATAGCCCTTCACTGTCACGGTCTAAGCGTCCTGCTGTGTACACATCAGGAACAGAAATGTAATCAGCCAGTGTTGCACGACCTTCCTGATCGGTGAACTGACAGAGGACATCAAACGGTTTATTGAATAAAAGAATACGGGGCATAACAACACAAGTACATGAATGACACTTGCATCATAACAAAGTTATGCCCCGTCTGCCCCCTTAGCCCTTCCTTACCCTTTGTGATGCAATGCCTGCATGACTTTCTTATTGCGAATGTCAAGACTCACCTTGCCACCGCCTAAGTCTTTTAGCACAGCCTCATCGTTTTCACGCTGCCAAACAACACCTTTTGCCTCGACCTCATCCGGTTTACCGAATAAGTTAATGATCTTTTTCCCATGCGCGTCATACAACGCTTCATAGTTACCGGAAGTTTTCATTTGCACTTCCAGACTACACAACTGATCTTCCACAAACACCGCTTTGAAAAAACTCAGTTTCTCATCCCAGAGTTTGCCCACTTCACCGTTTACGGGGGTCGCCTTGCATTCTTCCAGCAAGTAAGCCTTACGCTTATCACCTAGCCCAGTCTTGCCCAGTTTACATTCCAGCGGTGCGCGTAAGAGAGTTTCCAGTGATTTAACTGCTTCTGCCCGCTTATCGCCCAACTTAACCGTCTCAAAACCATAACGATCAAGTGTGGCATCATCCGGGGCGGATAACATATCTTGTTCTAGCCGATCGCAGCCTGCCACGGCAAACAGGAGCAACGCTGAAAGACAGTAATGGATTATTTTCACAGTAGCCCTCATAAGCTGTGGTAAAAAATACCTCCCCGTCTGATCCGAGGAGGAAGATTGTCGGAAGAGTCCACGACCTGATACAAGATTGTCAATAACTTGCATCACCGATTATGACAAGCCATTTTGTGAAATGTTCAGCGCAATAGGAAGAAAAAAGGCAGGATAAACAAATTGTGGCGACACGAAGGCCGCCACAGAGGATGAGAGTATTGGGGATCACTCCCTACCTGATAACACGCTACTTAGTCCGCAATCAAACGAACATAGTTATAATGCGAACCATGGGTAAGGTGCTCTTCTACCAAGCCATTCTTACTGCCAAAGCTGATTGCTACACGTCTGGAAGCATCCGTAGCTACTGCTGTACTCGTCCAGTAGCCACGTGTAACCTGATTGGCTCCTGCTGGATCTTCTGCCGCAGTACTACCGAATACAGGCTTGATGTACGGCTTCTGTGTCTGCGTTGAATCAACCAAACTCATCAATTCATCTTTCGTAGGCAGACGCCATGTCGTTTTATTGCACACTTTTGCTGCATTTACTGCTGCAATATAGTCTTTTGTATCACATGTCTTAAGCGTCGTTCCATAGGCTTGGCATGGCGTACCACTGAACAAATTCGCGACCGTCGCAGCACCGGCTGCTGGGCCTTTAGCACCGCCTGTACCATCAAACCAGAAATACCCATAATCCTTATCTCGGAACGTTTCGCCACTCAGTGTTTGACCCGATGGCTCATCTGTTTTGGCTTCCCAATAACGATCAGCTCGCCCACTTTGGCTATCTTTAACACAGGCAGCAGACTCAAGACCAGGCGTTACATCACCACCATTCGCATCCAACTGGGTAAACGTTCTGGTTGCAGGGGCAGTAGTTGTAGGGTTCGTGGTTCCTGGTGCCGGACTGGGAGTAGCGGCGTTATCATTACTGGCAGAAGAACCACCGCCGCCGCCGCAAGCAGTCAGTAACGAAGCTGACAATGCAACAGCCAAGAAAAGCCCCTTGTTTGCATATAGACGGCCAGTAGATTGAGTTGTCATTTGCATAATAATTATCCTGCTCTATAAGTTGGTTATTTCATTAGTTACGCAGCCTTACGCAACAGATATATTTATAGAACAAAATAAAAAATAGTGTGATATTTATTGATACAGACGTAATATTTTTTATGATAGATGGGCAACAGGGGGAAAAACCTCCCCCCCTGAGTGTAGATTATTACTTACAAATCAGGCGTACATGTCCAGCCAATGTAGGCGCAGCTGGAGGAGCCATACCCTCATCAGATACATTGTTGAATGGAGTTCCCGCTGGAATAACTTTAGAGTAATCAACCTGCTGATCATCAGTGGAATTGAACCATAAGGCACTCGGAATTGCCTCAGGGAAGAAAGCAGCAGGGGGGGCATAATTTGTCGTCGTCGTTGATAACTTCGCATTCCCGTCAGGTTGTGGGAAAGCCGCTGTCGGAAGCGCCAAATAGATTAACTCCGTATGGGAAGGAAGACTGCAAGTCCTCGCGCCACAAGGTTTAGTCGCTGAAGCATTCACGGCTATTGCATAAGCCTCAGGCGAACAAGTTGTAAGAGTACCACCACAAGTAACACCAGATGCGCCATCCTTAGCATAAGACCAATCTTTGTCACGCAAGAGACCGTCATCGGTTTTGACTTCCCAGAAATTCTTCAGCAACGTGTCTTCCACACATGACCAAGAGGTTGCTGAATCATCCAGCATAGCCCCGGTACTGTCATATTTACAGAAACGGGCAGTTAGTTTAGTTGTATCATCTTTTGCCGCGCATTTGGGCGCTGTAGTAGTAGGTGTTGTTATACCGCCGCCAGTGCCGTCACTTGGCGTTGTGCCTGTCGGAGACGTACCTTGTTGCGCAACGCCAGTGCTGCAATCACCATCACAGTCACACGCACTTAATAAAGAAGCACATAACACCATGGCCAAAACCAAGCCACCTTTTTTAATTGCTGGGCGTTCTTTGGGTGAGAAAATTTCTGACATAGCTATTATCCTAATAAATCTTAAGCAACGAAATTCTAGCCTATACGCTTTATGGCTAAATGTTTTATAGCACAGCTCAAGAAAATTGAAGGCACATTTTTAACGCAAATACTCCAAGCAACTGTTTTAAAAACATTAACAGTGCAGCAACAAGCCCTGCTAAGGTCAGAGATCTACTCACAAATCAAGCGAGTATGGCAAGTCGCGCCCGCATCGACAACGGGAGCCATGTATAACGTAAAAGCATCTGCCCGTGTGTTTGCTGGAATACTGACACCATATATCACTTGTCTGGAGCCAACATCCTTAATAGTGTCAGTACAATAGCTTCCACCATCCAGATGATCTGGGAAGAATTTTTTGTCAGGTAAATAGGTCTGCTCACGTTCAGTCAGTTTACCCGCCTCCGAAGGTAACAATGCTGTTGGCATAGCCAGATCAATCAACTCGGAATGAGTGGGAATTCGACAAACTTTAGTCGTACCACAAGGGCGTGGTTCCGATAGTGCAGCATTCACCGCATCAACGTAAGCCGCTGGTGTACAAGCTCCCAAGAACCCGCCACAATCCACACCCGTTGTACCGGTCAACGCATAACTCCAAAGGTTATACCGCGCACTACTGGCCTCAAGGCTTTTCACCTCCCAAAACTTTTTGGTCGCCGTATCTTCCACACATGACCAGTTTTCAGCGAGGTCATCTAATCTAACACCCGTATTGTCGTACTTACAAAAGCGCCCCGTGCACGTTTGTGGTTGAGCCTCTTCTTGTTGAGCTCCCCCACCACCAGCAGGTAACGGCGTAGATGTTAATGGTACTGTTGAACCAATATTACAATCACCATCACAAGCCGTCATTAAAACACCGCATAACGCAGCGATCACGATGACACTAGGCATTTTTACTAGACGTATCAACTGAAATGGATTTTTTTTGAACATAAAGCCCCCGCTAACCAATAAATTTCAACAATAAATTAATTGAAATATTTATAGCACAACGTTACTAGCTAATCATTAAAAATTAGCGCTCAAAAATATATCTCATCTAAATTTACGGGAAAATACCTTAAACAAGGTTTTATCATTATTTTTATATATGCATTTATTTTTTTAATACATATTGCATTCCCTTAGTTGCATAGACCTTAAATCCGTCATGCACTCGCCAGATAAAATAGGCATGAATGTTATAATTATCAGCAAAATCCTTGCCTTTTTCTTCACCTAAAGCCATCAGCAACGTCGCATACGCATCCGCACGGGTCGCATCGGCAGCCAATACCAACACAGAGGCAAGATTGTGTGTAACTGGCGCTCCGGTAACAGGATTCACCGTATGTGAATAACGTTTACCCTCTTTCATAAAGAAATTACGGTAATCGCCCGATGTCGCCAAACCGGCATCTTGCAGAGAAATGCCTTGTTGGATAGCCCGCCGCTCTTCCTGAGGTTTTTCAATCGCAATGCGCCAAGCATCACCTCGCGGACTGAGGCCACGGGTACGAACCTCTCCTGCAATTTCCACCATGTAGTCGCGGATCCCCAATGACTCCAAATACAAACCTACCTGATCAGCAGCAAAACCATCGGCGACCGAAGCCAGCTCTACTTGCACGTCTGCCTGTGATTTGCGCAGAGCTGCTGGATCAAACCGCACCTGAAGTTTCTGATAACCAACCCGTGCAAGTGCGGTATCAATATCCGTCTGGGTCGGAATTTGGGCTTTCTCTGACTCATGTGAACCAAAGCCCCATAAACGAACCAGTGGCCCGACGGTCACATCGTATGCACCTTCACTTTGCTTGCTAATGTTTAAAGTAAGATCAACCAGTTGTGCCAATTCTGGCTCCACCGGAAACCAGTCCGTACCCTGATAACGGTTGAATTGCGAGAGAACGGAGGTTTGATCCCACGTTGCCAGTAACTGATTGGTTTTAGAAAAGGTTTTAGCCAAACCATCCCTGAGTGCAGCCTCATTGAGGTCTGGGGAAGGCGCAGTAAGTGTGACATGCCACAAAGCAGTACCTTGCATACCCTCGATATGCCATGCAGCGCTGCGTTGCTCACAAGCGCTGAGCAACGACAATAACAACCAGAGGCAAAACGCCTTAAGCAGATTTGGCTTTATCACCGGATGGACTGGTAAAGCGGTCATTCAAATGCTGAACAAAACGGTCAGTGGCATGACGAATAGCATCCAAACGACCACGTGTCCGGCGGCTCCACCCCGCAGGTGAATTCTGAAAAATGCTGCGCCAAAACTTGGTACTTTTCAAAAAAGCAGCCGACAAGTTACCATAGGATTCCGACTTACTCAGCGTAGCAGCCAGCCGCTTTGCCAAACGATTACGAATCAGGTAGTGCAAGCCCAACGCCAATCCCACGACAACCGCAAGTACGGCTAATGTCGCCCATAGATTACCAGCAAAAGCCGCTAACCACGGTGGGTTGAATAACAACCCCTCCCAATAACCAAACTCAATACTCATCGCCACCAATGCAACCGCCAGCAAGCCAAAAACCAAAGCATCTGCTGCCAGCACTTGCTTTTTCCAACGCTGTAATGCCTCACGAATACGCGGCACAGCTTGCTGCTCTATCTCGTTGGCCTGCGACTCCATTGCCCCCACAATACGATAAACACGCTCGATGTTTACCCCATCAACTCGGCTCATGATCCGCTGGTAATCTGCATCACGTTTCGCCACGTAACGTGCCCATACATTTTCATTGGCTACCGGCACTGCCAACTTGTCATTGAACAAAATGTGGAAACTACCGGCCGACAATCCTTGTTGTACCAATGCCTTTTGCCAAGCCGATACAATATCTTCGAGGTTATCTTCACGGGCGGAAGTATCAATCTGATTGAGGATAAACAAGAACTTACTACTGTCATTACGGCGTAATGCACCTTTGACCAAATGCTCCAGTGTATCCTGCATCGCCCCCGGCTCTGGATGACGGGCATCAAAAAACACCATCACCAAGTCGGATAATTCAATGATATGGTCAGTAATCCGCAACGTTGCTTTACGCTGTTCATCAGCATCAAATCCCGGCGAATCAATTAAAATTTTACCGCGAATCTTTTCACTAGGGGCAACCTTCATCTGGAGATAATTATCAATTTTTGCCCCCTCACCCTTGGAGACATGTTCAATCTCTTCGCTGATTTGGTAGAAAGGAAAACGTGGGTCGCCATCCAATGCCAAACCCGGCAACGTGCGCACATGTCCATCCGGGCTGAAGGTAATTACCGTAAAACGATCATCAACCGCCTGATTACCGGTACGTTGTAAATCCATACCTAAAAAAGTGTTGATGAAACTGGATTTGCCCGCTGAGAACGTCCCCAGAATTGAGATCATCGGCCACCACGAAATCTGGGTAGCATACGATTCTCCACCACTCAACAAACCAAGCTTTTGCGCAATGGCATCTAGTTCACGATACTGATTGACTGCTTCAACCAAAACCGGATTCTCGCGTTTAAGATGTTCCTGCAACCGTTTAAGGCGTTGCTCCATTCGCTTGGCTGGTGTCATGTCTATCCTTTAATTACTTAGGGAGGCGAGGCTATCACCTTCTATTGTCACCGAACTGTGTCCATCTTTCGCTGTTGCCGAATCAGTCGGCGAAGGCTCAACGACAGGACTCCCTCCAATCGGTGGCGGTACACTGGTTGCTGCTGGTTGCACCGGCGTAGCAACTGTGGGTATTTCAGGCTGTATAGGTTGTTGCAATTGTGGTTGAACCGCTACAGATGTTCCTTGAGGGGCAACGTTTTGAGGCACTGCATAGTAATTATAGTAAGGCGTGGCAACGGCGGGAGGGGGAACAACATACGGTGAAGTCGTGTCGTTACCAAATGGGCTAAATTTATTAAACATTTTCATTGGGCCGGAGATGTTTTTATTCATACTCCACATATCACGTTGCATATTGTACGTGGAAACAGCCATATTTTGGGTTGAAGCATCCATCTGCTTCATGTTCCCGGCCATATCTTGAGTGCTACTGTTCATATCCACAATATTGTGGGTCATTTCACCCACCGATTGTGTCATGTTCGTCATATGAAGCGTCATGGTATCGAAATTATCCGCCATCCGATTCATATTGGAGTCAACCGTTTGGTTCATGCTAGAAATGGTTTCAGTCAGTTTATGCACGTCGGTGGTAAGCGACTGAACTAAATAAAAGCCATAAGCCGAAAGAATGATGAACGCCACCATTGCAGGATAGACAATCATCTGCAAAGTACGAGTGACATTAACCTGTCGCTCCTCAAAATCCTGCAACTCATCCTCAACATGGTGTAACTCATTTTTAATGTCGTTGACACCTGACTCTGAGGATTTCTCATTCGTATTCATACTTGGCTCCTGATTTCCCGACGCGTCTCTATCTCTCTAGATAACAGATCGGCTACTGTGAATGCGTATCACGCTTCATCCCATGCGTTCTACATTAATTTGTCTCCTGAACATCCTTTGGAATCTATTTTATTCTTTTACTCGTAATCTAGCAGTAGAGACAGGTCAAGTTATTGCATACTTAAACCTGCCTCTCCGCTGCTGACCTGCTTTATTTTTTCAGCGCAGCATCAATTTGCTTCGCAAGATCAGGGTTTACCATATCCACATACAACTTCATGTTTAATGCTTCGGTAACACGACCTTGCTCAGCAAGTTTAGGAGCCACCTCTGCAAACAACGTAGCCGCTTGTTGAGCATTACCTTGCTTCCAATAAACGTTTGCCAATTCGCCTTTGTATTCTAAGGAATCGGGCGTTTGTTTGAGCAGGTCATTATACAAACCAACGGCTCTATCCAGTTCGTTAGCCCAGTAAGCTTCACGGGCAGCACGTAACATATCAGCAGAGGCAACAACCTGAGCAGTAGCTGCGGTTTGAGTCGCAGCCTGCGGCTCTGCAACTGGCGCGGCTTGTTGAGTAGCTACCTCAGCAGGCGCAGCAGCTTGTGGCTCTGCAACTGGCGCGGTTTGTTGAGTAGCTACTACCTCAGCAGCCGCAGCAGCCTGTGGTTCTGCAACTGGCGCGGCTTGTTGAGTAACTACCTCAGCAGGCGCAGCAACAGCTTGTGGTTCTGCAACTGGCGCGGTTTGTTGAGCAACTACCGCAGTTTGATTGTGCTCAACAGCAGACGGCTGCTCATGAGCCGTCGCTGCGACTTCGTTACCGTGTTCACCTTGCTTACTACCCATGCTGAAATTTAACAGAATGGCAATAATAGCCAGCAACCAAGCTAGCAAAATTGGATGTTTCATTAACCAACGAAAAATATGCATCTGAATCTCCTTAAAACCCCAGATTTATTAAAAATAATGTTTATACAGGATACAAAGCACGTCCCAATGCATCCAGTTCTAATGCCGCTTTGGAACGCGGCTCCATTTCAAATACCGCCAAACCTTCACTAAAGGAACGTCGGTAAGTTGTGCGCATATACAGACGCTGTTCTAGCAAGCGGATGCCGGGAAGCATTTGCATGGCTTCAGCAGCCTCTGACGTTTCACGTACTGCGTGATGGGTATCTGCTCTGTTGATAACACCTAATAGTTCAACATCGCGTCCCTTACGGACATCCCCAATCATTTTCAGAAAACGCTGGGTCGACCAAATATCTGCTTGGCTTGGCGCAACAGGGATGACAATACGGTCAGCCTTGCTGATTGCCACTTCAACCGCAGCCATGTCAGCCAAGCCCATATCCACCAAAATTTCAG
Source organism: Candidatus Thiothrix putei (assembly GCA_029972225.1). Lineage (NCBI taxonomy): Bacteria > Pseudomonadati > Pseudomonadota > Gammaproteobacteria > Thiotrichales > Thiotrichaceae > Thiothrix > Candidatus Thiothrix putei. Next base: position 3,788,303 of record CP124756.1, read on the forward strand.
ATTTACTGTCTGCCGCACCTAAATCACTGACAGAGGTTAATGGCACAATAGCAGGCAAAAATCCCTCTTCCTGACGAATCTCAAAAGCATCAGCACTCGTTCCTTGAGGGTCAAGATCGTACACCACCACATGTTTATTGTGACGGGTCGCCACCCACAACGCTAGGTTAAACGTTATGGTACTCTTGCCAGTTCCTCCTTTGAGGTTGCCAATCAGCGTAATCATCTAAGACTCACTTAACTCTAAGTTTGCACGAAACCCGCCCTCACGGACGGGCTAACGGTATGCGCTGTTATTACTGTGCAGGTGGTTGCTGTGGTGGCACTGGCATTTGAGCAACACCGTGACCACGCTCCATCGGCATAGGGTAACCACCTTGCGGCATGTATTGCTGCATTTCTGGTGCTCGTTGCCCCTGCGCGGGAGGCATCATATTAGGCGCAGGAGGCATCCCATTACCAGCACCATTGCCGTAACCCGGCACTCCTTGCGGCATAGGGATAGCATACAAGTAATAGTAAGCTGCTGGCGGCTGAGGCATTGGTGGCGGAGTCGGAGCTGCTGGTACTTCAGGAGCAACTTTAGTTTCAGCCGCTGCCGGTTGAGCCGGAGCTGCTGGTACTTCTGGAATGGCTGGAGCAGCGGGTACAGCAGGTTGCTCTGGAACGGCTGGCTGTGCGGGAACAGCAGGTTGCTCTGGAACAGCTGGAGCAGCGGGTTGTGCAGGAGCTTGCTGCGCTGCTTCAGTGGCAGAAGCTGCTGCGGGCATACCAACAGGAGCAGTTGGTGCTGCCGGAGCTTCTGGAGCCTTTGTTTCTGGCGCAGTTGGTGCTGCCGGAGCTTCTGGAGCCTTTGTTTCTGGCGCAGTTGGTGCTGCCGGAGCTTCTGGAGCCTTTGTTTCTGGCGCAGTTGGTGCTGCCGGAGCTTCTGGAGCCTTTGTTTCTGGCGCAGTTGGTGCTGCCGGAGCTTCTGGAGCCTTTGTTTCTGGCGCAGTTGGTGCTGCCGGAGCCGTTGCCTCTGGAGCTGCGGGAACTTCGGGTGTTTTCAATTCAGTAGCGGCTGGAGCAGCAATAGCTGCATCTGCAACAGGAGCCGAAGGGGCTACAGGTACTTCTGGCTGTGCAGGGGCAGCAGGTACGACAGGGGCTGCCGGAGCCGCCGGAAGCTCTGGTGCTTTAGGAGCGGCTGGAGCCACAGGTGCAGCAAGTGCTCCTGCTACACCTACCATTTGCTCAGAACCTTCTGTTACAAATGGGCCTGGCGGCGGCGGCGGTAATTCTGCACCTTCAGCCCATACATTCGCACTCAACAACATTACAGCAGCAGATGTTGCAGCCGTTGCAACGGCTGATGCCATGCGCTTTTTGTTAAATATAGTCATGCTAGTCTTCCTTCCAGATTAAATATCCGTCTTAAGTTTTATGCCCCGTCTACCGGAGGATTTCTTTCGCTCTTGGGAGTCACCAGAACCCAAGGGCATCTCATCTTGTTGTTGCTTACTGTCGGCGGTATCTGTCTCCGGCTTTACAGCCTCGACAACATCAATAGATTGTTCTTGTACTGCATCATCATCAACCGTCGCCGCAACAACCGCTGGCGCTGTAGTTGCTGTAACAGTCTCAGGCATCACACTAACTGTTTTACCTTCACCCGCTTGTTTAGCAACTGAGGCTATTGCTTGCTTTTTAGACTGTTGACGTAACGCTTGCTGTTTTGCCGTTTCACGATTTTTGCGTTTTTGTAATAACTTACGTAGAGCTGCAAATATACCGATGATACCTGCCACCAAACCACCTAACAACGACACTAAGTACATACCAATGTAAACCACCGTATCTTTAGCGATTGTTCCAACACTTTTACTAGATGTTTCAGTGTGCGCTCCACTACTTCCATGAGCACCGACAGCAGCATGTGCACCCGAAGAACCGCCACCTCCATTACTACCGGGAGCCCCCCCCAATGAATCACCCGCGCTAATACAACCCAATGGAATGATCAACAAAGTCAGTAAGGTCGCGACAGCACCACCGAAAATAAGCGACACGGCCATGCCTTGGAAAATGGGGTCGGATAAAATAACCATCGAACCACCAAACAAGGCCAGTGCGGTAATAATGATAGGGCGAGTCCGTGCTTCACAAGAACGAATGACCGCTTCCAGCACCGTTTCACCACTTAGGACTGCCTCACGCGCAAAGTCTACTAATAGAATAGAGTTACGCACGATAATCCCAGCCAAAGCGATGAAACCAATCATGGATGTTGCTGTGAATTCTGCATCCATCAACCAATGTCCCGGCACAATACCAATCAAGGTCAGCGGAATCGGAGCCATGATAATGGCAGGCAAGGTGAAGTTACCAAACTGCGCCACAATCAACATATAAATCAACACCAACGCTGCGGCAAAGGCGATACCCATATCCCGGAACGTTTCCCATGTAACCGTCCATTCCCCGCCCCATTCAAAGGCTGATTTGCGCTCCACATCTTGTGGTGACTTTAACCAATATGCTTCGTCTAATAACAGCGTACCGTCGGGTGAACGATACCCTTCTCCGTTATTAAACTCTGCCAGTAAGGTTTCAACTTGTCCTTGACCGTACACGGGGGCAGCCAAACGCCCTACCGTTTCGGCGGTAACATATTCCACCGCACGCAAATCTTTACGGTAAATCGGCTTATCTTGCTTATCGAATACGAATGTACCGAGTTCATGCAATGGAACAAATTGCCCAATTTGGTTAGTCACCGGTAATTGCGACAAACGGTAAATCTGGGAACGCGCACTCAATGGCACTTGCATCACAATGCGTGTCGGATCAATCAGAGCATTTTTCTTAATATCCCCAAGAATGAAACCACCCATCGCCATTTCCAAGGTACGATTGACACTTTCTGCAGTGATTCCATTTCGTTGTGCTTTATCAGAATCAACCATGAAACGTAGGATCTCATGATCCTCTTCCATCAGGTTGTCCACATCATCCAAGTTTTCCGCTTGCTCGAACAACTTGGTCAAATCAGCAGCGACTTGTCGACGAGTATTAGCATCAGGCCCATACACTTCAGCTACAACAGACTGCAATACAGGCGGGCCTGGTGGCATTTCAACCACTTGCAACTTCCCCCCCGTACCTTTCAGCATAGGCTGCAACAAAGCACGCGCCTCTACCGCAATCTCGTGACTGGTGCGTTTACGGTCATGTTTATCCGTCAATTGCACTTGAATATCAGCCTGCCAGGATTGTTGACGCAGGTAATAATGGCGAACCAAACCGTTGAAGTTAAACGGTGACGCAGTACCCGCATAAGTTTGCAGCGCCGTCACCTCCGGTATTTCTTTCAACTTAGTCGCCATGGTATGCATGAGGTTAGCCGTGACAGGCAATGCAGTACCTTCTGGCATATTAATAACGACATTGAATTCTGGCTTATTATCCAAAGGCAACATTTTCACCCGTACCGATTTGAGCGGGTAAAACAACAACATGAATGCGAAGAACACCACAATAATGGCAAGCAGGAAAGCGTAACCTTTTTTCTTATCCGTTACCAACGGCACAATCATGCCACGGAACAACTTCTCCATCCGGGCTGCTTGTTTGTGTTCCTTTTCAGCCGCATCGTGCAGACTCTTCAATGAAGGTTTGAAACGGTTCGTTAACCATGGCGTAAAGGCGAATGCCGCAAATAACGAGATGACCATTGCCACCGACCCCAAGACGGGAATTGGTAACATATAAGGTCCCATCATGCCACTGACAAACCCCATGGGTAACAGTGCCGCAATAACCGTACCCGTTGCCAGAATGGTCGGGTTGCCCACCTCGCGCACCGCATCCACAGCAGTTTCAACATCTGTATTTTCAATCAACAACCAACGGCGGTAAATATTTTCCACCACCACAATGGCATCATCCACCAAAATCCCGATGGAGAAAATCAAGGCAAATAAACTTACCCGGTCAATGGTCATGCCCATAAGCCAAGCTGCAAAAACCGTGGTAGTAATAACGGCGGGAATAACGATCAATACAACCCCTGCTGCCCGCAAGCCGAGGAAGAACCATACCAACACAGTTACGATACCCGTTGCCACAAACAACTTAAAGATCAGTTCATTGACCTTTGCCTTAGCAGTTTCACCGTAATTACGGGTTATCTCAACATTAACATTATCAGGAATAATTCGCCCTTTAAGGCCGTCAAGTTTTGCTAACACAGCAGAGGCAACATCCACCCCATTGGTGCCATGCTTTTTCGCAATTGCCAAAGTCACTGCTGGGGCATTGTCAGCCTTCTCCTCAGCCTCACCAATGGCAGAACCCGTATAATAACCAACCGAACGCCCTGCATCGCTTGGCTCTTCCGTCACTGTTGCCACATCCCGCACATAAACGGGTCGTCCCTCAATGACTGCCACCATTAAACGCTTAACATCTTCAGCAGAACTGAGGAACGCGCCGCTGTATACTTTAAACACACGCTCATTGGGTTCAACCGAACCGGTATTACGCTCAGAGTTTGCCATACGGATAGCATTAGCCACTTGATCAAGTGACACCCCAAAAGTCGCCAAGCGCTCTGGCAGAATTTCCACCTTCAACTCTTCATGCCGACCGTCGACAATGAAACTCTGGCTAGTGTTTTCCACTTCACGCAGGCTTTGCAGCACATCCAACGCGACTAAGCGCAAATTAGCATCATCTACCTGATTCGACCACAAAGTCAGCGTCACCAACGGCACATCATCTGCACCTTTGGGCTTTACCATGGGTTCTTGCACCCCGATAGGAATACGATCCTTGTTAGACGCCAGCTTGTCATAGAGCTTGACTAGCGAAGACTCCAGCTCCTCTCCCACAATGAACTGCACGGTCACCATGGAATGTTCACGAGCGGAATAAGAGTAAACGTGGTCGACACCCGTCATTTCCGACATGATACTTTCTAGTGGACGGGAAATGAGATTCTCAACTTCTTGCGCCGACGCACCGGGGTAACGCACAAAAATATCCACCATCGGCACAGAAATCTGTGGGTCTTCCTGACGTGGCGTTACCCACATCCCTAACACACCCACTGCAAAAAAAGCCAACAGTAGCAATAATGAGAGTGGGGAGGTGATGAAGGCTTTAGCCATAGCACCCGCCATACCCAAATTATGCTGGGGCTGACTGGATGCGTTGTGCGGCGAATCATTCATAATTACTTACATTCCTAGCAGGGAAAATCACATTCATCTTTATTCTGCATGGGGCATCCAGCCAGATGAGGCAGTAGCAGGAGGTTTATCAATCACCCGCTCATCTGCACTCAAACCAGAAACCACTTCTACTTTGCCATCTTCTTGTTCAGCGCCCAGTCTAACCAAGCGTAATTCGGAGGTATTATCATTTTTTACCACTAGCACACTCGGAAGGCTGCGCCCTTTGAGCAATGCAGTTTTAGGGATCACCACAACTTTAGCATCACCGGCTTTACCCTCTGGCAAATAGACTTCGGCATACATGCCAGGAGCAGCTACCGAATCCACCGGCAAATCGAATTTAACCGTTACCGTATGGCGACTCGGATCAGCCACAGGATAAATTTGTGAAACCTTCACCATTATCGTGGTTTTACTGTCAATTTTAGCAGGAACCAACATTCCTTCGCTCAAATTACTCACCAAACCGGAAGGCACATCCGCCTGTAAGCGTTTGTACTTAACATAACCAAACTTAATTAACGGCTGACCGGGTTGTACCGTATCACCAGCCTCAACCATTTTTTCCAATACAATACCATCAAAAGGAGCAATGGATTTAGCATCACGCAAACCTGCATCAATTTCCTGCAACTGCGACATCGCCTGCTGTAAATTACTTTGTGCTTGCGAAACCCCCGTTGCACTACTCATCAGATCAGAATAACGCCCCATGTCAGAGTCATAATTACCCATCATAGAGTCAGCAAACGGCCGAACCATCGCCATATCAAACATAGCGGGTAATCCAAAACCCGGCATCGTACCAATATCTTTACTACGCGGAGAAATCATCTCGCGGGTATATTGTGCTTGAGCGTTTTGTAACGCCGCTTGTGCGATAGAAATTTGCGCAAATACCGCATTGCGTTTCGCCACCAATTGAGATTCATCAATACGAACAATCACATCACCTTGCTTAAAACTCGAACCTGCCTCGCCAGCAACTAATTTGACTGCCCCAGGAACTTGGGCAGACAATGTTACCTCTCTGTATGGGATAACCGTACTTCCCAATACAGAGCGAGACAATGAAGTGACAGTTTCTACACGCACGATCTCAGCCGCCTGCACTACAGCAGGTAGCCAGCCGATAATGCCAAGCACTAGCAGCAATCTCAGTGTATTTGTTCTTATACTCATCGGCGGTCAGGTTTCCTCAAAGCGGCATGATCTCAAAGGCACGCAAGAGGAATGTCCCGACTGCAACCAGTGCACTCGCTCCTCTCCATCCCCTCTCAACAATCTAGGCAGAACTATATCGTTTAAACTCCCTGAATTCCAGTCGCCCACCAATGAATATTAGCAATCTCTTATAAATATATACCAAAAACGCGCCTAAGCACACCAAAGCGTTTGTGCCGCAAAGAAAACTCGACTGCCATCAATGTCGCCCGCTCTTTAGGCAACTCATCCTTAAACTCACCACCCCGCACAGACAAAAAACGAAAACGCGGCTCACCTTCCAGTCCCTCTAATAAAGTCAGGGACACCGGTGTCGCCCCTTCAACATGGTCAACCAAGTTCCATGTCTGCCGCAGCAGCTTACCGTCTTCAAGTACGTAACGAACCCGCTGCAAACCACTACGCATTTGCCCCGAAGCACGCAATTGCCAGGCCACATCAGGATGACCACCGCGTGTAAACTCAAGCAACGCACCCAAATCTTCAGGCTTAACAATACTGCTATTAGCAAGACCAACATCCTGCCCAATCCCCCCGGCACTCTGCGGGCGCAACAAAGCCAGTTGACGCATATCCCGTTCGACAAACACCATCGCCCGCTGTAATTGCTGCAATTCAACTTGCGGCTGCTCAACCTGACGCCCCGCATCCAGCAACACATTAACAGACTGATACGCCAACGTAATCAGCAAGGAAAAAATAGCCAGCGAAATCATCAACTCAACCAAGGTAAAACCACGGATACGCCTCATTGCCCCTGACTCCGCATCTTTGGCTGGGGATTAGCCACATAAGCCACCTCAACCGCGAGAATTTGCTGTGCCTGCCCCTCACGAAACACACTAACTTTCACTTTACGTAAATCAGGGTCAGGCGTCGCTAAAATTTCCTGCTGCCATTGCCAAGCCCCCTCCCCCATTTCAGCTACCCCCTCAGACTTACCTGTTGCAGGAAAGCCTTTGCCTGTTTGCACCGCCGCAATTTGATTAAAAGCCACCCAACGTGCCAACGTAGTGTCTTTCATACGGTTATAGCTAGCAAAATCACCGCTACTGGTTTCCACACTGACCGAGATCACCAACCCCAGTAACAGCAACGCAAACATGATTTCGATTAAGTTAAAACCTTGCTGGCGCATTTCAACCAGCCTCCGTGGCTAAATCCACTAAGCGACCTACATTATCGAACTGAACAACACCCTCTCGCTGCGCGTTATCCCGCAAATGCCATTCAAACGGCATCATCTCACCCGTCGGCAAAATAAAAACCTGTGGGCGGATTTTGTCATTATCCGGCAAGCTAACCGCTTGCCCTTGCAGATACAGCACCTGCTCATAACTCCCTCGCCAAGTGTAGGCTTGCAACAAACCATCTTTATCAATCGGTTCCCATTGAAGCTGGTCGTTCTGGGCAAAAAAAGCATAGCCATTTTCCCCAAAACCCAATGCCAATGCCTGTGAACGCACAATACTTTCATCTTGAGCCATTTGCACACGCTCACGCAAACGCGTCACTTCTTCATTCAGCGGATCAGACACCGACAAATTCAACATCGAACCCGCTAACGCATATAAAATGCCGATCACCATAATAACGATCATCATTTCCAGCAGGGAAAATCCCTGCTGGCGGGTTTGCCTGCACTTATAACTGCCAGCTACCCACATCATCTTCTGTACCTTCACGTTTATCCGGCCCAATACTATAAACGTCGATTTCACCGCCACGAGTGCCCGGATTCAGGTAACGGTAGTCATTACCCCAAGGGTCTTTAGGCAAATCTTTCATGTACTGACGCCAACGCGGTGCATTACCCGGATTCGTCACCAACGCACCCAACGCGCCAGATGGTGGGAAAACACCATTATCCGCACGGTACATTTCCAGTTTAATTTTCAAATCACCGACTTCTTTTTTTGCTTTCAGGTTTTGTGCATCCCCCATAACATTCAGGTTACTGAACACCAATCCCAACAAAATGCCGATGATCACAATCACGATCATCAACTCCGTTAAGGAAAAACCTACCTGACTTGGCTTACCCCGCCCCGCCTTACTGATACTCATGCCCTTTAGTCCTCATAAACAAGATTTCGTAGTTGCGATTCTGGCATACTGTTTACCATGTTGCACACTTTAGACATCAGTAAACCCACCCGACAATGCGTCAACACCTGCATTATTGCCATCATTTTCACGGTGTTGCTGCCATTATTACAGTTTTTTCATGACGAATTACTGTACCACCGCCATTGGATTGTCGCCGGAGAATACTGGCGTATCTGGTCAGGTAGCTTAGTGCACACTAATTTTTGGCATTTAGCGCTCAATCTTGCAGGCTTATGGCTATTGGCTTTTATTGCACCACTGCCATTCAGCAAAAGTATTCAGCTTATACAGATCGCTTTTTTAACGAGCTGTGTAGGAGCAGGTTTGTGGTGGCTCAACCCCGAATGGGTTTGGTATGCAGGCTTTTCGGGTACGCTTTACGGTCTATTCATGCTCGGCGGCATTCACCTACTGCAACAACGAGACTGGCTGATGGCAGCTCTCATCCTGCTTGGCTTAGGTGGCAAAACTGTGTGGGACTGGTGGTCAGGGGGAGAATCAGCCTCTGCCAGCCTAATCGAAGCACCTGTTATTTACGCTGCTCACCTTTATGGCATGGCAGGCAGTCTATTGCTGAGCATACCAACATTACTTAGCAACCTAAGCAAACGATGAATTACGCACAGCAACTGTGGCAAACATTAAGCCATAGCCTTACCCCTTATTGTGCCTTTTGCTGTGAGCAACGTCTTCCTAACTACCCACTCTGCGAACACTGCCATGCGGATTTGCCCTGGCTATTACCGGAACAGAACGTGCCCTTACCCGGCTGCATTAACAGTCTCAGTGCATTTGCTTACCAACCACCGATTAGCAACCTGTTACTCGGCATCAAATTTGGTAAGAATCTGCGCGAAATCGCCACGCTAGGTGAATTAACCGCCACAGGCATTTTGGCACAATTAACAACAAGTCCCGAGGCCATTCTCCCCGTACCATTGCACACAGCAAGACTACACAAACGCGGTTTTAATCAAGCCCTAGAACTCGCTCGCCCGTTAGCCAAGCAACTGAATATCCCACTGTTGAATCACGCGATTACACGCAGCAAATTCACCTTACCCCAAACAGAACTGGACTCCAGCCAACGTCAACGCAATGTACACGCGGCCTTCCAGTTACAATCGCCACTCACCTACCGACACATTGCCATTTTCGATGACGTCATCACCACAGGCTCAACTGCCCGCGAACTGGCCTCTTTATTGCTGGCACAGGGTATTGAACAGGTTGACATCTGGTCATGCGCCCGTGCCATCTTACGGCAAAAGCATGAACTCACGCCCCAAATCGACTACCATTAACATTAACCAAGATAAACGGAAACCAATACCCATGATTCGCAGCATGACGGCTTTTTCTCACCGCGAACTGACTATTGAGCACGGCACGCTCCAATGGGAAGCCCGCACAGTCAACCACCGCTACCTCGACATCAGTTTACGTCTGCCAGAAGAGTTTCGCAGTCAAGAAAACAGTTTCCGGGACATTATCCAAGGCAGTCTCAAACGTGGCAAATTTGAAGCCAGCCTACGCTTTACCCCGACAACTGGAAATACCAGCGAAATCCACATCAACGAACCACTCGCTCGCGCCCTGATTATTGCCTGCCGCCAGTTAGAAACCATCACTAACAACCCCGAACCCCTCAAAGCAGTAGACATATTGCGCTGGCCTGGCGTTACTCAAGACGCCACCCCGGACAAAGACGTCCTCACAGCTCATGCTAAAGCCTTGCTGCAAGACACCTTAGATGACTTGCTGGAAATGCGTGAACGTGAAGGCAAACGCCTCGCCGATTTCATTTACCAGCGTCTCGACCAAATTGCTGAGATTACCGTGCGTATCCGCAAGCACCGCCCCAGCATCATCTCAGCCCAACGTGAAAAAATCCTCAGTCGCATTGAAGAACTCAAAATATCACCGGATTACAACCGAATCGAACAAGAACTCGTCATCCTTGCCCAACGACTAGACGTAGAGGAGGAACTCGACCGTCTTATGGCGCATTTGGACGAAATCAACGCCGTACTAGAACGCGATGAGCCAGTCGGGCGACGCCTAGATTTCCTAATGCAAGAACTTAACCGAGAGGCTAACACCCTTTCCTCAAAGTCCAACGATTCCGACACGACTCAAGCGGCAGTTGACCTCAAAGTCATGATCGAACAAATGCGCGAGCAAGTACAAAATATCGAGTAAGGCCAAAAAATACATAAAAAAACCTCTTGAATCCCGATGCCGCACCTCCATATTCGCGTTAAGTTAATGAAACCATTCACAATGGAGGTTAAACCATGAACATGACACGTTATGAACCTTGGTCAGTATTAAACCAATTGCAACGCGAAATGGACAGCCTGCTGCGTCGTGATTCAGACACCACCAGCCCAGTCAGCGACTGGACACCAGCGGTAGACATTCGTGAAACGGCAGATGCCTGGTTAATCCACACCGATATTCCGGGTGTTAAAGTGGAAGACATTGAAATACACATGGAAAATGGCGTATTGTCCATCAGCGGTAAACGTGAACTGGATAACACGGAAGAAAAAGAAGGTTACAAGCGCGTTGAGCGGGTGCGAGGGCGCTTTCATCGCCGCTTCAGCCTGCCGGATACGGCTAACGGTGATAAAATCACGGCCAAGTGCAACAATGGGGTGCTGGATATTACCATTCCCAAACAAGAAAAGGTTTTGCCCCGCAAAATTGAGGTACAAATCGAATCTTAATAGGCTCAGATAAAGACATACTTCGTCAGAAAACGCCGCCTATGCGGCGTTTTTTGTCGTAGACTCTGCGACAGAGGTATTAGATGGAATACAAAGACTATTACAAAACTTTAGGCGTTGAACGCAATGCGGATCAGGATAGCATCAAAAAAGCGTTCCGGCGCATGGCAGCTAAATATCACCCTGATCGCAATCAGGACAAGGGCGCGGAAGCACGCTTCAAAGAAATTAATGAAGCTAACGAAGTCTTGAGTGACCCAAGCAAACGCGCCCGTTATGACCAACTGGGCGCAGATTGGCGTGCGGGTCAGAATTTCAAACCGCCACCCAACTGGGGCAATAGCTCTCAGTTTGATGCCTCGTTTTTTGAAGACATTGCCCGGCGCGGATTCAACCATCAACAATCCGCCTCTGGATTCAGTGATTTTTTTGAAGGTTTATTTGGTGGTTCCCGACGCCCGGCCAATGGCACTGCCAACACCTCTCATGCTGCACAGTCTGCTTCTACTTTAGAAATTGATATAGAAGACATCTACCGGGGACTAAAAACCATTCGGCTACCAACGGGAGACAACGTACAAATACGCATTCCCCCAGATATATCGGATGACAAAAGAATCCGTATTCCCGGTAAAGGCTCACATGGCTCGGATGTTTACCTGAAAGTAAGGCTTAAGGAGCACCCCCTGTATCGACGCGAAGGTAGCCACATCTACCTCGACTTACCCATTACTCCTTGGGAAGCCGCGCTAGGAGAGACCATCACCGTAAAAACCCTAGCAGGCAAAATCAGTCTAAAAATCCCCCCCGGCTCCCAATCAGGCAGAAAAATGCGCTTAAAGGGACGTGGCATTGCAGGGCAGGAAACAGGGGACTTGTATATCGTACTGCAAGTTCATACACCTCCTGCTGATACAGCAGAGCAAAAAGAGTATTATGCCAAAATGAAAACGCTGTTCACGTGGAACCCCCGACAGCACATAAGTTGACAAGGAACCTTATCCACGGATAACTGTCTGAAAACATTGAACACCCCATACCGAGAACAGTAGAATATGGTTATGCTTCCCATCACACGCAAGATAGTTTTATTAGCAGCGTTTGTATTGCCCATTGCCTCGCCCAATGCTGTCTTTGCTGCATTGCCAACAGAAATCAATGGGCAAGCACTTCCTTCTCTGGCAACGATGTTAGAGAAAATTACACCTGCTGTTGTCAATATTGCCACGGAAGGACGCCAGCCAATTAATGACTCGCTACTCAATGACCCCTTTTTCAAGCGTTTTTTTGGCGATGCCCCGCCCGGCGAACGGCGGATTAATGGTACTGGCTCAGGGGTCATTATTCATGCTCAACGTGGGCACATTTTAACAAATTCTCATGTTATCGAGAATGCTGATGCTATCCACATTACCTTAAAAGACGGGCGCAAGTATTTGGCAGAAGTCGTTGGTATCGACCCCCGTGCTGATTTAGCGGTATTACAAATCCCGGCAGAACGCTTAACTGACATGCGTTTTGGTGATTCAGATCGTTTGCGCGTCGGGGACTTCGTAGTCGCGATAGGCAACCCTTACAGCATTGGTCAAACAGTAACATCCGGCATTATTAGTGCGCTACACCGTAATCCCGGCATCAGTGAATACGAGAATTTTATTCAAACTGACGCCCCCATCAACTTAGGTAACTCAGGTGGTCCTCTCGTTAATTTAAATGGCGAGTTGATCGGTATAAATACAGCAATACTGGGGGATCAAGGCGGTGGTAATTTAGGTATTGGCTTTGCTGTCCCCATCAACACTGCTGCGGGTGTTATCACACAGATTATCCAGTACGGAAGTGTTGAACGTGGTCAACTAGGCGTCGAAGTACAAGATATTGATGCCGAAATGGCACGTAACTTTGGCATGAAACCCAATGAGGGGGCGATTATCAACCAAATTCTCCCCGGGTCTCCTGCTGAAAAAGCCGGTATTGAGGCAGGTGACATCATCACACGGTTAAACAGTAGAAATGTTCAAAGCGCTGTTGATGTTAAAAACATCATAGGTGATTTACGGGTAGGCTCAGAAGTACATATGACATTGTTGCGGGGAGGGCGTCCTAGGAACATAACTGTCATCATTGCCCCGTCAACGCTGGAAAGATCAGCAATCCCAAGGCACACTGAGAATCTTCAGAGCGCCGCTAATAAGCCGTTCTGGGAGAAAGGTTTACGCTAAACTATATAACTTGGCAGCTCCCAAAAGAGAGCAGGCTTATCATATAAGACGCCAAGACCATTAAAGTATTTTATTTTTACAATACTTAGAAATGCGTTACTATTCGAAACAGATACTTCAAAAATATTTTTGATTTTATGAAAAGTTTCCGTGAAGTATCAAGAAATACACTAGGTGATGCTTAAGCCCGGCATCAGTATTTCTTGTTTACGGACACAGGTTTGGTGTCCCCAATCCAGACCTGTTCGTTAAACCCCGGCTTTTTAGACCCCCTGTTTGGCCGGGGTTCCTTTTTCCTACAGGAAGAAGGATACCCTTAACGAAATGAACTCTTCCTGAATAAGCACCGTTAAATATCCTTGCCCAACCATTTATCCAGAATACCCCAGCATTCGTCCAGCCCTTGCTTGTTAAGTGCAGAAAATGTTTGTACTGAAGCTATGCCGTAATCAGCCAAAGCCTTGCGTACTTGTAACAGCACATTCATCCCCGCACCGCGAGTTAATTTATCTGACTTATTCAGCAACACATGCACCGGCAACATTCTGTTGCGTGCCCAACGCAACATCGCCTGATCGTAATCCGTCATTGGATGTCGAATATCCATCACCAACACCATTCCGCGTAAGGTATTCCGCTGCGTCAAATACGACTCGATGAATTTCTGCCATTCCAACTTAACCACTTCCGGTACTTTTGCATAACCGTAACCGGGCAAATCCACCAAAAAATGGGTATCCGGTAACTGAAAAAAGTTAATTAACTGGGTTCTACCTGGCGTTTTACTGGTTCTCGCCAATGACTTCTGCGAGCATACCCGATTGATTACACTTGATTTTCCCGCATTGGAACGCCCAGCAAAAGCAATCTCCAAACCACTTTCTGCTGGCAGGGTCTTACGAGTGGTCGCACTTTGTAGAAAAGTTGCTTGTTGGTAATAGTGATTCATAATGTTAGCGTTCTCTAATATTTTTTGCGGAATACAAGCAGAATATGTTGTACAATCCATTCGTTTTTTTCAGAATACCTTTCCCGTTACCGCGAAAGGGTGACACTGGAAAAGCTGTAGAGCGTGTGGATTATGGTATGCCTGCGTCAGGGTGGGTGCAGATTAAGATGCACTTGGTATGATTGCAAGTAATTGCCGCAACCGCGAGAAGACGGTTAGGCAACGCATCACATTCAGTGAACATGGGGAGTCACCGAGTGTCATGCAAAAATATGACAGATTTTGTAGATATTAGGAGCACTTCGATTATGAAAAAAGTACTCATGCTTGTACTGAGTGGCTTAGCTGTTAGCATCGCTGCCTCTGCTTCGGCAGAAGGTGGCAATGCTGAAGCGGGCAAAACCAAATCCGCGACTTGTGCAGCCTGCCACGGTGCAGACGGCAACAGCGTTAACCCTGAATGGCCCAAATTGGCAGGTCAACACCCAAGCTATATCTTGAAGCAGTTAATGAATTTCAAGAATGATGAGCGTGTTAACCCATCCATGACCCCAATGGCTAAACCATTGAGCGATGCAGACATGGCTGACCTGGCGGCTTACTTCTCCTCTCAAGTAGCAAAAGCAGGCGAAGCAGACCAAACCAAAGTCGCGTTAGGTGAGCAGATTTACAAAGGTGGCAACAATGCCACTGGCGTTGCTGCTTGCGCCGCTTGCCACGGCCCTAACGGGGCAGGCAACCCTGCTGCTAATTTCCCGGCAATCAGCGGTCAACATGTCGCTTACACCAAGCTTCAATTAAATGCTTTCCGCAAAGGTGAACGTGCTAATGATGCTGGCAAAATGATGCGCAACATCGCCGCAGGCATGACTGATGCTGAAATCGAAGCCGTTGCTGAGTATATTGCTGGCTTACAGAAGTGATATTACCATTCGGTAATGCTTTGCTGTAAAACGGGGGGTGGCTTTTGCCACCCTTTGTTGTTTTAATGCATTCACTTTGTCAAGACGATTTTGTGGTATGAGAAACTCGCCAAGCTCCAGTACACGCCTGATCAATTTTTTAGGTTCGATGAATTTAGCCATCAGCTTGTTGGTGGTGGTCGCCATTGCTTCCATCATTGGCACAGTGCTGCAACAGAACCAACCCTACACCAGCTACCAAATCAAATTTGGCCCCTTCTGGTTTGATTTGTTCAAATCATTAGAGCTGTATGATGTGTATTCAGCCTTGTGGTTCTTGGCTATCTTGGCGTTTTTGGTGGTGTCGATTGCCACCTGTGTAGGGCGTAATACCCCCGGTATTATCCGCGAACTACGCCATTTTCGTGAAAATGTGCAGGAAAAATCCCTGCGTGCCATGAAACATCAAGCCGCCATCAACAGCGTGCAAGATGCTACTGTTACACAAGCGTTGGCAACCCGAATTCTACACGCTCAAGGCTTCAAAACCCGTCAAAAAGTGGCTGAAGATCATACCGTTGTAGCAGGTATGAAAGGCAGCGCTAACCATTGGGGTTACTGGCTGACACACCTTGGCATGATTGTTATCTTCCTCGGCGGATTGATGGATAGTCGCCTTCCCATCATGATTGCTGAATGGCAAGGCAATCTGAAACCCGAAACCCGCAATATTCCTGCATCGGAAGTCCCCGCTATTAGCCAATTATCGGACAGCAGTTTTTCTTACCGTGGCTCCGTCGACATACCAGAAGGCAGCCGTGCGAATATTATTTTCCAACCGGTACGTGACGGCTACTTGGTACAGCACTTGCCGTTTGAAGTCGAAGTTAAAGAATTTCGTGTCGAACACTACTCCACCGGGCAGCCCAAATCGTTTGAAAGTGACATTGTGATTCACGACAAAACGCTTGATGCACCGTTGGAAACCACTATTTCCGTGAATCACCCCTTGATTCACAACGGCGTGGCAATCTACCAAGCAAACTTTGGTGATGGCGGTTCGGAACTCAAACTGCGCCTGCATTCACTCAGCAACCGCTATGCCTCGCAAGACGTTGATGGCAAAGTCTTCCGCGACTACACCTTAACCAGCTCCGACCAGCAATATAAACTGGAAATTAATGACTTCCGCCTGTTTAATATCAATGACATGGAAGACAGCAGTGGCAAGATCGAAAAGAAAAATGTTGGCCCCAGTGTTACCTTCAAATTACGTGATGCCACCGGACAAGCGCTCGAATACCAAAACTACATGAACCCCTTGAGTATCAAAGGGCAAAACTATTTCATCAGCGGGGTACGCACCACGCCGAATGAGCCTTTCCGTTATTTGCACATTCCCGTTGACACCAAAGGCAGCATGGAACGCTTTATGCGGTTTTTGTCCAATATACAAAATACCGAATTGGTGAAACAATCCGCGCTCCAGACCACCCGTAACTCCATGCAACAAACCACGGTTGCTGATCCGGCGGTCGAAGCACAAATCGTGGAGTCGATGCAGCGCTTAACCGAACAGTTTGCGACCAAAGGTTCAGAAGGCATCATGGCTGAAATTGCGGCAAAGTTTCCGCAAGATAAGCAAGAAAGCGCCGCCGAAGCTTTCATGAAAGTGCTGAATGCCGCCTTGCGTGAGGTCTATAAAGAGACGCTCAAGCAAGAAGGCATGACCGCTGAACCGACGGAGGCTGACTGGTTATTCTTCGATGATAGCTTACTTGCGATTGATAAATTGCCTGCTTACGGGTCGCCTTGGCTGATCCACATGGACAGCTTTAAACAGATTGAAGCGTCTGGTCTACAAATCACGCGCTCGCCCGGCAAAGATGTGGTTTATTTCGGCAGTCTCATGTTAACAATAGGGGTATTTCTCCTGTTTTACGTGGCGCATCGTAGAATATGGGTATGGATTAAACCGCTGGACAATAATCAAGCGGAAATCGTCCTGGCAGGTAGTAGTAACCGCAATCAGCCAGAATTTGAGCGTTATTTCCAACAGTTGCAGGGCCTGTTCCAGCAAGTGATGAAACAAGAGGTGAAACATGTCGACTCCCCAACAAACCATTGACTCGCTCATTGATCAACCCAGCCTATTCCAGCAACTGCGTTTGTCGGATTGGCTGTGGGCAGCATTAGTCATTGCTGCCAGCGCATGGGTATTCTTTCAATACGGTAGCGTAATGGATGAATACGAAATCGGGATTCTTGCACTGACTGCACCTTCATGGATTGCCTTGGGTTGGTATTGGAAAGCCTTCCGCCCCTATACCATCGCCGTCGCGCTTTTGAGCTTGTTGGGCATTTGGTTGTATGGCGGCAATTACGCCAATGCTGAACAAGTGTTCGGGCTGAAATTTTTAGTCTCCAGCCAATCTGCCGTAATGTGGATGAGCGCTTTATTTGTACTGGCAACGGTGACTTATTTCGCGGGTTTATTCACAAACAATGCATTCACCTTGAAAACCGGTTCAGCCATGACATGGGTTGCCTTGGTAATGGGTTTCACCGGGTTAATGGTACGCTGGTATGAATCTTATCTGATTGACCCTGAATTTGGTCACATTCCCGTTAGCAACCTGTACGAAGTTTTCATTCTATTCTGCATTATCACCGGCTTGTTATATATGTTTTATGAGGGACGTTACAAAAATCGTTCACTCGGCGGTTTTGTATTGATGGTGATCAGCGCGGCGGTTGCTTTTCTGCTGTGGTACAGCTACACCAAAGGCGCACATGAGATTCAACCATTGGTTCCAGCCTTGAAAAGCTATTGGATGAAAATTCACGTACCCGCCAATTTCATTGGTTACGGAGCGTTTGCTTTGGCAGCCATGACCAGTATTGCCTACCTTTTGAAACACCATGGGCAACAACGCAATGCGAATGGCTTGCTGGCAACGCGCCTGCCCTCTTTGGAAATGCTTGATGATATAACCTACAAAGCGATTGCACTGGGCTTTGCGTTTTTCACCATTGCCACCATTCTTGGCGCAATGTGGGCTGCCGAAGCGTGGGGCGGCTACTGGTCGTGGGATCCGAAAGAAACATGGGCATTAATTGTCTGGTTAAACTATGCTGCATGGCTGCATTTACGCTTTTCCAAAGGCTGGCGCGGTGTACCCATGGCGTGGTGGGCAATCGTTGGCTTATTTGTTACCCTGTTTGCATTCCTCGGCGTAAACATGTTCCTCTCCGGGTTGCATTCTTACGGTGAACTTTGAGTACCTAGCCCAGTCCAACTCAAAGCGAGCGATGAAGATAACTGACAAATCAATGCAGTTCTTACACAAACACAAGCAGGAGACAATAATTAATGAAACGTACCTTAAGCCACACCCTCGGCTTTATGATGGCAGCACTGTTCGCTTTAACGGGTTGTATTCCTGAAGCCAGCCAAGCGCAGGATATCAAAGAAGGCACACATTACGTTACGCTATCACCCACGATTCCGACACAAGCACCTGCTGGTAAAGTCGAGGTTATCGACTTATTTTGGTACGGTTGCCCGCATTGTTATTCTCTGGAACCTACTATTGAGAAGTTTCTTAGCAACAAACCGGATAATGTTGTTTTCCAGCGAGTACCCGCCACATTAAGCCCACGCTGGGAATACCACGCCAAATTATTCTATGTTGGGCAAATGCTTGACCCTGATGGCGCTAAACGCGTCCATACCAAAATCTTTGAGGCAATGCAAAAACAGCGCCGTAAGATCAACGATGACGATGCCATGACCCGTTTCTTTACGGAGCTAGGTTTTACATCTGATCAAGTTAAAAATGCTCTGAACTCCATGGAAATGAAAGCCATGATGGCACGCGCTAATGAAGTAGGTACAAAGTCCAAAGCAGATTCTGTTCCCGTCATTATCGTCAATGGCAAATACCGCACCAGCCCCAGCATGGTTGGCAGTGAAGAAACCTTACTACAAGTTGTTGATTATCTTGTAAAACGAGAGGCTCAACAATAACGTTAATGGAGAGTGAAATGCGCAAACTCAGCTTGTTGGATAAAATTCTGACCGAAATTGACCAGTCTCTGCGCGTGGTTCATGCCACAGCACCAACCACGGAACGCCCTAATCCGGCTGCGGGGATACCAGAAACCGCCCCGCTTAGCGAAGTCGACCGTGAATTGATCAGCAGGTTGATGCGCATTAATCACACAGGCGAAGTATCTGCCCAAGGTTTATATCGAGGGCAGGCATTAACTGCTAAGCGTGAAGATATACGGGAACAGATGGAACGCTCTGCTATGGAGGAAAACGACCACCTCAACTGGACGGAAAAGCGTTTACAGGAACTAGGCGGTCGGAAAAGCCTGCTGAACCCATTATTTTATTGGGGTTCATTCACGATTGGTGCCGTCGCAGGCAAGATTGGTGACAAATGGAGCCTTGGTTTTGTCAAAGAAACGGAAGATCAAGTCATTAAGCATTTGGAAGAACACATCAATCGCCTCCCCCCTCATGCACTAACTGATATGGCAATTTTGCAAAAGATGAAGGCTGACGAACAGCATCATGGCGATGTTGCTATGCAAGCAGGAGGCGCAAAACTTCCCTTGCTAGCGCGTAAATTGCTGATGCCGTTGATGTCAAAAGTCATGACTAAAAGTGCTTATTATCTCTAATTCTAAAGCCATTTTAGCGCTGCGTAACCTAAACGGTGCGTTAAACATTCACACAACTCACGGGCAAGTTCAAACGGTGCTTGTTCAATACCCAAGTCTTGACATTGCGTAACCTGCAAGCCTGCGTAACCACACGGGTTAATGCGCAGGAAAGGCTCTAGATCCATTGCCACATTCAGGCTCAACCCATGATAGGTACGACCTTTCGATACCCGTAATCCTAAGGCTGCAATTTTACGTCCATCGACGTAGACGCCCGGCGCATCCCTATCCCCTCGTGCAGTAATGCCATAATGCACCAACAAATCGATCACCGATTGCTCAATGCCTGTGACCAGCTCACGCACACCTAAAGCTTTACGACGAATATCTAATAGCATATAAGCCACTAGCTGACCTGGGCCGTGATATGTCACCTGCCCACCACGATCAATGGGAATCACAGGAATATCGCCTGGCGCTAACACATGTTCCAACTTACCATTGCGTCCTAGCGTAAATACCGGCGGATGTTGTACTAGCCACACTTCATCCGGTGTATTGAGAAGACGATTTTGGGTAAATACCTGCATCTGCTTCCAAGCGGACACATACTCTAGCAAACCCAGTTGGCGGATATGCAAAATATCCACCACTCGATGCTCTACAATGCCCACAGCACCAACTCACAGGCTTTCAAGTCCTGATACACTGCATCAATCTGCTCCTTGCTGATTGCACGCAAATTCACCGTTAGACTGTGGTATTTACCAGCAGAGCTATCACGTCGCTGTAACCGCACTTCAGGATCAAACACAGAGTCGTGACGGCACACAATTTCACAAATCCGCAGATGAAACTCTACATCTGCACGACCCACCACTTTGATAGGAAAATCACAAGGAAAATCCAGTTTTAATTCATCCTGCTGTCCAAAACGCTCCACAGCCCATCCTCACGCTTGCGGTTATTAATCCGCGAACAACTTCTGAATACTATCCATTGTCCGCCGCCACCAGCCGCCTTCGGTCACATCTTCCAGCGCCAACAACGGGGTTTCCTTAACGACTTTACCCAGCTCTTGATCAGTAATAATCACTTTGCCCAGTACGCCACCCCGTTTAATGGGGGCGTCAATCCCTTTATCAAGCTGCATTCCACCTTTCAATTGGTCGTAGCGCCCTTTGACAATACTAACAAACAAATTATCAACCACCCCAGCAGGCACTTCCGTTGCCTCACCCTTCCAAACTCGCACTTTTGCCAACACAGCCCCTGCATCGTAGAGCTTGTGTGTTTCAAAGGTACGGAAGCCGTATTCCAACAACTGTTGGCTGACATTCGCGCGTGCTTCTTCACTTTTTGCACCCAACACCACTGAAATCAAACGCATATTGTCACGTTTGGCAGAGGCTACCAAACAATAACCCGCTGACTCGGTATGCCCGGTTTTCAAACCATCCACCGTTGGGTCACGCCACAATAAGCGATTACGGTTTTGCTGCTTGATATTGTTGTAGCTGAATTCCTTAATAGCATACAGTTTGTAATACTCTGGAAACTCATGCACCAAGGCTTCCACCAGTTTCACAATGTCACGCGCCGTCGTGTAATGATCCTTAGCTGGCCACCCTGTGACATTCATGTAACGGGTATCCGTCATGCCGAGCTCAGCCGCCGTCTGATTCATACGCTGCACAAAGGTTTCTTCACTACCCGCCACATGCTCTGCTAACGCCATCGCCGCATCATTACCCGATTGGATAATCATGCCCTTGAGTAACTTCTCAAACTGAATTTTTTTGCCCAACTCTACGAACATGCGTGAGCCTTCCATTTTCCACGCTTTTTCGCTGATCAGTACTTCATCCTCCAGCTTAACCGTACCCTTACCTAATTCCTGATAAACCAAGTAAGCCGTCATCAGTTTAGTAATACTGGCAGGTTCCACCCGCATTCCGGGGTTTATACCAGCCAACTCCTCGCCACTTTGGAAATCAACCAGCAAATAGCTTTTCGCCTCAATTTCTGGCACACCAGGTGCCATCGCAATGATTTCCGGTGGAATATTAGGGTCATTGTAGGGAGCAGTGGACATATCTTTAGGTGCAGGCTCACCCGTGTCCGACGGTGCTGAAGCAAACTCAGCGCTAACAATGCCGCCTGCCAGCAATCCCGCTAACAATAACGATTTAAGTATCCTTGTAAACATGAACAATCCTTTCACTTATAGGCATTATTTTCATGGTCAGTACGGTAGCGAAGCTAGCGCCATCCTGCAACTATTTGCCTGCAACGACCTTAAAGTTTGCCAAACCGTTACTTTCCAAAATATCTTTCACATTATCAATTTGATCTTGGTTATACAAAGGGCCAACCCTAACCTGATACATTTCGCGCCCATTTTGTTGCGCAGTAGCCATTTCTGTTTTCGCCAAGCCCACTGATGTCAAACGCACAAACATATCGAGAGATGCATTACGATCAGGCCATGTACCCGCAATCACGTAATAAGGCTTAGACTTATCCACAGGCTCAACCGATTTCACCGGCGGTGCAGCCGCTTTAGGCTTACTCGCGGCTTTAAGCTCAGGTGGCAATTGCTCAGGTGGAATCGCCGCCACTTCAACAGGTGCACCTGTTTTTGCCTTAATACCGAGCGCATTGGCGGCTGCAAACGACAATTGGATCAAATCCCCACTCTCAAATGGTCCACGGTCATTGATACGTACAATAATATGCTTGCCATTCTGCTGATTAGTGACTTTTGCAAAACTGGGTAATGGCAAGGTGCGGTGTGCAGCAGAATAACCGTACATATCAAAGACTTCACAGCCCGCTGTTTCCGTTCCTTGATATTCTGCTCCGTACCATGCCGCAGTGCCGTGTTCCGCATAACCCGCTGCCGAGTCCAACACTTGGTAAGTTTTGCCTTCAATCGTGTAAGCGGGGTCATTACCACACTCACTACGGGCTTCGGTGCTTACCTTATTCTGCACTTGCGCCGTATCCATATTTGATTTTTTAGCGCCATTGCTACTGCAAGCGACCAAACTTATGGTCATGGAAGCCAATAAGACTCCCGAAAATCGCCAGTTTATTGTCATCGTATTGTCCAGCTTTTTATCATCGCCCATTAGAACACTGACCCGCGCTGCGATACACGAGCCAGCTTATCGCTTTCACTATTATAACGTTTAGAAACCAAACTTACGCTTACGAATTTCCTGCGCAAGCTGATGTACTGCCATTGCATATTTTGAACTAGGATTGTAACGGGTAATCGCATAGAAATTTTCACCGCCTACCCAATACTCATCAGTCGTCCCATCCAGCTTAATCAAACTCACTTTGGCAGAGTTGATAGCCCCTTGTGGCCTTACCCCTTTAGCAGCAAGTTCACCCAAAGTACGTGATGGTTTTTTCGGTGTTGCTTCAGCAATACTAGCATAACCCGCACCGGAAACATAAGCAGGGACAGCAACACCGCCACCGCGCTTCCAACCATTTTTAGCAAAATAATTCGCAACACTGGGAATAGCATCCTGAGGATTCCACAAGTCACGCTTACCATCACGGTTGCCATCAATCGCGTAACTGCGATAGCTGCTCGAAATAAACTGCCCTAAGCCCATTGCCCCGGCATAGGAACCGTTAAAAATCTGCGGCCTCACCTTCTCTTCTCGCGATAACAATAAAAACTGCTCCAGTTCTTTCTGATAAAAACTGGAACGACGTGGAAAATCAAACCCTAACGTTGTTAATGCCTGCAAGGTATTGTGCTTACCCGTATTTTTACCGTACTGCGTTTCCACGCCAATAATCGCCACTAAATACTCTGTATCCACCCCGTATTGACGGGTAGCCGCATCTAACAGCGCCGCATAGCGATTCCAAAAATCAACCCCGCCATTAATACGTTCCTCTGTGAGGAAAATGGGGCGATAAGCCCGCCATACTTGCCCTTCGGTAGGTGCACCCGCCTTGGTTAACGCTTCTTTATCACGCTGCACGCTGGAAAAGGTCTGTTCCAAAAACGCAATATCAAAACCATGCTGGCTGTTCATTTTACCAATAAACTGGCGCAGTGCCGGGTAACTGGCATAATCCCCGCGTAGTCCGGCAGGATAATTAACGGGTTGACGCGGTATCGTCGTGTTAGTTGGCTGCTGTGTTGCCGTACTGCCACCAGAAGACGGGGTTCCGACTGGCTGTCTGATAACAGTTGGGGGTAAACCTTGTTGACTGGGAACATTTGCAACCGGTGGATTGAATACCCAAGGCCACTGCGGCCCCGCAGTGCATCCCCCTAATACTCCCCCCATCATAATGACACTTACCAGCTTACCCAGCGACTTATTCCATTGAACTGAATCATGCATGATTTTCATATACTCCATCTCCAAACCTGTTGAGGAGAGCATGAAAATCCTTCTTCAGCTATCCCGTTGATAAATGCGTTTGCGTTTCCTCATCCCCATGATGATCCCGAAAGCCATCATCAGCGTGACCACGGAGGTTCCCCCGTAACTCACCAAGGGCAGTGGCACACCGACAACGGGGAGCAGCCCGCTGACCATGCCGGTGTTCACAAACAAATAAAAAAAGAATGACACACTCAGACTACCACCCAGCAGACGCGCGAACGTATCCTCACCCTTACTAGCAAGGTATAACCCCCGCCAGATGATAAATATGTACAGCCCCATTAAAATCAGGTTGCCCACTAAGCCGAACTCTTCACCAAATACAGCAAAGATAAAATCGGTGTGCCGTTCTGGCAGAAAATCCAGATGCGCTTGGTCGCCTTGCATCCAGCCTTTTCCATAAGCCCCACCAGAACCAATCGCAATTTTTGACTGATAAATATGGTATCCAGTTCCCAACAAATCCGATTCTGGATTCAAAAGCGTATCGACCCGACGCCGTTGATAATCATGCATCCCAAAAAAGTACAACAACGGGGCAGCAACCGTCACAAAAGCAATTGCACCACCAATCAACCACCATGACATACCTGCTAAATAAATAACAAAAAATCCAGAAGTAGCAATTAACAACGAGGTTCCCAAATCTGGCTGCTTCATAACCAGCAGCATCGGAACCAATACCAACAACAACGCAATCACAATATCCACAAAACGCGGCGGCAGCGGTTTCTCAGAAAAATAGTAAGCCACCATCATTGGCACTGCCAACTTCATGATTTCAGCAGGTTGAATATCAACACCAATATATAACCAACGGGTTGCGCCCTTTTTCGTTACCCCAATGATTAAGACCAAGATCAGTAACACCACCCCAATGCCATACAGCCATACTGACCACTGGCGCAGTGTCTTACTGGAAATTTGAGAAAAAATGACCAATAGCCCCAGACCGATTGAAAAATGAATAATTTGCCGCTGCACCTGCTCGATATTGCCATCGCTGGCACTGTACAACGTGGCTAACCCCAAAAAAACCAGCAGTGACAACACCGCCAACAACACCGCATCAACACGCTGTAGCGCAATGATCAACCAAGAAGGCAACAAACCACTAATCACCGTTTACCCCCTGTTTTTCTGTTTTCCTGACTTTTTAGTAGGCTCTTGTACCGATGTAGCTGGCTGCGCTTGCTCCAGTTCCTGCTGCGCTAGCGCACCGGCTGGTTTTAATGCATTATCGCCATATGCTTGATTCAAGTAGGCATCCATGAGCTTGCGAGCAATCGGTGCGGCCGTCGCACCACCACCACCCATAGCATTTTCCACAATCACTGCCACAGCAATTTTAGGATTATCCGCTGGAGCGAACCCAACGAACAATGCATGGTCACGCAACCGCTTAGCAATCCGACCTGCATTGTATTTACCACCAGCCAAACCAAATACCTGAGCTGTGCCCGTCTTACCCGCGATACGGTAGGATGCCCCAGCCCCCGCTGCCCGTGCAGTACCACCGGGACGCATCACATTTTCCATCCCTTGGATCGTCAAATTCCAATAATTATCCTTTGCTTCAAGGGTAGGAAACGGTTCAGGCTTGAGAACGCTTTCTTCCTGATTTCGCGCAGTACGCACCCCACGCAACACATGCGGCTTCAATCGCACCCCACGATTCGCCATAATCGTCGTCGCATGAGCCAATTGCAGGGGTGTTGCTAACCAATAACCTTGACCGATACCAATATTAACCGTATCCCCAGGAAACCAATCACGCTTATGACGTTTCTCTTTCCATTCCTTGGTTGGCATCAAACCTGACGCTTCTGATGGCAAATCAATCCCTGTCTTTTCTCCAAAACCAAAGCGCCTCATCGCCGCAGAGAAACGATCAATCCCCATCCGATAGGCCAAATCGTAAAAATAGGTATCACATGACTGTTGAATCGAATACTTCAGGTCAACCGAACCGTGGCCACTCTTATTCCAACACCGAAAGGCATGTTTTTGCCCCGGCAAACGAAAGAAACCAGGGTCGTAGACCCTTGAACCAGGCGTCACGACCCCCTCAATTAAACCCGCCACGCCGACCATTGGCTTAATGGTAGACCCCGGCGGATAAGTACCTTGCAGCGCACGATTAAACAACGGACGATCAGGATCTTCACGTAAAGCCGTATAGTCCTTCTGAGAAATGCCATTAATAAATAAATTAGGGTCAAATGTTGGTACACTTGCCAAAGCCAGTATTTCACCATTACTTGGATCCATCGCCACAATCGCCCCACGCTCATTTTTCAGCAAATTTTCCGCAAAGATTTGTAAATTAATATCCAAACCGAGAAATAATTCCTGCCCACCAACAGGGTCTTTTTTGCTCAGCAACGACTGTTTTTTACCATGGGCATCCACCTCAATCAATTGATACCCGGCTTGCCCATGCAAGCGATCTTCATGGAAAGCCTCTATCCCCGTTTTACCGATATGGGTGGTACCGATGTATTCATCCTTGTTCAAAGTCTCCAGATCACGCGCATCAATACGCCCTACATACCCAATGACATGACTCGCTGTTTTAACTAAAGGGTAGTAACGCTCCATACGCACCTCTACCCGCGCACCAGGGAAACGCGGACGATTGACAGCCCACGCAGCGTACTCTTCTTCTGTTAAATTTCCCCGAATGAGGATAGGCTGGTATTTAAAACGCCTTGCTTGAGTTTTAAACAAACGGACATCTTTTTCCGCTAGCGGAATAATGGATCCCAAACGCTCAACGAAAATATCAACATCGGCTAACGTCGACTTGCCATCAGCATTCTCATCACCGATATTGTCACGTACCACCTCTAGGACATATTGCGTGTGGCTATCCGCCAGCAGTACACCATTACGGTCATAAATCTGACCACGATTAGGCGGGATGGGAATGCGCTTCTGGTAATGTTGGCGGGAAAGCTCAGAATACTTGGCGTGTTCGGATACTTGGAGTTGGTAAACCCTCCCCAAGATCCCCAACAAGGCAAACAGGATAATGATACCCGCGACCATGGCTCGCACATTGAACATGTGCTGTTCATCACGTTCTAATTTAATCGGTCTATCGCTCATGAATTGCTGACGAGCATCCTGTCTGCCCTGTTTGAAATCGGGCGACTATAACAGATTAAGAGAACGGAATCTCCTCTGGTTGCACCGTATTATAACGCTCAATACTGTCCAAGATTTCTTGTTTGGCTTCCTCAATCCCTGCCCAACCTTCAACTTTCACCCACTTGCCTGCATCCAGCTCTTTGTAACGCTCAAAGAAGTGTTGAATTTGGCTTAACAACAGCGGTGGCAATTGCTCATAGGAGTTAATTTCACGATACCCAGAAGACAGCTTATGTGCCGGAACTGCCACAATTTTGGCATCAATCCCCGACTCATCCGACATTTTCAACATACCCACCGGGCGCACCGGAATCACACAACCGTGCATCAACGGCGTAGGGCTAACCACCAAAACATCAGTAGGGTCGCCATCCTGTGCCAATGTGTGCGGAATAAACCCATAGTTAGCAGGGTAAAACATCGGCGTAGACAAGAAACGGTCAACGTACAACGCCCCGCTTTCTTTATCCAACTCATACTTCACAGGCGTGGACAAAGCCGGAATTTCGATGATGACATTCACGCAATGCGGAACATCACGCCCAGCAGGAACTTTATCAATATTCATTGTTTACTCTACTCTTGTGTAAAAATCACGGTATTATAACGCTTGTTAACGAATCTAACAGCAACTAACCACCACTACTTGTCGACAATTTCAAGAGAACAGCATGGCACACTCACTACGCGACCAACTCCTCAAAGCAGGGTTAGTCACCGAAGCACAGATTGAAAAGGCTAACCAACCCAAACCGGCTCCCTCACGGCAACCGCAACAGCGCAACCATGCCCCGCGTCGTGACAACCGACCAGCCCCTACGCTAGAAAAACCGCAACGCACTGAAAATAAAGCGCCACGTCAAACGCCCAAAGAAAAAAGCGACCTTGAACAATTCTACGCAGCCCGTGCCAAAACCGAACGCGAAGAGCGCGAGCAAGCCGAACAACGCCAGCGTGAAATCGCTGCCCGCCGCAAACAAACCCGCGAACAGGTTGCTGCACTGATCAACGCCAACGTCAAAAATGTCGACGATGCTGACATTCGCTATAATTTTGTGGTCGGTGACAATATCAAATACCTCTACGTCACCGAAGCCCAGCAGCAAGCCTTAGCCGATGGCGAACTCGCCATTACCTTCCTCGGTGGCAAACGCTGCCTGATTCCGCTCGACATTGCGCAACAAATTTTAGCGCTTGACCCCGACAAACTGATTGTCATCAACCGTCCAGAAGAATCCAGCGAGTCGCCAGAAGCAGTCGATTAAACCATCGCCAGCGCTTGCTTGTATAACTGGTTTTTCGGCAATCCGGTCAAGCGGGCAGCAATCGCGGCTGCCTGTTTCACTGGCAATTCCTCCAGCAATACCGCCAGAATACTGTCCGCACGCAAGGCACTGAGTTGTTCCTGATCCTCATTCGCCACCTTACCCGCCACTACCACCACGAATTCACCGCGTGACATATTCGTATCGGTACTCAGTTGCGCGACCAATTCCCCGGCACTGCCCCGGTAAATGCTTTCAAACAGCTTGGTCAACTCACGCAATACCACCACCGGGCGCTCCTCACCCAAAGTACTTGCCACATCCGCCAGCATCTCGGCAATGCGGTGGCTGGATTCATAAAAGACCAAAGTGCGCGGCTCATCCACCAAGCTTTCCAGCCATTTGCGCCGCGACACCGCTTTTGCCGGTAAAAAACCTTCAAACACAAACCGATCCGTCGGCAACCCCGCCACCGATAGTGCTGCAATCAAGGCACTTGCCCCCGGAACCGGCACGATTTTGAACCCCGCATTCCCCAAAGCATGAACCAGCTTGTAACCGGGGTCGCTAATTAACGGCGTACCCGCATCGCTGACCAACGCCAATTGCATTCCCTGCTCCAATTCGGCTTGGATGCTAGCAACGCGACCCGCCTCATTGTAATCGTGCAAACTCGCCAACACCCCTTGAATACCGAAATGGGTCAGCAAACCACGGGTCACGCGGGTGTCTTCCGCATAAATCTTATCCACTTCCGCCAAGATGCGCTTGGCACGTTCCGTCATATCCGCCAAATTACCGATGGGCGTTGCCACGCAGTACAAAATGCCTTGTTTCATCCACTTCCCCAAACAACGAAGCCCACCACGAAGGGCGGGCTTCTGGTTTTTGCTGGCAAAACCAGCCGTGCACTACCTTACGCCAGCAAAGGCACAATCAGCAACGCAACAATATTAATGATCTTGATCAACGGGTTGACCGCAGGACCTGCCGTATCCTTATACGGGTCGCCAACGGTATCGCCAGTAACAGCCGCTTTGTGCGCCTCCGAACCTTTGCCACCGAAATTGCCTTCCTCGATATATTTCTTGGCATTATCCCAAGCACCGCCGCCGGTTGTCATGGAAATTGCCACGAAAATCCCCGTGATAATCGTACCCACCAACACCCCGCCAAGCGCCTCTGCGCCCAAGGTCAGCCCCACAATCACCGGCACTGCCACTGGCAATAATGACGGTACAATCATTTCCTTAATCGCCGATTTGGTCAACATATCCACACAAGTACCATATTCCGGCTTCCCTGTGCCCTCCATAATGCCGGGAATTGTCTGGAATTGCCGCCGCACTTCCACCACCACCGAGCCTGCCGCCCGCCCCACAGCTTCCATCGCCATTGCCGCAAACAGATACGGTACCATCCCACCAATAAACAGACCGATAATGATCAAATGGTTGGAAAGATCAAAGTTCATGGTTGTTTGATGTGCTGCGGACAACGCATGGGTATAATCCGCAAACAACACCAAGGCCGCCAAGCCTGCTGAGCCAATCGCATAACCTTTGGTCACAGCTTTCGTGGTATTGCCGACGGCATCCAGTGGGTCAGTGATATTGCGAATATCTTCAGGCAAACCAGCCATTTCCGCGATCCCACCCGCATTATCGGTAATCGGGCCGTAAGCATCGAGCGCGACCACAATCCCCGCCATGGACAACATCGAGGTTGCTGCAATCGCAATCCCATACAACCCCGCGAGTTCATAGGCTCCCCAGATTGCCACACACACTGCCAACACTGGTGCAGCCGTGGAACGCATCGATACACCCAAACCTGCGATGACATTCGTGCCATGCCCAGTGGTGGATGCTTGCGCAATGTGCCTAACCGGACTGTATTCGGTTGCGGTGTAATATTCGGTAATCCACACCATCGCTGCTGTCAGTAACAAACCAATTACTGCTGAACCATACAACGCCGTCACCGAATAATCGGGGCTATCCCCCATCATAATGACCGTGACCGGATAGAAAAATATCAACGATGCCACTCCGGCTACCGCCAACCCACGGTACAGCGCATTCATAATTTTGCCGCCCGCACGCGCCTTCACAAACATCGCCCCTAAGATGGAAGCCAAAATAGAAAAGCCCCCCAACACCAACGGGTAAATAATGGCATTTTCTGAGCCATTCATCAGCAACCCACCCAGCAACATGGTAGCAATAATTGTAACAGCGTAAGTTTCAAACAAATCCGCCGCCATCCCGGCGCAATCACCCACATTATCCCCGACATTATCCGCGATTACTGCGGGGTTGCGTGGGTCATCTTCAGGAATACCCGCTTCCACTTTCCCCACCAAATCGGCACCCACATCCGCACCCTTGGTGAAAATACCGCCGCCCAAACGGGCAAAAATCGAAATCAATGACCCACCAAACGCCAAACCGACTAACGCATGGATAGCATCAGTCGCCGATGTTCCGGTCATGGTCAATACCGCGTAATAACCAGCCACACCCAGCAATGCCAAGCCAACAACCAACATACCGGTAATCGCGCCACCTTTGAAAGCGACGTCCAAAGCCGCATTCAAACCGTTTTTCGCTGCCTCAGCCGTGCGCACATTGGCGCGTACCGAAACATTCATGCCGATATAGCCGGTAGCACCGGATAACAATGCACCCAACGCAAAACCAATCGCGGTTTGCCAACCTAGTGCAATAAAAATCACCGCAAACAGCAAAATACCCACCACCGCAATTGTGGTGTATTGACGATTTAAGTAGGCTTGCGCCCCTTCCTGAATCGCCTGTGCGATACTGCGCATTTTTGCATCCCCCTCAGGGCGAGCAAGCACCCAGCGGGTCGTCACAATACCGTAAACCAGTGCGGCGAGCGCACACAAAATGGCAACTGCCAAACCTGTGGACATCAGAACACCTCCGTTGTTTATGAATGTATTTTAATCATCGCAAACCATCCCCCTGTTGCAACGACAACAAGGACAATAGTTGTAACAAGCATAGTCCTATTTTTAGCATCCAACCGCACTGTTCATAGACTTAATTGATGTTTATCAGGCAACAAACGACAGAATACCCCCAGTAAAATACCGCTTGCCGAATCAAACATGCAGCAGGCTCAACAAAAAGTGCTATATTTCGACAACAATACCCCACCAATAGGTACTAGGATTCACGTCATGCAAACAAAATTTCGCCAATGCATCCTGAAATACTGCTCGGTTGCCTTATTAGTTGTGCCATTGATATTACAAGGCTGTTCACCCAACGACTTCATGGATAGCGAGGGCAGCTCCGCAATCCAAGGCAATGCCACTGTCGAACAAGCCAATACACTATTTAATCAAGGAAAAAAACGGGAAGCTGCTCAAACGTATTATGCGGCGGCTGCACGCTACCCCTCACCACAACGTGAGCGCGTCATTTTGCAAGCAGCCGAAATTGCCGCCTCCATCGGCGATGCCAAACTTACCAATACCTATTTAGCCAAGGTTCCCGCCTCGGCATTAGACGGTGAAAATCGTGCCCGCCAAGCCTATGTGAAAGCCTTACTGGCTTTACAACAAAACAACCCAGCCTTAGCGCTACGCACGTTGCCAGCTAATCTTGACAACCTATCGCCAGCATTGCGCGAGAAGGTCAAACACATTCAACAACGTGCTCAAACCATGAGCAAAGGCAACCCCGGCGTTCAAAATGTACAAGCAGCACTTATTCCCAGCAGCGTGACCCGTGTTGCAGCCCTACTTCCCCAGTCCGGGGCATTAGGCAGTGTCGGGCAAGAGATTTATCGTGGCATTGATACCGCACGTAACAGTATTGCCAGCGAAACCAGCGTGCAACTGTACGATGTGAGTGCGGGCGGCGCTGTTGCTCAATACCAACGGGCTGTCGCCGATGGTGCTGACATGATCATCGGGCCACTGGATAAAGAATCATTAGCTGATTTACTAGCGCACCCTCAAATACTTTCCAAGCCACTGCTTAGCCTGAATTACTTAACCAACAGCCGCAACATACCGGGTGCGCTTTACCAATTCGGCTTACTGCCAGAAGATGAAGCACGCCAAGTCGCTGAAACGGCGAGTGCACGCGGGCTGCGCACGGCTATCGTATTAGCACCGGCCTCCAGTTGGGGCGACCGCATCGCCGGTGCATTCCGGGCTGCTTACCAAGCCAAAGGCGGGCAAGTCATCAATATTCAGCAATACCCTGATGCTGCATCCAACGCTTATATGCAGAATGTGCAAAATGCACTGGCAGCCACCCAAGGCCGCGCCAGCATGGTGTTCCTTGCCGCATCCCCCAGCCAAGCACGTCTGATGCGCCCTTTGCTAGCAGCACAAGCCCCAGAACTGCCAATTTATGCAACCTCACATATCTTTTCCGGGCGCACTAACCCCGGCAAAGATGCCGACCTTGATGATATTCTGTACACCGAAATTCCGTGGGTTATCGAAGGCTTACAATCCGGCACATTAAACAACTCCAATTTCCCGCGCATGTTCGCGTTGGGAATGGATGCTTTCCTAATTGCTAAAAACCTGCCCAGCATTGCCCGCAACCCGAATACGCAAGTCAACGGCAAAACCGGCAACATCCGTTTAGCAGGCAATCGTCAAATCCAACGTACCTTGCTATTCGCCACTTTCGTTAACGGCGTACCGCAAGCTGTTGGACAATAAGCCTACCGCGCCGCACCTGCAACGCGGCATCAGCACCGAACAACTGGCTTGTGAACACTTGCAAGCCAGTGGTTTACACCTGCTGCACCAGAATTACCGCCTGAAAATGGGCGAAATCGACCTGATTATGCGCGACGGCAGCATCATCGTGTTTGTCGAAGTCCGTTACCGCAAAACCCGCCGTTACGGCGGCGCATTGCACAGTATTGACCCTCGCAAGCAAGCGCGTATCATCCGCACCGCACAACACTATTTGCAATACCGCGCACCGGATGCCCAGGCACGTTTTGACGTGGTAGCGGTCGAAGGTGATAACACTATCCTTTGGATCAAAAACGCTTTCGACACGGGCTAACGCATGAATTTGCAAACACGCATCCAACAACACTTCGCCGCCAGCATTGACACCAAGCAAAAAGCCCTCGCGGTATTACAAGAACCGATTCTCACTGCCGCCACGATGGTGTTTACTGCTGTTCAAAACGGTAACAAAATCCTCAGTTGCGGCAATGGCGGTTCGGCGGGCGATGCCCAGCATTTTTCCTCCGAAATGCTCAACCGTTTCGAGCAGGAACGTAGGGGTTTGCCCGCGATTGCGCTGACCACGGATACGTCCACCCTCACCTCCATCGCCAACGATTACAGCTA
The DNA here is from genome assembly GCA_029972225.1 of Candidatus Thiothrix putei. NCBI lineage: Bacteria > Pseudomonadati > Pseudomonadota > Gammaproteobacteria > Thiotrichales > Thiotrichaceae > Thiothrix > Candidatus Thiothrix putei. The sequence continues at coordinate 3,822,535 of CP124756.1, forward strand.
CGAACGGGTATTTTCCCGCCAAATCGAGGCATTGGGGCGCAACGGTGACGTGCTGCTGGCAATTTCCACCAGCGGTAATTCCACCAACGTGAATCGCGCCATCGACGCAGCACATGAATGCGGGATGCACGTCATTGCCCTCAGCGGCAAAGCAGGCGGCAGCATGAAAGATTTGCTGCAAGCAGGTGATGTGGAATTGCGCGTCCCTGCTGACAGCACGGCACGGATTCAGGAAACCCATTTGCTGTTAATCCACTGCATTTGCGACTTGGTTGATCAGATGTTGTTAACCCAAGGGTAATCAACATGAGGCCAGCACCCAGCCCGCACAGCGTCACATTTTTCCGCGAAGCCGCACCCTACATTCACAACCATCGGGGCAAAACCTTCGTGATCGCCTTTGCCGGTGAAGTGATTGCCACACCACGCTTTCGGCAAATTGTGCAAGACCTCGCCATTATTTCCAGCCTCGGCGCACGGCTGGTACTGGTACATGGCACTCGCCCGCAAATTGACGAACGCTTACACCGTACCAACACCCCGATTCGCTTGCACAAAGGCATTCGTATTACCGACAGCGTATCGTTGCTCGCCGCTCAGGAAGCCATCGGTTTTTTGCGCATTCGCATCGAAAATCTGCTGACTCACGCGCTCAATCAGCCGTCGCTGAACAATGAAGGGCTGGGGATTATTTCCGGCAATTACCTTACTGCGCGTCCGCTCGGTATTTGCGATGGCATCGACTACGGTTACAGCGGGCAAGTCCGCAAAATCAATCACGCGCTGATTAAGCAACAACTCGACTCCGGTAATATCGTGCTGCTCTCGCCGATGGGTTATTCACCGACGGGCGAAGCCTACAACCTGCGTTACGAACAAGTCGCAGTTGCCGCCACCAAAGCCATTAAAGCTGACAAGCTAATTTTCCTCAGCCATCAGCCCTTGAATTTGCCGCACGAACTCACCCTTGAGGAAGCCAAAGCCAGCTTGCCCTACAACCCGCTGCTACCCGCCGTGATTGAAGCATCGGAAAACCAAGTGGAACGCATCCACCTGCTTGACGCCGAGATTGATGGCGCATTACTGCTGGAACTGTATACCCGCGACGGCGTAGGCAGCATGATTGCCGCCGAACAATTTGAACGCCTACGTCCGGCAACGATTGAAGACATCAGCGGCATTATGGAACTGATCCGCCCGTTGGAAGAACGCGGCATTTTGATCAAACGTTCCCGCGAACAACTGGAACTGGAAATCGACAACTTCCACATTATCCTCCGCGACCGTGACGTGATTGCGTGCGTTGCCCTTTATGATACCGCTGATCCACAAGTCGCCGAACTCGCCTGCCTTGCCGTCAGCCAACAAGACCGTGGCGGCAATCGCGGCGATAAACTACTCAAACACGTCGCGCAACTTGCTAAAACACAAGGAAAAACCCGTTTGCTGGTGCTGACTACCCAGACCACGGATTGGTTTCGGGAACGCGGTTTTGAAAAAGGCAGCGTAGACGACCTGCCTGCCAATAAGAAATCGCTGTACAACTACCAACGTAATTCGCAAATATTGTTCAAAACTATCAGCTAGTAAGCAAACTGTTAACGCTCATCCCCCCAATACTATACCCACACCTACTGCTGGCATAAGTTGTTGTTAACTTGATGTCTTAGAAACACGAGGGACAGCTATGCTAGACCAACCGATGATACCTAACCTTGCCATGCAAGCACGGATTCCCCGCGTTATTCACCAAACGTATTACACCAAAACCGCGTTGCCGCCACCGCTACAAAAAAATACCTGCCAGATTCAGCAACTCAACCCTGATTGGGAATACCGCCTTTACGACGATGCGGATATTGAAACCTTTATTCTGCAACACTACGGGCAAGACTTGTTCAACATCTACCAACGCATCGACACCGCTTACGGCGCGGCGCGGGCGGATTTGTTTCGGTATTTGTTGATTTATGCCGTGGGTGGGGTCTATCTCGACATGAAAAGCACCATCACCCGCCCGCTCGATGCGGTATTGTTACCCGATGACCGTTACATCCTTTCCAAATGGGATGACGACAACTACTACGGCTGGGGGCTACACCCAGAACTTGCGGGAATTGAGCGCGGTGAGTTTCAACAATGGCATGTGATAGGCGTCGCCGGACACCCTTTCCTGCAAGCGGTCATCCGCCAAGTGCTCCACAATATTTTACACTACGACCCCCATACCGTTGGCGTCGGGTTCAAAGGCGTGATTCGCACCACGGGGCCGATACCCTATACCTTGAGCATTGAAGCGCTCCGACCATTTCATCCCTACCGTCAAGTCGAAATCGAACGAGATTTGGGCATTATCTACAGCATATACGACTCTCAGAGCACTGACCGCAACCAGAATCATCGCCACATTTCCAAAAAACACTACACCGAATTAGACATCCGGGTCATTGCTCCACCTGCAAATGCTTACCCGCCGCCCACACCAACCACAGAACGGGAATCCCGATCAGGGTGGTAAACGTGAAAAAGCCTGGGTAGCCAATATTATCCACAATCGTGCCGGAATACCCGCCAATGGTTTTCGGCAACAAGGTCATTAACGAGCTAAAAATCGCGTACTGCACCGCCGTAAACGACACGCTGGTTAGTGAAGACAAAAACGCCACGAACGCCGCACTCGCAAACCCGGCGGCCAAATTATCTGCTGTCACAGCGGTATACATTACCATCACGTCATGCCCCACATACGCCAGCCACACGAACACCAAATTCGTAAACGCCGTCAAAATCGCCCCCAACATCAAGGTACGCATCACCCCGTAGCGCGTGGCAAACAATCCGCCCAAAAAGCCACCCGCAATACTCACCACCACCCCGAAAGTTTTCACCGCCGTTGCAATTTCTGGCTTACTAAACCCCAAATCTTGATAAAACACATTGGAAATCACGCCGGGAACAATATCGGTAATCCGATACAAGCCAATCAATGCCAGCAATAACAACGCAGTACGCACCCCGTAGCGGCGGAAAAAATCCGCAATCGGTGCAATCCACGTATCCCGTGCCATCACCTTATTGGCTGCACCCAGCCGCACCAACACCCACCCAACCAACAATCCCAGCGCCAGCCCGCTCAATAAATGCAACGCTTCCAAACCAAAACCGACAAACGCATCATCAAACCGTTCCTGCCACACGCCAAACATGCCCTTGGTATACGCAAATACCAACACAAATCCCGCCACACCTGCCGCAAATACCAACACCAAGCGCAGATAATCCAGCGCCGCATAATGGTAACGCTCTGCCTGCTTTTGCTCCGGTTCGGGAATCACCAACGTTGTCACTACGCCGACCAACATCGTCGCCGCCATTGCCCAATACGTCCACTGCCAAGCCGTGTACACATAATGCTCTTTTTCCGACCCCAGCCAAGACGCCAAAAACAACGCGCCCGCGCCCGCCACAATCATCCCCAGCCGATAACCCGCGATATAAGTCGAAGACATCATCGCCTGCAAGCGTGTTTCTGCCGCCTCAATCCGGTACGCATCAATCACCACATCCTGCGTTGCCGATGAAAAACCCAGCAACACCGCCGCCCACGCCATTAACACCAAATGATCTTGCCCCAAAGACGGGTCGATATTGCCCATCAACACAATCGCCAAAATAATCAACGCCTGCGCGACCAATAACCACGCCCGGCGTTTCCCCAACCATGCGGTTAAAAAAGGCAATGGCAATTTGTCGATTAACGGTGCCCACACAAATTTGAACGAATACCCCAACGCCGCCCAACTGAAGAATGTCACCGCTTTGCGCTCCACCCCCGCTTCGCCCAACCATAACGACAAGGAAGAAAAGATCAGCAAGATCGGAATCCCTGCCGAAAACCCTAGAAACAACATCGTGATAACGCGCGGATGCAGAAACGCCTGCAACGCTTCAGCCCAGCTCAATGGCTTGGCAGGAGAGGATTCAATCATGAGGCAGCGACCTTCTAATGTGATGGATTAATGCTTAAGACCGCATCATCAGCGAATCATTCCCCATTGTAAATGCTCAAACAACACCTGCATTTACACCGCTCGTAAGCGAGTTTGCAACTTTCATCCCTCCTGCCATCACGAACCAAAAAAGCTTGGCACATACTCCAGAACATCGCGCAACGCACCACAACCCCAAAGCAGAGCGCAACAAAATTTATTCTGCGTGAAACAGAAACAGGACGTCTGATATGGATTTTCTGGCACGTCTGTTGACCCTGAACCACTCAGGCTGTTGCACACGGAATAATAAAAAGCGGCTGAAATGACTTCAGCCACGATTAGTAAAGGCAAAGGAGCATAAAATGTCCAATCTCAATCCTCTCAACAGCACCAACAATCACTCTGTGATTAGCGGCAGCTATGGCAGCAATAATACCAATTCAACCTCTGGTTCAGGCTCATCCAGCACATCCATGACGGGTGGCACAAGTGGAATGCCGGGGCTAAGTGGTGATTCCACCCAATTACTAATGAACCTGCTGCAAATGATCATGCAGCTACTGCAACAAATGCAAAGTGGCAACAGCGGCGGCAACCAAGGCCAAGACTGCGACGGTTCCAACGGCACTGGCGGTACCCATGGTAACGGCGGTTCCAACGGCACTGGCGGTACCCATGGTAACGGCGGCTCCAACGGCACTGGCGGTACCCATGGTAACGGCGGCTCCAACGGCACTGGCGGTACCCATGGTAACGGCGGCTCCAACGGCACTGGCGGTACCCATGGTAACGGCGGTTCCAACGGCACTGGCGGTACCCATGGTAACGGCAGTCCCAACGGCGGCGTAAATGGCGAACATAATAATGGTCGCGGTCATGGGCGTGGGCGTGGTCATTACGGCCCTCGTGGTCCACAAGGGGCGACTGGTGCTACTGGTGCTACTGGTGCTACTGGTGCTACTGGTGCAACTGGTGCTACTGGTGCTACTGGTGCTACTGGTGCTACTGGTGCAGCAGGTACCAATGGTGCAACCGGTGCTACTGGTGCTACTGGTGCTACTGGTGCTACTGGTGCTACTGGTGCTACTGGTGCTACTGGTGCTACTGGTGCTACTGGTGCTACTGGTGCTACTGGTGCTACTGGTGCTACTGGTGCTACTGGTGCTACTGGTGCTACTGGTGCTACTGGTGCTACTGGTGCTACTGGTGCTACTGGTGCTACTGGTGCTACTGGTGCAGCAGGTATCAATGGTGCTAACGGCGCTACTGGTGCGACCGGTGCTACTGGTGCAGCAGGTACCAATGGTGCTAACGGCGCTACTGGTGCGACCGGTGCTACTGGTGCTACTGGTGCAGCAGGTACCAATGGTGCTAACGGCGCTACTGGTGCGACCGGTGCTACTGGTGCTACTGGTGCTACTGGTGCTGCAGGTACCAATGGTGCTAACGGCGCTACTGGTGCAACCGGTGCTACTGGTGCTGCAGGTACCAATGGTGCTAACGGCGCTACTGGTGCAACCGGTGCTACTGGTGCAGCAGGTACCAATGGTGCTAACGGCGCTACTGGTGCGACCGGTGCTACTGGTGCAGCAGGTACCAATGGTGCTAACGGCGCTACTGGTGCGACCGGTGCTACTGGTGCAGCAGGTACCAATGGTGCTAACGGCGCTACTGGTGCGACCGGTGCTACTGGTGCAACCGGTGCTACTGGTGCAACCGGTGCTACTGGTGCAGCAGGTACTAATGGTGCTAACGGCGCTACTGGTGCGACCGGTGCTACTGGTGCTAACGGCGCTACTGGTGCGACCGGTGCTACTGGTGCAGCAGGTACTAATGGTGCTAACGGCGCTACTGGTGCTACTGGTGCTACTGGTGCAGCAGGTACTAATGGTGCTAACGGCGCTACTGGTGCAACCGGTGCTACTGGTGCAGCAGGTACCAATGGTGCTAACGGCGCTACTGGTGCTACTGGTGCTACTGGCGCAGCAGGTACCAATGGTGCTAACGGCGCTACTGGTGCTACTGGTGCTACTGGTGCTACTGGTGCTACTGGTGCTACTGGTGCTACTGGTGCTACTGGCGCAGCAGGTACCAATGGTGCTAACGGCGCTACTGGTGCTACTGGCGCAGCAGGTACCAATGGTGCTAACGGCGCTACTGGTGCTACTGGCGCAGCAGGTGCTACCGGTGCTACTGGTTCTAGCGGCTCAAACGGTCAAGGCTTCTTCGATTGGTTTAAAGACACTATTGGTGACTTTGATGGAAGCGGTAACACTGACCAGAATGACGTCCGCGCATGGCTGAAGGGTGACACTGGTGCAACCGGTGCTACTGGTGCTCAAGGTGCGACCGGTGCTACTGGTGCTCAAGGTGCGACCGGCGCTACTGGTGCAGCAGGCACTAACGGTACCAATGGTACTAACGGCGCTACTGGTGCAACCGGCGCTACTGGTGCAACCGGCGCTACTGGTGCAACCGGCGCTACTGGTGCAACCGGCGCTACTGGTGCAGCAGGCACTAACGGTACCAATGGTACTAACGGCGCTACTGGTGCAACCGGCGCTACTGGTGCAACCGGCGCTAACGGTACCAATGGTACTAACGGCGCTACTGGTGCAACTGGTGCAACTGGTGCAACTGGTGCAACTGGTGCAACTGGTGCAACTGGTGCAACTGGTGCAACTGGTGCAACTGGTGCAACTGGTGCAACTGGTGCAACTGGTGCAACTGGTGCAACTGGTGCAACTGGTGCAACTGGTGCAACTGGTGCAACTGGTGCAACTGGTGCAACTGGTGCAACTGGTGCAACTGGTGCAACTGGTGCAACTGGTGCAACTGGTGCAACTGGTGCAACTGGTGCAACTGGTGCAACTGGTGGTACGTCAATGCCTCCAATGATCACACCGGGTACGCACATGGGTAAAACCACTGATGGTTGCAATGCCGATGTTAAGTTCATTTGGAACGGTGGCAGCACTGCAACATTGTGGACTTCCAAAGGTGACATCAATCTGACAGGTGTACAGAAGCAAGCTGACGGCACACTGACAGCCACTGGCGGTTCTGGTTCTTACAACGGCTGGTATGGCAGTTTGGTAGACAATGACGGTAACGGTAAAGTCTTTACTTTAAGCACTCAAGGTGCTGACGGTAAATTCAGCTTCGAAGCCGATCTGAAGAAAGGCATGGATTTGACTGGTAAAGTATCCTAAGCCTGACGTTATTCCATAAGTAACGGGTGGCGGTTCTCTTAAGAGTCCGCCATTTCTCGCCAGAGATGAAAAGCCCGCCTTTTGGTGGGCTTTTCTCTAATGCAAACCTTAACAAGGAGCTATAAAAAATGAACAAACAAAAGCCCAGCATTTGCTTAAACATGATCGTCAAAAATGAAAGCAAGGTTATTACCCGCTGCCTCAACAGCGTTAAAGACAAAATCGACTACTGGGTAATCAGTGACACTGGCTCAACGGATGGAACCCAACAAATCATCCGTGACTACTTTGCACAACACAATATTGACGGCATTCTCATAGAAAATGAATGGCGTGATTTTGCTCACAATCGCAATATTGCACTCGAACACGCCAGAGATAAGGCCGATTACATCCTCATCATGGATGCTGACGACTGCCTGATGGCGGCCGATGACTTCCAATTCGGCAACCTCACCGCTGACAGCTACAATCTAAACATTCGCTATAACGAACTTCAGTACGCCAACCTCAAACTGATTAGCACCAGACTTCCATGGAAATGGCAAGGTGTCCTGCACGAATACCTCGAAACAAACACCCCCTTCACCAACGAAATCTTGCAAGGTGATTATTTCATCCGAGCATCTACCGAAGGTGCAAGAAGCAACGACCCCAACAAATACCAAAATGATGCAAACGTTTTAATCAAAGCATTACAGAATGAACCCAACAATACCCGCTACCGCTTCTATCTGGCTCAAAGCTACCGTGATGCTGGCAATGCTGAAGCTGCCATCGAACATTACCAGCAACGTGCTGCAATGGGCGGCTGGGCAGAAGAAGCGTGGTACTCCCTATTCGAGATCGCCCGCCTCAAAGAACAATGCGACCACCCATCAGAAGAAATTATAAACGCCTATCTAAAAGCCTATGAATACCGTCCCCAGCGTGCAGAAAGCTTATACCATCTGGCACGTTATCTACGCATACACAACCGCTTTGCACTCGCCTATCCATACGCATTAGTGGCTGCTAATACCTCGATTCCCAAGGATATCCTATTCGTGCTCCCTGAAGTTTACCGCTGGAAAGCCAAAGACGAACTAGCTGTTATTGCTTACTGGATAGAGCATTACCAAGAGTGCATGGACTTGTGTGATAATCTATTGTCAGACCCTGAATTACCGGCTGAAGAGCGTTCACGGATACAGCAAAATCTCCAATTTGCGGCAGACAAGCTGGTCACGCCCGTCAGCCCCTCCTAACCTGTACGGACATGGAAAACCTGACCCATGGAAGAAGCACTTTCCCTGCGTGACCGCCTCAACCTAGAAACCGCCCGCATCGGCTGGCACGAATTAGAACGCTATTTTGCTGGCGGCAAAGTCATTCACGTGGATGCGACCCTTGATCTCGTTGAAGTAGCCACCACCATCGCAGAAGACAATACCCACAGACTGCAACAATGGCTTCACGCCAAGCAAGTCGCACAGCTTCGCGATGAGACAGCCATCGGCTGGGCAAATCACCACCCCGACAATCTATGGGCAGTCGTGGTAGCTCCTTGGGTTTTAGTGCAAGAGCGCTTAAGCCCCTAAACAGAAAAAGCCAGCATCTCTACTGGCTTTTTGTCATTCATTTCAAATCAATATGCTTACTTTGCAGCAGCGGGTTTAACCGTCGTCAAACCAAGAATCGCCCAATCCTGCATCCCGCCGCGATACCATTTGAGTTTATCCGCTGGGTAGCCAAACTTCAGTAAGGTTTTGATATTGGTTGGTGACTGACCACACCACATACCATTACAGAACATTACCAACGTCTTAGCCCCAGAATAGTCAAACACCTTACTAACAGCATCACCACCAGCGGCAACCGCTTCGTCCACTGCCAGCGCATCACTACCTTCAGCCAATTTCGCACCGAACTGCTCAGTCAGGATTTTGATGATGTCATCAGTACTAGCGCCCTTATCGGGTGCTAAATTTTCCCACGGCAAATTCACTGCACCTGGAATAGTACCCTTTTCAACCCAGTCAGCAGTACGGGAATCAACCACTAAAACACTAGCATCGCCACCGCTCATTTTTTCGAGATAATCCAACATACCCATTTCAGCAATGGTTTCAACGCCTTCCGCAATAGTATCCGGCTGGATACAGAATGGTGGGCAAGGGCGCGAAGTTTTGGCAAAATCATCAACCACTACGGCTTTATTATCTTGATTACGCTTGATTTCTACCGACTCACCGCCGTGTTTAACCGTAACGCTCATTTTGTCTGCGGTAATGCCTACAGGCTTAGCATCTTCAGCTATAGCCGCACTGGAAACACTCATACCCGCAAGTAAAGCAGCAATACCAAACAATTGAATTAACTTCATTTATATCCTCCAGTTATTAAATCTTACACCGAAATGACTGAACTCCCTCACTCTCTCCTTGCGGGAATACAGCAAACACTATCGACAGATTTTTAGTTACAATCAGGCTCATCATCTTTTGCTTTCTTCTCGCCCTCAGCAGCAGGTGCATTAGCATCAGGCTTTTTCTCACCGTCAGCCGCCGCTGGCACAGTTTCAGCAGGTTTAACGTCGGCAGCAGTCATCACCACTTCTTCAGTAACGACTGGTTTTGCTTCTGTTGTAGCCATTGGCTTAGCAGCATTTTCCTCGGCGTAAGCGGTTAGGTGCAAACTAAATAATGTGGTAACTGCTATTAAGAAAGGTAGTTTTTTCATCATTTTTCATCCTAAGCACATTAAATTGTGCTGTTTTTACAACACAACGTATATTTACCAGAAACAATTACCATACACAAGAAATCAGTTTATTATCAATAATTTATTATATGGTAATAAACTGATTAAACTAAATAACAACCTGTTGTTATTTAAATTCAGATAGTTATTCCACTTTACTTGTTTCATTAACAGGAAAGCGCTCCTTAACTTTACGAGCGGGATTGCCTGATACAAAACTATTGGCTTTGATCGGACTCATAACGATGGAATAAGGTGCAACAAAGCATTCATTTTCGATAGTCACTGCTGGCAAAATAACGGCACCCAAGCCAATACCAACATTATTACCAATCACGATAGGTGCTGATAATTGCGCCAATTCACCCCCCCAGCTATAACACACGCGCCGATCTGGATTAGCAGAATCCGTTGGTAAATTAGTCAAAGAGTAAATTTTTGCTCCTGAACCAGTTCCGCAATCATTCCCTATCTGCACACCACCATGCGCTTGAATCAGCGAGAATGGTGTAATGTGAACATTATTACCAACATGCAACTCACCAACTTCATGCTGATAATTTGGATTATCCAGTACTTTTGCGCCTTGTTCTAAAGGGACTTTACCTGCCATCAGGATGCAATAACGGTCGATCCAGACGTTATCCCCCAGATGAATGTCGCGAGAACCCTGAATAATAACACCCTCATCAATGACCAAATTTTTACCACAACTGCCTAAACGGCGGCTGTAATACCAGTAACGCACGGTGCGGCCTGCTGAGCCACCTAATGGTCGAATGATGCTTCTCAGTAAATTATCAAAAAAAAGCGCTATGGACTTCAACATGAGTAATCCTTTTCTAGTAGCTAGAGGAGAAAGGAGAAAATGACAAATAGCAGCCGTATAATATTAGGACATTACCTGCCCACCATTCACGCGAATCGTTTCCCCTGTCAGGTAATCGGATTGGTGAGAAGCGAGGAAGGCTACCACACCAGCCACATCATCAGGCTTGGCGATACGCCGCAATGGTACCCGTGCCGCCGCCATTAAACGAATGCGCTCTGGCACTTCCGCTAACTGAGCCGTATCAGTCATACCAGGGGCAACCATATTCACTCGAATCCCCTTAGGAGAAAGTTCAATAGCCAGCGCATGACTAAAGCCATCCAATGCTGCTTTAGCGGTGATGAACGGCAACAAATTTCCCATCGGTGCCTCAATCAATTGCGCACTAATGTGGATAATTTTACCGTAACTCGCCGCCTCCATCTGTGGCGTGACATGGCGCACCAAATGGAAAGCACCTTGCAAGGCGGTCTGTAAATGCGCTTCAAAATCTTTCCACTGCACATCGTCCCAGCGGATAGCTGCCATCGGTGCCGTCGTGCAATTAACCAACACCGTAATATTGCCCAAATGGCGCTGTACATAGTGCGCCATATTGGCTACCGCTGTTTCGTTACGAATGTCTGCGGCTATCATGACAGCTTTCTGACCAGAAGCCTCAACATCACGCACGACCACTTCGGCATTCGCCACTTGGGTGAAATAGTGAACAGCGACATCAAAGCCAGTCGCCGCAAGGTGACGACAAACAGCACTACCAATGCCTCCCGATCCTCCGACCACCAATGCCACTGGGCGCGGCGGCTCTGATTCCACACCCGCCTCGTCCTCGAATTCCACCACTTTGACTTTAGCGACACCGGTAGTCACTTTTTGTCGATGCTGGTTGAAAATATCCGTTTGCAACTCAATGACCTGCATCCGGTCAATCTTGCGCAATACTTCTGCCCGCACCGTTAGGGTATCACCGACCCTAACCGGCAATAGAAACTCAAGATTTTGTGCAAACCATAAGGCACCATCGCCGGGTAAGCGTGTACCGATAATCGTTGAGATAAACGATACCCCTAACATACCGTGGGCAACCGGCTTTTTGAAACTGGTACGGGCAGCGTAAGTCGGGTCAACGTGTAAACGATTGTCATCGCCACTGAGTTCCACAAAGCGTTCCAGATCTTTCTCTGTCACGACATGTTCTAACTCAGCTACTTGCCCCACGAGGATTTCATCAAAACGTGCCATGCCCGCCCCTTATACTGCTAAATGAGATCACCATATTAATAATAGCTAAACAAACCGTCATCGGCAGGTGCGGAGGTTTCTTCCTCACACTTATGCAGCGTTAGCGCCACAATATCAGCCGCCGTGTCTAACTGTGCAAATTCTTCTTCTGTGTAACGAATACCGAATTCTTCTTCCAGCAGCAATAGAATCTCAACCTGCTTGAGTGAATCCCAGTCCTTACGCCCACTCATGCTTAACCATACGCCTTCATCATCGGCAACCGGCTTACCCAAAATCGCGACGAGCGCTTGTTTCAGGGTATCCTTAATTTTTTGTGAATCCATGTCTTGTTATTCCTCAATTAATTGAACGCTTTGTACAGGCGTAAACTGTTCAAGGGCGTGTCTAGGAATACCATTCAGCCCTTCTTGAACGGTATCAGGAGCTACCTGCAAATGCCCTGCCAGCCATGTCACCGCAGGCTGGTTACGCGGGCCATGCTGCACACGGAAACAGACTTGCTCACAGCTCTGAAACTGCGGCAAATTGCGGATCGTCCACAGCACAATGGTGTCTTCTAATTGTCGGCCTAACGCACGACAACTGATGCAGAGCTCCTCAATAATCAGCAGATCGCCATGACGCTCTGCAACAACAACTGCAATGATACCACTATCTGACAAGCGGTCTTTCAATTGTACGCAAGCCACACAAGAATTTTCATTTTGGTGACGCTCAGTCAGTTCCGACAAGCTAAAACGCCGCATCGCCAAATTGAACTGATTAGTTTTCTTACATAAATCAGCCAAACGCGACAAATGTTCTTGCGGTGAATGGTTGAAGACCAAGGTCACTTGCAAATTACGCAGGTATTCTTCGTGATCCGTCACTTCCGTCATCAATGACTCACGTAACGCATTCGCTTTCATATCCTGATTACGCTTCACATCATCAGCCGTTACTTTCCAACGCCAAAGAGCGGGATAGAATTCGACCGCACGGCGCGTTAACTCTGCATTTTCGTGAGCGTGAATGGCATGAACCTGGGGCAGTTGACTGGTGACCGCCGCCAATTCCCCAATATTGTCATCCACGAACAGTACTGCATCCGGCGCAATCCGTAAGGCTTGAGCCACGCGTGCAATGGCACTGGCTTTATCGCCCCACGATATTTCTGTTGCCGCAAAATCATCCCATTTCAAGGGAAAATCCTCACGTTGTGCAAACAAGTCTTCCACATCCACACGCTCATTGCGTGACACCAATGCGAGGAAGATACCTTTTTGCTGCAACGCTTTAACGGATTCCTGCAACGCTTTGTGTTGCGGGGTCAACTCCACCCCTTGGATCCCATCTTCGCCCAAAATACCTTTATGCAAAGTATTATCCAAATCCAAAGCCAAGGCTTTGATGGGGGGCGACAATGCCGCAGGAAGCCAATGGCAAGCCAATTTACGCGCTAATAGGGGTTGAGCAGCATTGCTGACAGGGGAACCCGTTGCCACCGCAATACGCATATCCAGCAAGTCCACTCCTGCTGCTGCGCACACACTACCAATATCAGCAAAGTAAATATCTGGCAAGGTATCTACCAGTGCCTGCATTTGTTGGTGCTGTTCATCACTTTGCAGCCAAGTTGCCACAATGATCGGTGCAGTAGTCGCAGCGCGTAACACCCCCAATCGGGTCAACAGCCACTCACGCCACGAAGTAAAATCGGTGTTAGCTAAATAACGGCTACTATCCAGCCACAACAACTCAATATCCGCCTGCTCACGCCCTGCGAACATCAAAGAATCATCGTAATCCCCAAAATTAAACGTCACTTGCCAGCGCCCAAACGCAAAATAAGGTTGCGCCAAACTCGCAATAGACTCTAAGGCATGATTACGCCAAACGTTAACCCTCACCGCACGCTGCTGGTCTTCCCCAAAGTTCAGTTGCTGTAAAGATAACCGGGTAGGTCGCGCAGTAAATAGGGTTGGTTGCCCTTCCATGCGCTTGATAGTTGAAGACATCTCAGGAAACATTACATCCCGCTCCAGACAAATTTCATAAAGCATTGACACTTTTTAGCATGTAGACCCCGTTACCTTACCTGATTGTCAGGATGTAGCAACAGGATGACCCGATCAACTGTCATAAGGAGCTTTATTGACAAATGATTTATTTATTATAATTACCGGTATGCGCTTCAGCAACCGGCAGAGGTATATATAGAAGCCTATACTTATATTTGCAACCAAAATGTCACCGGCCCATCATTCGTTAATGAAACCTGCATGTCCGCAGCAAATACGCCCGTTTGTACATGGTCAGCTAATTGTTGCCGTGCTTTATCCGCAAAATAAGCGAATAATACCGCTCCCTGATCGGGCGGAGCTGCAGGTGTAAAACTGGGTCGCATTCCCTTGCGGGTATCGGCGGGGAGTGTAAATTGCGGCACAATCAGCAATTCTCCACCGATCTCACGCAATGACAGATTCATTTTTCCCAGCGCATCGGGAAAAATGCGATAACCTAACACCCGCTCCAATAAACGTTCTGCTTGAGTGGGTGTATCGGCTTTTTCCACACCCAGCAACAACATAATACCGCGCCCAATCTGCCCAACCGTCACACCATCAACAGCCACTTGTGCACCAGAAACCCGCTGAATTAACCCAATCATGCCAAGTAATCCACCAACGCATCGGTTGCTTGCACCAACGCCTGCTGAATAAGGGCTTCACTTGCCGCATGACCACTTTCAGGGATGACATGAAAATCAGCATTCAACCATGCCCGGTGCAAGGCAAGGGCTTGTTCTAACGGGCAAATCATATCATAACGACCGTGAATAATACTGCCCGGCAAATGCGCAATACGGTGCGCGTTATTCAAAAGCTGATTAGGTTCAAGAAAGCCATTATTGATGAAATAATGCGCTTCAATACGTGCCACACTCATCGCCGTGTAAGGATCGGTAAAATGCGATAAAACCGTTTCTTTCTGCTGCAAATTCGCGCAACGCGCCTCCCACGTTGACCATGCTTTCGCCGCCTGCATCCGGGCAATCTCGTTTCCTCCGGTGAGACGCCGGTAATACGCCGCCACCATATCACTGCGCTCAGCTTCCGGGATCGGAGCCAGATAGTCTTGCCAATAATCGGGATAAATGCGCTCAATGCCCTGCCCCAACTGGTAAAACCAGTCAATATCCTGCTTACGGCACAGAAAAATACCGCGCAAAATCATCCCCTGCACGCTAGCAGGGTAAGACTCTGCATAAGCTAAAGCTAAGGTCGATCCCCACGACCCCCCAAACAAAACCCATTGGTCAATCCCCAACTGTTCGCGAATCAATTCCATGTCCGCCACCAGATCCCACGTCGTATTGCGCTCCAGCGACGCATGGGGCTTAGAACGCCCACAACCACGCTGATCAAACAAAATAATGCGATAACGATTAGGATCAAAAAACTGCCGATGCCAGGATTCACAACCAGAACCAGGGCCACCGTGTAAGAACACCACCGGTAAGCCATCCGCTACACCGCATTCTTCCACATAGATTTCATGCACATCATCCACTTTCAAGTAAAAATGATGGTTCTCACGGATGGGGGGATACAGTGCACTCACGCATTATTCTCCTTCGTTTACCAATAACTGGCGGCATTCTTCAAAACGGGCACGGTCAGCCTCGTTGGGTTGCGGGTAATCCATTTGCAATGCCTCCAAGGTCTTGACAATGATCTCAGCAACGGTAACACGCATGAAATCCTTATTATCAGCGGGAATAGCATACCACGGCGCATGTTGGCGAGATGTCTCCCGCAATGCCTGTTCATAGGCTTGCATATATGCTGCCCAATATTGGCGTTCTCTTACATCCCCCGGAGAAAACTTCCAGTTTTTATCGGCTTTATCGAGCCTTTTCAGGAAGCGTTTTTTCTGCTCACCCCGTGAAATATTCAACCAAAATTTAAGGATCACCGTGCCATTACGCGCCAGATGTCTTTCATGGTCACGAATAGATTCTAACCGATCTTGCCAAAGGGTATCACGGTTTACCTCGGCTGGCAGGTTTTGCCCCTCTAAATATTCGGGGTGAACTCTGACTACCAGCACTTCCTCGTAATAGCTGCGGTTGAAAATGCCGATTCGCCCACGCTCTGGCAAACATTTGCTGGTACGCCACAAGAAATCATGATCCAACTCTTCCGCCGACGGCTGTTTGAAAGAAAACACCTGACAACCTGCCGGATTCACCCCACGCGTCACCGCACGAATCGTCCCATCCTTACCCGCTGCGTCCATCGCCTGAAAAATCAATAACAATGAATGTTTATCATGAGCATAAAATCGTTGTTGTAGCTCATCCATACGCTCCACCAACTTTTGCAGGCGTTCTTCTAAAATCTTATCATCCGGCACATCCTTAGGCGGGCGAGTTGGTGCTGTGGATAAGTCAAATCGACCATCAAACGACACCTGATAATCCATGGGAAATTGGAACATATGGATTTTCTCCTACTGCATTATTAGGAATAGTATAGCCAATAACTGACTCTCGACTGGATTAGCAACATGACCGACATCAAACTCCACTGGGCTAGACTGGAAAACCTATCCGCCCCCCAGTTCCACGCCATTACCCTCGCCCGCCAAACCGTATTCATCGCCGAGCAACACATCTGCTGCCCCGATTCTGATGAACATGACCCCCACTGCTGGCATCTGACCGCCTTGCATGACGGCAAAGTCGCCGCCTACCTGCGCGTCGTCGACCCCGGCGAAAAATACCCCGAACCCTCCATCGGCAGGGTACTCACCACCCAAGCCTATCGCCGCACCGGTCTTGGCAAGCGCATCATGCAAGTCGCCATCGCCAACATCGCTGAACGCTATCCCGGTCAAGCCATCCGCATCAGCGCCCAAGCCTACCTCCAGCCGTTTTACGCCAACCTCGGCTTCACCACCGTTAGTGAGGAATACCTCGAAGAAGGCGTCCCCCACCTCGAAATGCTACGTTTTTCCGACACATAACACTACAAACTGCCATTGATTTGACGCAACTAATTCCTAGTCCTACCATCAGATATAACAAGTCAAAAATAAAACTGTACCGAAGGAGGATCAAGCATGAAAAGCGTTGTCATCGCCGGGTACGCCCGCACCCCGTTCACTCTTGGTTTCAAGGGCGCATTTGCAAAAGTCCGCCCTGACGACCTTGCCACTGCCGCCGTTACCGGCTTACTGGCAAAAACCGGCGTCGATGGTGCTGAAATCGAAGACCTGATCCTCGGCTGCGCCTTCCCTGAAGGTGAGCAAGGTTTCAACATGGCACGACTGGTGGTGCTGATGGCAGGCTTACCGCAAGCCGTCGGCGGCGTCACCGTCAACCGCTTCTGCGGCTCCTCCATGCAGGCCATCCATCAGGCGGCGGGCGCAATCCAAATGAATGCCGGAAACGCCTTCATCTGCGCTGGGGTGGAATCCATGACCCGCATCCCCATGACAGGTTTCAACCCCTCGCCTAATCCGCACCTGTATGAAAAACTGCCCGCTGCCTACATCAGCATGGGGCAAACTGCCGAAAATGTAGCGAAACAATACGCCATTCCGCGTGCGGAACAGGAAGCCTTCGCTGTTGCCAGCCAGCAAAAAGCCGCAGCAGCCCAACGTGACGGCAAACTGGCGGATGAAATCATCATGGTCGGTGCCGTCAAACAGGATGGCTGCCTGCGCCCCGACACCACCACCGCAATACTGGCAGGGCTGAAACCTGCTTTCGACGCCAACGGCACGGTTACGGCAGGCACAGCTTCCCCGCTCACTGATGGCGCATCCGCCACCCTGGTATGCAGCGAGGAATTCGCCACCGCGCACGGCTTGCCGATCCTCGCCCGCATCCGCAGTATCGCCATTTCCGGCTGCGCCCCCGAAACCATGGGGCTGGGGCCGATCGTTTCCAGCCAGAAAGCTTTACAACGCGCCCGGCTGAGTGTCGCCGACCTCGACATCATCGAACTCAATGAAGCGTTTGCCTCCCAATCCATCGCCTGCATCCGTGATCTCGGGCTGGATGAAAGCAAGGTTAACCTCGACGGCGGAGCCATTGCCCTCGGCCATCCACTCGGTGCCACTGGCGCACGTATCACCGGCAAAGCCGCATCCCTGCTCAAGCGCGAAGGCAAGCAATTTGCCCTTGCTACCCAGTGCATCGGCGGCGGGCAAGGTATCGCAACCATACTGGAGGCCGTGTGATGGACATCCGTAAAGTTGCCGTAATCGGCGCAGGCGTGATGGGCGCAGGCATTGCCGCCCACATCGCCAACGCCGGAACCCCCGTGATGCTGCTCGACATCGTGCCGGAAGGTGCGACCGACCGCAGCCAAATTGCCAAAACCGCCCTCGACAAGCTACTCAAGGCCGACCCGGCACCGTTCATGCACAAGAAGAACGCCCACCTCGTCACCCCCGGTAATATCGAAGACGATCTGCCGCAACTCGCCGAATGCGACTGGATCATCGAAGCCATCGTCGAACGCCTCGCCATCAAGCAAGACCTGTACCGCAAGCTGGCAACGGTGCGCAAAGCGGACGCGATCATTTCCTCCAACACCTCTTCGATCCCGCTACACGAACTGGTGGCAGGCTTGCCGGAAGACTTCGCCGCGCACTTCATGATCACCCATTTCTTCAACCCGCCGCGCTACATGCGCCTGCTGGAAATCGTCACCAGCCCGCAAACCGATCAGGACGCTGCCCGCAAAATCCGTGAATACGCCGACCTGAAGCTGGGCAAGGGTGTGGTCGATTGCAAGGATACCCCCGGATTCATCGCCAACCGTATCGGTATTTTCTGGATACAGACCGCGATTCAGGAAGCCATCGACATGGGGCTGACGGTGGAAGAAGCCGATGCCGTCGTTGGCAGGCCGATGGGTATTCCCAAAACCGGCGTGTTCGGCCTTTCCGATCTGGTGGGCATCGACCTGATGCCGCACCTGATGCGCAGCATGAACCGCAGCCTGCCAGCGGGTGACGCCTTGCTGGAAAAGGCCACGATTCCGCCACTGATCCAGAAAATGATCGACGAAGGCTATACCGGGCGCAAAGGCAAGGGTGGTTTCTACCGCTTCAATACCGCAGGTGGTGGCAAGGTGAAAGCATCCATCGACCTGCAAACGGGCGAATACAGCCCCACCCAACCCGCCAAACTGGCAAGTGTGAAGGCGGCGAAAGAGGGTGGTTTACAGGCTTTGGTTTCGCACTCCGACAAGGGTGGTCAATATGCCTGGCGGGTGCTGTCGCAAACCTTGCGCTATGCCGCCGCGCTGGTGCCGGAAATTGCCGACGATATTTGCGCCGTCAACACCGCGATGAAGTTGGGGTATAACTGGAAATTTGGGCCGTTTGAGCTGATCGACCAATTGGGGGCGGAGGATTTTGCCAAGCGGTTGGCGGCTGACGCCGTTCCCCCCATCCCCAGCCCTTCCCCCGCAAGGGGGGAAGGGAGCGAAGAGGTTCGTGGAGATAGCGTCTTGTCCCCTCCACCCCTTGCGGGGGGAGGGTTAGGGAGGGGGGGGATTCCCCCTCTGCTGGAAAAAGCACGTGCCCACGGTTTCTACCGGCACGACGCAGGCGAAACCCTCTACCTCCAACCCGACGGCTCGTACATCCCATTACAACGCCCCCCCGGCGTCCTGTTGCTCGCCGACCTCAAACGCCACGCCGAACCGCTGCTGGAAAACGACGCTGCCAGCCTGTGGGACATCGGCGATGGCGTCGCCTGCCTCGAATTCCACAGCAAAATGAATTCCCTCGACCCGCTGATTCTGGAAATGATTGAGGAAAGCGTCGAGTTCATCCCGCAAAACCACCAGGCGCTGGTCATTTACAACGAAGGCAGCAATTTCTCCGCTGGTGCCAACCTCGGCTTGTTGATGTTCGCCGCCAAACTCGGCGGCTGGGATGAAGTCGACAAAATGGTCAGTGGTGGCCAGCAAGCCTACAAAAAGCTCAAATATGCCCCCTTCCCGGTAGTGGGCGCACCCTTTGGATTGGCGCTGGGCGGTGGCTGCGAAATCCTGCTGCACTGCGATGCCCTGCAAGCCCACGCTGAAACCTACGTCGGACTGGTCGAAACCGGCGTCGGCCTGATCCCCGGCTGGGGCGGCTGCAAGGAAATGCTGCATCGCTGGAGCAATAACCCCAGAATGCCGCGTGGCCCATTACCACCCGTGCTGAAATGCTTTGAAATCATCAGCGTCGCCACCGTCGCCAAATCCGCATTTGAAGCCAAAGACTACCTGTTCCTGCGCCCCACCGACGGCATCACCATGAACCGTGACCGCCTGCTGGCTGATGCCAAAGCACGGGCGCTCTCCATGATTGAAGGCTACCAACCGCCCGTTCCGCCCATTTTCCACCTGCCCGGCGCGACCGCGAAAGTGGCAATGGAAATGGCTGTCAACGACTTTCTCGCACAGGGCAAAACCACGCCTTACGACGCCGTAATTGCTGAGGCACTGGCAACCGTCCTCAGCGGCGGCGACACCGACATGACCGAAACCCTGAGCGAAGACGACCTGCTGGCGCTGGAATATGCGCAATTCACCCAACTGGTACGTAAACCGGAAACACTGGCGCGGGTCAGTCACATGCTCGAAACCGGCAAACCGTTGAGAAATTAACAACGCCCATACTCGTCTCAGCAAAAGTTTATGGAGAAGTAGATAATTAGTTACACAACAACAAAATTTGCCGAAGCAAGAATTTGACAATGTGCCCATTCACACAAGACCAAGCCAAGAATAAATAAAGATTATTAGTTAATATATCATTAGTTATGCAAATATAATATCATTATACAGAGGACTTGCTTTTAATGATATGTATTTATTATGAGTATTAATAATTTATTTATGGTTTGTGTGGCGTGTCTGATATTTCCACACTCAACCAACGCTAATAATTTCGACATACACGGTCGTGACATCGTATACATAGATGGCTATTGGCGTTTCCAATCTGGTTGGGTTGGGCATTTAGGAGTTGAGTATTCCAATCTGGTTTATCATATCCTCCCGGAAAACAGTGCCGGTTGTGATGGCACTGTTACCAAATTAGGTCAAAAAAGCTGTTTGCATCTTACGTCCTTGCCCGCTTTTAAGGAACCTATTCCAAACTTTAAGGGTTACTGGGGAGTCAGGTATGATTATCCCCCCTCACCAATGGGGGTTTTATTGTTTTTAGATTTAGCAAAAAAAGTAGGAGTTGATTATACCCCGCTACCTGCTGCCTCTGAAGCCCCCAGTATTACCTATAATGCGCGGACGAAAAAATATAGCTACAACCGTGGACGATACCGAAGTGATACGTTTGCGATGAAGGCATTGGCATCGGGTGGTAAGAACTATGGTTTACTTGATAACGTCCAGCCCAAATACGTTTTTAGGCATTTGCCCTTTGCGAGGTAACAGGCGCTATGATCTTGCAAGATACTTATTTGACTGACCACAAATACCCTTGGATATTATTGGCAACATTAGCGGTATCTATGAGTATTTATTTTTATCCGCCTGATTCGGGGTTAGTTGAGATTGTCAGAGATAGAGGACTAGAGTTGGCGTCAAAAGTACAGACTTTTCCCATGCCAACAACAGCGTTTCCTCGCCACTTAGGGAACGTGGCAAGCGCTAAACCAATCAGACCTAACCGTAATCTTAAAAAAGCTCAACAGACGGCTAATACTAGCAATGCGATGGATAACCGTCCCGTAACAAACATTAACCAAGCATTCCAACAACTGAATCCGACTAATGAGAACCGGAGGGAGGTTTATACAGTTGCAACATTGACGCAATCGACGCTACCTGAGCAAAAACTTCTCCTGATTGAACAGTTGCTGGATTCAAAAGAAATGATAGGCAAAACTGGGGAAGTTTATAATTTGTTGTTGAATGAGAATAACCCAGTCATTATCAAATCCCTGTCTAGGTTGCTTATGAGTTCTTTTGACGAAAACACGGATGTCGTGGGTGTGTTATCGACATTGGTAACAAATGACAAGATTGCGGCGGATGTAATTGATTATATTCCAGAGTTTTTGTCACCGGAGGAAATCCGGGCATTGTATGTGCTGAACAACAACCAGCTTTCTATTGAGCAAAAGGATATGCTGCTGACATATTACATCAACACCTCGATCCTTAACGCAGAAGACCCTTTTGCTGATGCTTACATGAACCAAGAGTACCAATACCGCAGAGCCAACTTGGCAGTTTCACCGAGAGAGACTCTAGCATTGGCCTTGGTGACAGGCCGAGATAATCTGGAGTATGTAGCCATGCAGAAAAGTCATTTCTCAACCCGGCTGATTTTGCGGGAAAAGCCTTTAAATCCAGACCAAGAGACCTTGTTTATGTGGTTTGAGGCTAATCTGATCATTTCGGAGGATGATGCAGATAAGGCTTTATTTATTGAAGCAATGTCTTATGAATTAACGAATGAAGAAAAGCAGGCAATTAATCTGATGTATCCGATGATATTCTAAACATTTAATAGAGCAACCCTACTCCCTGATTTGTTTCTGGATACCTGAATGGCAGATGCTTTAAGATGAGGTAAAACAATACCCCGTCACAGCGGGTAAAGGAGGAGGAAATGGACAAGCTATGGCTGCAAAGCTACCCACCACAAGTCCCGGCAGAAATTGATCTGAGCCAGTACCGTTCGCTGGCAGATTTGTTCCACCGTAGTGTTGAAAAATACCGCGACCGCCCCGCCTTCAGCAATCTGGATAAGGTGCTGAGCTATGCTGAAGTGGATGAATTAACCCGCCAGTTTGCCGCTTACCTGATCCACGGCGCAGGCTTGCAACGCGGCGACCGTATCGCCATCATGATGCCCAACCTGCTGCAATACCCGATTGCATTGTTCGCTGCCTTGCGTGCCGGGCTGGTGGTCGTTAACACCAACCCGCTCTACACTGACCGTGAACTCGAACACCAGTTGAAGGATTCGGGCGCGAAAGCCATTGTCATCCTTGCCAATTTTGCCCATACGCTGGAAGACGTGATGGATGAAATCGGTATCAAAACCATCATTACCACCGAAATCGGCGACTTGCTAGGCTTTCCCAAATCCCTGCTGGTCAACACCGTAGTCAGGTATGTGAAAAAGATGGTTCCTGCCTACCAGTTACCGGAAGCCATCGGTTTCAATCAGGCATTACGGCTGGGCAGGCAGTACACGCACAGCTACCAAGATGCCAACCCCGGACATGAGGACATTGCTTTCCTGCAATACACCGGCGGTACTACCGGTGTTGCAAAAGGTGCAGCGCTCAGCCACCGCAACCTGCTGGCAAACATGCTGCAAGCCGATGCATGGACGAAAGGCTGTTTGGAACACGGCAAGGAAATTTTCATCACCGCCCTACCGCTGTACCATGTGTTTGCCCTGACCGCGAATGCCCTGTTTGCGATAGAAATGGGCGCAAAAAACGTCCTCATCACCAACCCGCGTGACTTACCCGCTTTCCTCAAGGATCTCGCCAAAGAACCGTTCACCTTCATCACTGGCGTCAACACCTTGTACAACGCCATGCTCAATCACGCGGATATTGGCAAGGTGAATTTTTCCCACGTCAAGATTTCGCTAGGTGGCGGTATGGCGGTGCAGAAATCAGTCGCCGAACGCTGGAAAGCACGAACCGGCTCGGTGCTACTAGAGGCTTACGGGCTAACGGAAACTTCCCCTGCGGTCTGCATCAACCCGGTTACGCTGGAAAGCTATAACGGCATGATCGGTTTACCGATTTCCTCGACGGAGGTATCCATCCGCGATGTCAACGACAATGAGCAAGGGGTGGGTGAAGCAGGCGAATTGTGGGTGCGGGGGCCACAGGTGATGCAGGGCTACTGGCAACGCCCGGATGAAACCGCCAAAGTAATGCCCGGTGATGGCTGGCTAAAAACCGGCGATATTGCCGTGATCAATGCTCAGGGTTATGTCAAACTGGTGGATCGCCTCAAGGACATGGTGCTGGTTTCCGGCTTCAACGTATACCCGAACGAGGTAGAAGAGGTGTTAGCAGCCCACCCGAAAATTCTCGAAGCGGGTGTGATCGGCGTGCCGGATGAGCATTCGGGTGAAGTGGTCAAAGCCTTCATCGTCAAAAAGGATGACAGCCTGACGCTGGAAGAACTCAAGGCGTATTGCCGCAAGGAACTGTCTGCCTACAAGTGTCCAAAACAAATCGTGTTTGTCGCGTCGTTGCCAAAAAGTAATGTGGGCAAAATTTTGCGCAAGGAATTACGGCAGTTGTAATAACCATCAAATGCTATACTACCGCCATTACTTGTTACCGATGGATTCCCTCATGGCATCACTCAAAGACCAACTGCTCAAGGCTGGCTTGATCGATAAAACCAAAGCCGCCAAGCTCGAACAAGAACAGCGCAAGCAAGCCCACCAAAAAACCGCCAAGGCACAGAAACAAGCCAAGAAAAGCGGTGAAGTCATGGTGGATGAAGCCAAATTACTCGCCGAAAAAGCGCTACAGGAAAAAGCCGAACGTTCCAAAGAACTCAACCGTCAACAGCGCGAACAAGCTGAGAAAAAAGCCATTCAAGCACAAATCAAGCAATTGATTACCCTCAACCGCATTGACCGCAAGCGCGGCGATATTGCCTACCAGTTTGCCGATGGCAGCAAGATCAAAAAGATTTACCTCACAGCAGAACTGCAAGACCAACTGGCCTACGGCATTATCGTGCTGGTCAAATTGGGCGACGGCTACGAACTCGTTCCCAAACAGGTTGCCGAGAAAATTGCCCAACGCGATGCCGCCTGCATTCTGGTGCAAAACACCGGCAGCACCGAGCCAGCAGCCGTGGAAGAAGACGATCCCTACGCCGATTACAAAATTCCCGACGATTTGATGTGGTAAACACCTTTTTCTTGAATTGTAATTCAAAAATATCATACTATTCACGAATTACGATTCAAGAAGTACTGCATGATCAACCGGCAACTCCTCGCGGAAATACAAAGCAAGCTGTTCAAAGGCAAAGCCATCTTGCTCATGGGTTCACGACAAGTCGGTAAAACCACGCTAGTACAAACGTTGCTGGCAAATCTCGCCATGCCCGTCATGAAGTTCAACGGTGATGAGCCTGATATGCGGGAAATACTCGCTAACACCACCTCTACACGCCTAGCCGCCTTGGTCGGCAATCACAAAATTGTTTTTATTGACGAAGCACAGCGCATCGAAAATATCGGTTTAACCTTAAAATTATTCACCGATCAATTACCCCATATTCAAGTGATTGCAACGGGTTCATCAGCGTTTGAGCTTGCCAGCAAAATTAATGAACCGCTCACGGGGCGTAAATTTGAATACGAACTGTACCCGCTATCGTTTGTTGAAATGGTTGAACATCATGGCTGGTTTGCTGAAAAACGCTTGCTGCCACACCGCATGATTTACGGTTATTACCCCGATGTCGTCAATGCACTCAGTGAAGGCAATAGCGCACACGTATTGAAATCACTCACGAGCAGCTACCTCTACAAAGACTTACTCAGTTTGGAAGGTGTTCGCAAACCCCAACTGCTGGATAAATTAATCAAAGCCGTTGCCCTACAAGTTGGCTCAGAAGTGTCTTTCAACGAATTGGCACAACTCACCGATACCAACGCTCATACGGTTGAGAAATATATCGACCTGCTAGAAAAAGCCTATGTGCTGTTTCGTCTGCCCGCTTACAGTGGTAATCACCGCAATGAAATCAAAAAAGGGCGCAAAATCTACTTTTTCGACAATGGCATTCGTAACGCCCTGATCAATAACTTCAACCCGCTGGAATCACGTACTGACGTAGGTTCACTCTGGGAAAACTTCCTGATTAGTGAACGTATGAAATACCTGTCCTACCAACAAAATCTTTTTTTCACACGGCGTTACTTTTGGCGCACCACCCAACAGCAAGAGATCGACTACCTCGAAGACAGTGGCGGCAAACTCCACGCATGGGAATTCAAGTGGAATCCCAAGGCGAAGGCAAAGTTTCCTGTTACATTCACGAATGCTTACCCAGATTGTGTAACCATGCGTGTAGACCCCGACAATTTTGAAGCATTTATTGGCTTGGCATGACTTCCACACATCACCATTCACAGGGCTAACAACTATTATGCAATTCAACCGCTATATTTGGGATTTGTACCGCTCCTCGCCAGAGGGGCAGGCAGCCATCAAACGTGATGTCACGGAACATTGGAAGGTACTTGATAATACGGGTGACATACGCCAAGAGTTGGAATTTACCGCTGAAGTTTTCGGCTTTGAAAATATTGAGGATGGAGAATCAGACATTCTCTCAGTCAATCTGAATAACTTACTTCATGAATTCACAGACGATATTCCTATCCATGACAATCAAGAAGCCGACGAACTATTTATAGAAATGGTAGATGATGGCTGGGAAATACCTGTCAATGTTGGGGAGGAAAATCAATGGCTCGTTTTAGTAGGCGGTGGACTTGAAGATGATACAGTTTATCGACAAGTTTTTACTACTATTACAGGGCTATCAGCGGGCTTACATACCGCTCATCCTGATTACTTCATCCCCTATTTTTTTATCAAACGTTTTGATCACCTGACCAAAATCTGTCATTTTTTTGGCATTACTCTACCCGATGAACCTACCAAGCAACAAAAGCGTGAACGTGCTCTGTACTATCTTGAAATTAATCGAGTATTTCAAGCATTTCGCCATGAACATGGTCTTTCCCCTGAGGAATTGAACGCCTTTTTATATGACTTCGCGCCCAAAAATATCCAGTTAGCAAATACCAATTCATTACCCGAAGCGTCCCGTGTTTGGTTTTCCATTGGCAACAGCGTTGACTTTGAATATTTAGATGAAGCCAATGAAAAATCCATCAGTTTTTGGCAAGGTAACTTAGAAGCGCGTCGTGGTGACATCGTATTAATGTGGTGCGCTTCACCGCGTAGCTATCTCCACTCTATTTGGCGTGTTGTGGATGACGGTTTTAACGATCCTTTTTTCTATTACTACAATAGCATCAGAGTCGGGCATCCTCTCAAAATACCCCCCATCACGTTTAAAACATTCGCACAAGACCCGTTGCTCGGTGCTTCTCCTGCTGTAAAAGCCCATTTTCAAGGGCGTAGCGGTAGCGCACTAAGCCTAGAAGAATACCAAGCCATTTGCGAACTCATTAAACAAACAGGTTTTGATACAACCCTACTTCCCATCGCCCCCAGCGAACTCACTTTCGGCGATTTGACATTGAACAATGAACGGGATGTCGAAACCCAATTACTTGAACCGCTACTGTTAAAATTAGGTTTCACACCAACCGATTGGGTTAGACAACTCCCCGTTAGAATGGGACGCGGACAACGCAACTACCCCGACTACGTACTCGGTTGTGATCTCAAATCGGGCGAGGAAAGCGCGATTTCGGTACTCGAATGCAAATTCCGCATTAGCTCACCCAAAGAATTGAAAGATGCTTTTCTGCAAGCAAAATCCTATGCCCTACGCCTACAAGCTCAATCCCTAACATTAGCGGATGCTCGTGGAATTTGGGTATTTCAGCAACGCAGTGACGGATTTGTATTTGATGCCTTTACATTCAAGGTATGGAAAGAACTTACCCATCCCGACATACTGCATGAAATTTCTCTCATTTTCGGTAAGAAAGTGATTGATGATGCGGTACAGTCACGCTTGCGCACTATGAAAGCGCCTAGCAAGCCAAAAGGTTAAACGTCAAGCATGAAACCCTTCACCCGCATCCTCCGCCTGTGGACGATCAACCGTGTCTTCATCCGTCACGGTTTGGACGAACTCGTCCTCAATCTCCCTTTCATGCGCCCTGTAGCGTTTATCTATCACATTCTGCCGTGGAATTGGGGCAAGCAAGAAACCCGCCCACGCGGCGAACGCATCCGCCGTGCACTGGAAGATTTAGGGCCGATTTTCATCAAATTCGGGCAAATGCTCTCCACCCGCCGCGACTTGCTGCCGGATGACATCGCCGCCGAATTAACCCGTTTGCAAGACCGTGTGCCACCGTTTTCCAGCATCGAAGCACGGAAAATGATCGAAAAGGCTTACGGCAAATCCGTCACCGACGTGTTCCAACGCTTTGAAACTGACCCAATGGCATCCGCCTCCATCGCCCAAGTGCACGCCGCGCAATTGTGGGATGGCAAAGAAGTGGTGGTCAAAGTATTGCGCCCCGGCATTGAAAAAACCATCAGCCAAGATGTGGAACTGATGTACATGATGGCGGGCTTGCTGCAACGTTATTGGAAAGAAGCCCGCCGTCTGCGCCCCGTGGAAGTGGTTGCTGAATACGAAAAGACCATTTTCGACGAACTCGATTTGATGCGCGAAGCCGCCAACGCCAGCCAAATCCGCCGCAATTTCGAGGGCAGCACCACCCTGTATGTGCCTGAAATCTATTGGGATTACACCCACCCCAACGTGATGGTGATGGAACGGATTTACGGCATCCCCGTCGGCGACATCGACCAACTCAAAGCGCACCATATCAATTTCAAACGGCTGGGCGAATTGGGCGTGGAAGTGTTTTTCACCCAAGTCTTCCGCCACAACTTTTTCCACGCCGACATGCACCCCGGCAATATTTTCGTCAATGCTTCCAACCCTAACGAACCGCAATACATCGCGGTGGATTTCGGCATTGTTGGCACGCTATCCCCCGCTGACAAGCGTTACCTCGCGGAAAACTTCTACGCCTTTTTCCAGCGCGATTACAAACGGGTCGCGGAACTGCATGTGGAATCCGGCTGGGTTCCGCCCACCACACGAGTCGATGAATTTGAATCAGCGATCCGTTCGGTGTGCGAACCGATTTTCAACCTGCCGATTAAAGACATTTCCTTCGGGCAATTTTTGCTGCGCCTGTTCCAGACGGCACGACGCTTTAATATGGAAGTACAACCGCAATTGGTTTTGCTGCAAAAAACCTTGCTGAATATCGAAGGTTTGGGGCGGCAGCTTTACCCCGACCTGGATTTGTGGTCAACCGCGAAACCGTTCATTGAGCGTTGGATGGATGAGCAAGTGGGCGTGCGTGCCTTGTTCAACGGCGTGAAGGTCAACCTGTCTAAGCTCCTCGAAAACTTGCCGTACATGCCCAATATGCTGCACGACATCATGCAGCAAACCACCCAGCAAAAACTCAAAATGCAGTGGGAATCGCAGCAACTCGAAGACTTACGTAAAGAAATACGCCGTTCGCAACGCCTTAACCAAACGCTGATCATTACCGGCATCCTTATCTTTATAGCCATACAAGTCTTCAACGCTTACCACTAACGCAAAAAAGCCGCCCCGTTTCCAGA
The DNA here is from genome assembly GCA_029972225.1 of Candidatus Thiothrix putei. Taxonomy (NCBI): domain Bacteria; kingdom Pseudomonadati; phylum Pseudomonadota; class Gammaproteobacteria; order Thiotrichales; family Thiotrichaceae; genus Thiothrix; species Candidatus Thiothrix putei. The sequence continues at coordinate 3,851,947 of CP124756.1, forward strand.
GCGGCCTGCTCAAAGCGCTGGCGTTACCGACGCTTAAGCCGGAGGGCTATTGGGATCTTTGATATTGGCTGGAGCCACATCAACGGTCACCGTCGCTTGCGCCTGATTACCGTACTTGTCTTTCACGATATAGGTGAACTCGTGGTCAGCACAATAACCATGACGTAAGGTGAACAGGATGGATTTGCCATCAGCACTGATACGCGCAGTACCGTACTGCGGCGTACTGACCGCGATAATGGTCATTTCATCACCCGTATCGTTATCCAATACTGCCAAGGTTTTCGTGGTGGTATCGTTCAGGTCAATCAACAGATAATCACCTGTTGGTGCAAGATTACCCGGTGTTGTCGTGCCACTGATGGTGATATCCACCGTTGTTTCCGTGGTAAAGCCCCGATCATCCGTCAGACGATAGGTCAACTCATCCACACCTGAGTAACCGATTGTCGGCGTATACACGATCTGATTACCAGAAACACTCGCAGAACCATGACCCGGCGCGTTAACAATGGTCAACGTTGCCCCGCCTGCCGGAACCTCGTCATTACTCATCACAGCAAACACGTTGTCGCTGCTGTTCATATCAACGGTGTACAAATCGGCCTGTGCATTCAAGTTACCACCCGGCGTATTCACCCGCACAAACACATCACCCGTTACCGTGTTGCCATTACCGTCGGTAACGGTATAAGTAAACCGGTCATCACCGGTAAAACCTGGATTAGGCGTGTACGTTACGTTGTTACCACTTTGCGTTACTGTACCATTGGTAGCAGCACCCGTGCCGGTAACGCTCAACGGATCACCATTGGGGTCACGATCATTATCCAAAACAGGGATAGTGACGGCAACATCCCGAATCGTTTCCACTTGATCGGTATTCGCAATAGGTGCATTCGGGTTAGCAGCCCCACCGACCGTGACAGTGACTGTCGCTTGGCTTTGATTATTGCCTGGATCTTTCACAATGTAGGTAAACTGATCAGTACCAGTAAAACCCGCCACCGGTGTGTAGACCAACATATTACCCACTTGTGTCACGGCACCATTCGTACCCTGAGCAAAACTGGCAATGCTCAGTGGATCACCGTTCGGGTCGGTATCGTTCGTCAGCACATCAATCGCAACCGGCGTCTCAGCGGTGGTCGTCGCATTGTCATTCACCGCAACCGGCGTGTTCCCGCCATTGCCGCCGTTAGCACTGCCAGCCGTGGTCTTGTAAGTATCCACGGTTTGTTTGTGATCAGCCGTGTTACGCAAGGCTTGACGCACCCACAGTGGTGGCTCAGGAATCAATTCTTTGCGCCATACCACTTTAGGGTCGCTGGTGGACGTTCCACCCTGCTCAATCACTTCATCCTTGTATTCATTCTGGTAAGTAACGTATTCGATGTCTACCCGACGGTTTTTATGGCCTTCTGCTTCAGTATTGGGGTATTTAGGCTGCGATTCACCCAAACCACGCGCCTGCAATTCGTCCGCACTGAAACCGTTTTTGACCATAAAATCACGCACGGCATTCGCACGGCGTTCAGATAGACTTTGGTTGTGCGCATCTGAACCTTTATCGCAGGTATTGCCGGTAATGCGGATATTACCTTCATGTCCAGAGGCACGAATTTGTCCCATAACCGCTTTCATCCGTTCCTGTGCTTCAGGTGTTAACTTGGCGCTATCGAGTTTGAAGAAGGTATCAGATTCCAATTCCATGGTGTTTTTAACCAGCTTGCGCTCAATTTTGGGCGGCTGCTTGATTTGTTCACCTGGAATTTCAGTACGGATACGACGATAGCGCTGTTCAGGTTGCCACACGCCAGCTTCACTGCCGATGTCATAGCGGTAGGAAATACCACCACGGGCTTCGGCATCTTCGGAAACCATGGCACCACCGGCTTTTTTGTAGACCTCTACTTCTGCACCCACACTATGCGGGGTATCGGGGAAGAATTTTTCCACACCGCCCGTGAGGGTTGTTTGCGTGGGGCGCTTTTCACTGGCAGAAAAATCTTTGCCCCACTCATAGTCCAAACCACCTTGCACACGCATTTGCTGCTCAGGCAAAAAAGTCCCAACGCGCCCGCCAACACCCAAGTCATAGGCTTTCTCAGTCACACCCGGCGTAGTGGTTGCCCGCCCCTCAGAAAGCCCTTTACTGACATGCCCTGACCAGAACAAGCTGGCATTCTCCTGACCATAACCAAGCGTGGCTTTTTTATCTTCTTGCTCATTTTGGTCATAAGCACCAAAAATCTTGTTGACGCGTGAAGGATTATTAGCATCGCCGGATACCCAGTGATGGCTCAGTTTTGCACCTGCACCTGTTAAGGATTCTTCACCAGCATCTTTGTCAGCATTCGGGTTGAAACCAACGTAGCCCTGCCCGATAGTAGCGCTGCTGCCATTTTCGTGAATTACTTGACTGGCCTCAGCCTTACCCTTGAGCTCAGTGTCAATGCCAACACCAATGCGGGTATTGCCCCCCACATAACCCGTATTTACCGTGGAGGTTTCTGTGGAATCTTCCAGAAAGCCATCACTTTCCTGCCCCAGTGCTTGGGCTTGAGCCATAGAATCGGGGACAGGTACGGGTGCTGCTGCGTTATCTTCCAGCGTTAGCGCTGCGGCTGGTGGAAGAGGAATATTACCATATGACCCATCATGACCGCCGTCTCCTGCGAGAACAGCGGCAGAACAGAATAGCAATGGTAAGATAGCCCATTTAGGGGAAAGTATTTTTTTGTTATTCATCGTGATATCTCTCTGTCTGCGTGCCTTTATTATTGTATTGGGTCACATGATCAGGCTCACTATATTCTGTGTGGCAAACACACCACAAAATATTCCGACGAACGTATTAGCGCGTGTATACTGTAGTGATATTCTCGAAAGAAGAACGATGGAGTGTCAGTAATTTTATGTTTAAAATAATACAAATTGTCCCATTTTTTGGCATATTACTGCTGATCTACTGGCTGGCAGTGAAAACCAACTTATTCCCTGACGGCTTAAACCACGTTTTGTTTCACTTGCACTTACCTTCCAAAGCGTTGTGGAAACCCACATGGGGGGATTTCATGGTTCTACTCGGTGTGCTCTTCTTGTATGTTGAACTATTCAAATCGACCCGTACCTCAGAAACGACGATTGTGGATCATTTATTATCAACATTTGTGTTGATTTTTTACCTAACAGCCTGGTTGATCTACCCATGGGCTGGTAATTCTGTTTTCCTGATTTTGACTGGCATGGCATTTCTTGATGTCATTGCAGGCTTCACTATCACGATTTCAGCCGCACGTCGCGATTTGGCGATTGGTGGAAAATAACCATTTACACCATAATACTTCAGGTATTTTTGAGAGAGAGTCTTCCATGCACACACTGATTGCCCGCTTGACTGTGCTGTCTACCCTGTCAGTTAGCGCTTACGCTGAAACGCCGCAATTTCCCGACCCTGCGATGTTGCCGCCCGATACCAGCATTACCACCGACAGCACCACATCGAAACAAACGTATAGCTATACCCAACCAGCAGCAACCAGTACTGGCACAACGGGAACATATGTTTACCCACAAACCAGCACGAGTAGCACCAGCGGTAACAGTGCAGCGGGTATTTACGTCTACCCTCAAGCAGATACCGCCACTACTAACGCCAGTACAACAGTCACCCCAACCAGCACCTATACTTACACCCAACCGCAGGCTGTCAGTAACTGGGGAAGTAACTACGCCCAACCCTACACGGGCGGTATGCAACCCTATTCCTACAACCCAGCACAATACTTCTTGCATAGCCCAATGCTAACGCCCCCTACCCCTCCATCACCTCCCCCCATGGTCATGCCCCCCATCCCAAGTTTTACATGGCCAAACATGGGCTATGGCTATCGCAACAACCCTTACAGTTATTGGATGGGCAACACTGCCCCCCCCCAAACCAACACACAACCGGCTGCGGCGCAAACGCAAAACACCCAACAAATTGACACCCTGAATCAAAGTCTCAGCAGCCTGCGCCAACAACAAACGGAATTAGAAAGCAAAACGCAGGAAACCCTCGCAACTCAAGAACAAACCATTGCGGCATTACGCAAGCAACTCGAAGATGCCAGCAAAGGCAAAGGCGACCTCGAAAGCCAACTGACCGCTCTCAAAGGCGAATTAGCCGAAAGCGTCAAAAAAGCCGAGCTAGAAAGCTGTAAAGCTGAAAAAGACGAATTAGCAGGCAAAGTTACCGACATGGATCAAAAAGTGTCAGCGATTGCCGAAGTATCACAGCAATTCGCACAATTGCGCCAAAACTTTGCCACGCTCGAAACCGAAAAGCAGCAATTGGTGAGTGCGCTGGAAAACGAAACCAAAGACACTGATGCGGATGGCATTCCTGACAAACTCGATAAATGCCCTGAAAGCGCACTAGGTGTTAAAGTCGATACCAGTGGTTGCGAACCCCCCAACGATACTGATAATGACGGTGTTATTGATGAGAAAGACCGCTGCCCCACCACGTCTGCGGGTGTTAAGGTTGACGCCAATGGCTGTGACTTACCGCCACCAGATGGCGATAAAGATGGTATTCCTGACGATGCCGACAAATGCCTCGATACAAAAGCAGGCGTAAAAATCGACGCGCTCGGTTGTGACTTACCACCTCCTGACGGTGACAAAGACGGCATTCCTGACGAAGCCGACAAATGTCCAACCACTACTACTGGAGCAAAAATCGACGACAACGGCTGTGACCTGCCGCCACCTGATAGCGACAAAGACGGTATTCCTGATGAAACCGACAAATGCCCTGACACCAAAGAAGGGGTAAAAATCGACGCACTCGGCTGTGACTTACCCCCTCCGGATGGCGACAAAGACGGCATTCCTGATGATGCCGATAAGTGCCTCGATACCAAAGAAGGCGTCAAGGTCGACGACAAAGGTTGCGACGCAATTCCTGACGCTGACAAAGACGGTGTTGCCGACGCTGATGATCTTTGTCCTGACACTACCACCAATACCGAAGTCAATCAGGTCGGCTGCTCCAAAACCGAAAACATTAACCTCAAAGGCGTTACCTTTGAAACCGGTTCTGCGGTTCTGACGGCTACCTCACTGCCGATTCTGGATGAAGCGGCCACCACTCTGAAGAAATACCCTGACCTCAAAATCGAAGTTGGCGGTCACACTGACAGCAGCGGCGACAAAACAGCCAACGAAAAGCTTTCGCAAGCCCGTGCCGAAGCCGTGATGAAATACTTGGTGGAAAAAGGTGCGAAAGCCGAACTCCTCAGTGCTAAAGGCTACGGCCCCAACACCCCGCTGGCGGACAACACCACTCCCGACGGCAAAGCGCAAAATCGCCGCGTCGAACTGAAAATATTGGGGCAATAGTGAGCCAATACCAACAACACGCCAAAAAACGTTTCGGTCAGCACTTCCTGCATGACCGCAACGTCATCGACAACATGCTCCGTGCGGTTAACCTGCAACCCACCGATCATGTAGTCGAAATCGGCCCCGGCCCCGGTGCACTTACTTTCCCTCTGCTGGAATTACTCCCGCGTCTGGATGTGGTCGAAATCGACCGCGACGTGATTGCATGGTGGCAAGAACAGCCACAAGCCCAAGGTAAACTGCACATTCACGCCCAAGACGCGCTCAAGCTGGACATTCCTGCATTGCGCGGCGACGGCGACACGTTACGAATTATCGGCAACTTGCCGTACAACATTTCCACGCCGCTGATTTTTCACTTTCTGGAACATCGGGTTCATATCCACGATATGCTGTTTATGCTACAAAAGGAAGTGGTGGATCGCCTCACCGCCGAACCGGACAGTTCCGATTACGGGCGACTATCGGTGATGGTGCAATACTATTGTGAACCGCATTATTTGCTGAAAATTGGCCCCGGCGCGTTTACTCCGCCCCCCAAGGTCGATTCGGCAGTGGTGTATCTGAAACCGTGGACAACGCCCCCGCACGTTGCCAATGATCCTGAACAATTCGGCAAACTGGTGCAGCAAGCATTCTCACAACGCCGTAAAACCTTGCGTAATACGCTGAAAGGTTTGTTGACAGCAGAACAGATCGAAAGCGTGGGGATAGATCCGGTGCGTCGCGCGGAAACCTTAGCGGTTGAGGATTTTGTTAATTTAGCGAATTTTCTGACTGCATAATATCCCCCTAATTGCAAAGAGCTGAAAAATAAATACCCCCGCTATGGAGCCGGGGGTTAGAGGAGTCGAAGCATGGTCAGGCAATTTATTGTTATTGATGTTTAAGCCTGCTCTCTGCCTCTTGGGGCTTGCTGATAAATTTTTTATGTTGTTGCGCTGTTCTGACTGAAAGGCATACTGCAATGGGTGTGCCAATGTTGGTCTCTGCAATTAAACCATTGATAATATTTACTATATCTATTGTTGATGGGAAGGCGTGACAGGTATTAACTTGGCAATGCTGTCAGAAAGCGACAGGTGTCACGTCAGTGGGTGACAAACCTGCCAATGTGACGGGTTTTCAGTATATGATTAGCTCACAACTTTTCTGATTTTGACTAGGAGCCTGCCATGATCCGCTTCACCAGCCCTGCCGCTGCCAGTGTTTCCATGTTTGAAAAAGATGCGAAAGCCCTGATTCGCATGATGGGGCATAGTGGTACGATTCCCAGTGCCATCCGTGCCGAAGACGTGGCAACCGCACTGCAATGCCTTGAAGCCGCCTTAAAAGCCGAAGCCGCTCAAACTGATGCCACCACCAAGCAACCACCAGCAGATGCGGAAGAAACCGCCGTTAGCACTAATGTTCGCGCTTACCCTTTGCTGGAATTGCTCCGAGCCGCAGTTGCCAAGCAGAAAAATGTGATGTGGGAACAAGATAAGGCATTTTTCTAAAGTCACAAACAGCAAAAAGGCTGCACTAGGCAGCCTTTCTGTTTTTTGCGGACTTGTGTCGAAACTCAGTGACCGCGCAGCTTACCGATACGGTGCAGCATTTCGATCTGCGCCTTCGCTGACTCCAGCTCAGTCTGGATCGCCTCATAATCGAGGTCTTCCGGGTCTTTGCCTTGCAGCGCGTCTTGGGCTTGCTTCATCGCTTCGCGGGCGGCGGCCTCGTCGAGGTCTTCCGCACGCATCCCGGTGTCAGCCAATACCGTCACTACATGCGGCTGAACTTCCAGCACGCCACCGGAGACGAACAGCGATGCCATTACGCCTTCCTCGGTTTTGTACTGCAATTCACCTGCACGCAGCTTGGAAATCAACTGGGAGTGACGTGGCAAAATACCCAAATCACCCATTACACCCGGTGCAATCACTTCTTCGACTGTGCCAGAGAACAGTGCTTGTTCTGCCGTCACTACGTCCAAATGAAATGTCATCGCCATGATGCCCTCCTATCAGAGCTTCGTAGCTTTTTCGACCACTTCGTCGATGCCGCCGACCATGTAGAACGCTTGTTCTGGCAAGTGGTCGTATTCACCGTTCAGGATGGCTTTGAAGCTGCTCAAGGTTTCTTTCAGGGTAACGTATTTACCCGGTGAACCCGTGAACACTTCCGCTACGAAGAACGGCTGGGACAGGAAGCGTTGGATACGACGCGCACGACCGACGACTTGTTTGTCTTCGTCAGAGAGTTCGTCCATACCCAAGATCGCGATGATGTCCTTGAGTTCTTTGTAACGTTGCAGGATACCTTGAACGCCACGCGCAATACTGTAGTGTTCCTGACCAACGACCAGCGGGTCAAGCTGACGCGAGGTGGAGTCAAGTGGATCTACCGCTGGGTAAATACCCAGTTCCGCGATATTACGTGACAATACCAGTGTCGCATCCAAGTGGGCGAACGTGGTAGCTGGGGATGGGTCAGTTAAGTCATCCGCAGGCACGTAAACCGCTTGGAACGAGGTGATCGAACCCGTTTTGGTGGAAGTGATACGCTCTTGCAGTGCGCCCATTTCTTCCGCCAGTGTTGGCTGATAACCTACCGCCGATGGCATACGACCCAACAGTGCGGATACTTCCGTACCCGCCAGCGTGTAACGGTAGATGTTGTCAACGAACATCAGTACGTCACGGCCTTCGTCACGGAAATATTCCGCCATGGTCAGACCAGTCAACGCTACGCGCAGACGGTTGCCAGGTGGTTCATTCATCTGACCGTAAACCAGTGCTACCTTGTCGATAACGCCGCCTTCAGTCATTTCGTGGTAGAAGTCGTTCCCTTCACGAGTACGTTCACCAACACCCGCAAACACGGACAAACCGCTGTGTTGCTTAGCGATGTTATTGATCAGTTCCATCAGCGTTACGGTTTTACCTACACCCGCACCACCGAACAGACCGATTTTACCACCCTTGGCGATTGGCATGATCAGGTCGATAACCTTGATGCCTGTTTCCAGAATGTCAATACCGGATGACAATTCATCATACGCAGGTGGCGCACGGTGGATTGGCATTTTCTTGTCGCAGACAACTTCGCCTGCATTATCAACCGGTTCACCCAGAACGTTCATGACACGTCCCAATGTACCCGGACCAACAGGCACAGAAATCGGTGCGCCTGTGTTTACTGCTTGCATACCGCGCTTAAGGCCATCAGATGCCCCCATCGCGATGGTGCGTACAATGCCGTCACCCAACTGCTGCTGGACTTCCAAGGTCAGACCTTGGTCGGCTACTGTTAACGCATCGTAGACCGCTGGCACAGCAGTGCGTGGGAATTCCACATCAACAACCGCGCCGATGACTTGAACGATGTTTCCAGTACTCATTATTCAGTACCTCACTAAAAATTTAAAATCCGTAACAGCCTTAGACAGCCGCAGCACCTGCAACAATCTCGGAAATTTCCTGAGTAATCGCCGCCTGACGCGCTTTGTTGTAGATCAGCTTCAAATCACCAATCATTTTACCGGCGTTGTCGGATGCGCTCTTCATGGCGACCATCCGCGCTGCCATTTCACAGGCAACGTTTTCAACAGCACCTTGGTAAATGATTGATTCAATGTAACGCTGCATCAATGCGTCAATAACTTCTTTCGACTCAGGCTCGTAGAGATAGTCCCAATGGTGCTTGATTGAATCCGTGCCTGTGGCGACCAACGGAATGAGCTGCGTCACTTGCGGACGTTGCGTCATGCTGTTAACGAATTCATTCTCAACCAAGAAAAGGCGATCAATGCGACCTTCTTCGTAAGCATCCAGCATTACCTTAATTGTGCCTACCATATCCGCCACTTTGGGCGCATCGCCCATGTGGGTTTTCTGGGCAACGATCCCGTAACGACGGAAAGCCGCAGATGCTTTTGCACCGAAAACGCAGATGTCGACTTCGACATCCTGCTTTTTCCATTCCGCAATACTCTGCAAGGCTTTCTTAAACAGGTTGACGTTCAAGCCACCACACAAGCCCCGGTCAGAGGACATGATGATGTAGCCAACCCGTTTGACGTTTTCGCGCACCTGGGTATAAGGGTGTTTGTACTCAAGATGACCATACGCCACGTGGTTAACCACTTGGCGCATTTTCTCAGCATAAGGACGGCTGGCTTTCATCCGGTCTTGCGCACGGCGCATTTTGGATGCAGCAACCATCTCCATTGCCTTGGTGATCTTCTTGGTATTGCCGATACTCTTGATCTGGGTCAGTATTTCTTTACCAACTGCCATAGGAATAACCTCCCATTACCAAGTGTTGGTCGACTTGAAAGTTTCCAGTGCTTTTTTCATTGCACCAGCAATCTCGTCGTTGAAATCACCTTTCTCGTTGATCTTGTCCAGCAGTTCCTTTTGAGAAGAGCGCAGATAGCTCAGCATCGCGGCTTCAAAGTCCACAATTTTCTTCGCATCGACGTCATCGAGGAAACCCTCGTTGGCGGCGTACAGCGAGAACGCCATTTCTGCGACGGACAGTGGGGAGAATTGCGGCTGCTTCATCAGTTCGGTAACACGTTGACCACGAGCCAAAGACTTACGAGTACCTTCGTCGAGGTCAGATGCGAACTGGGAGAATGCTGCCAATTCACGGTACTGCGCCAATGCCAAACGTACACCACCACCGAGTTTCTTGATGATCTTGGTTTGTGCAGAACCGCCTACGCGGGAAACCGACAAACCTGCGTTGATCGCAGGGCGGATACCGGCATTGAACAGGTCGCTTTCCAAGAAGATCTGACCATCAGTGATCGAGATAACGTTGGTCGGTACGAAGGCAGAAACGTCACCGCCTTGGGTTTCGATGATTGGCAGTGCGGTCAATGAACCGGTTTGGCCTTTCACTTCGCCTTTGGTGAATTCTTCAACGTATTCCTTGTTAACACGCGCTGCACGTTCCAGCAAACGGGAGTGCAGGTAGAAAACATCCCCTGGATATGCCTCACGACCCGGTGGGCGGCGCAGCAACAGGGAAACCTGACGGTAAGCCCAAGCCTGCTTGGTCAAATCGTCATAAACGATCAAAGCGTCTTCGCCACGGTCACGGAAGTATTCACCCATGGTGCAACCCGCGTAAGGCGCGAGGTATTGCATGGAAGCGGGGTCAGCCGCTGTTGCCGCAACCACCACCGTGTATTCCAGTGCACCGTACTCTTCGAGTTTCCGTACTACGTTAGCAACGGAAGAGGCTTTTTGACCAACCGCGACATAAACGCATTTTACGTTTTTGCCCTTCTGGTTGATAATCGCATCAACTGCCACTGCCGTTTTACCGGTTTGGCGGTCGCCGATAATCAATTCACGCTGACCACGACCGATGGGAACCATTGCATCCAGTGCTTTCACGCCGGTTTGCAGCGGTTGGTCAACCGATTTACGTTCGATAACGCCCGGAGCCATACGCTCAATCGGCGCGAAACCGTCGTTTTCAACAGGGCCTTTACCGTCAATCGGATTGCCCAGTGCGTCAACAACGCGACCCAGCAAACCACGACCGTGGGGTACTTCTAAGATACGACCAGTACATTTTACAGTGTCGCCTTCAGTGATACCTTTGTAATCACCAAGGACAACCGCACCGACGGAATCACGTTCTAGGTTCAAAGCCAGACCGTAAGAGCCGTTGGAGAATTCGATCATCTCGCCAGACATTACATCGCCAAGCCCGTGAAGGCGGACGATACCATCCGTAACGGAGACAACCGTACCCTCAGTGCGAGCTTCAGCACCAGACTCAAAGCTGCTGATGCGCTTTTTAATCAGGTCACTGATTTCAGTTGGGTTAAGTTGCATATGCTATTCCTCAATATATCGGCTGGGCTTAACGCGCCAACGCCGCCTTCATATCTTTCAGCCTGCTCTGGATTGAGCCGTCGATCACCAAGTCACCGGCGCGAATAATTGCGCCCCCCATCAGGGTCGGGTCTACTGTAGTGACGAGCTTAATCTCACGTCCCAAGCGTTTTTGGAGTGCCGCAGCAATGGTCTGCTGCTGGTCATCGCTCATTTCCTGTGCAGAAATAATTTCCGCTTCAATCGCACCTTCCGCTTCCGCCTTCATTTGTTCAAAGATGGTAGAAATTTCAGGCAATAATGAAAAACGGTCATTCTCTGCCAGTGCCTTGAGCAGATTACGGCCTTGGTCGTCGAGTGCATCACCTGCAATCTCGGCGAACACGTCCGCTTTCTGTTCTTTGGTCATGCGAGGATGAGCCAACAAGGCAGATGAACCGTCAGCCGCGACCACCGCAGACATGGCTGCCAGTTGCGCTGACCACTCGGTCAGTTTCCCGGCTTCCTGCGCCATCTCAAACACCGCACGGGCGTAAGGACGGGCAGCGGTTGTCAAATCAGACATGGTTCACCACCTTAAATTTGCGCAGCCAGTTCATCCAATGCTTTAGCGTGAGCTTTGGCATCCACTTCGCGACCAAGAATTTTCTCAGCCCCAGCAATCGCCAGTGCAGACACCTGTGAACGCAAGCTTTCACGAGCGCGGGAAACTTCCTGCTCGATGTCTGCCTGAGCCGCCACTTTTACGCGACCTGCTTCTTCCACAGCAGCACTCTTGGCTTCGTCCACGATTTCAGACGCACGCTTTTGCGCTTGTGCGACGATTTCAGCAGCTTCAGCTTTGGCTTTTTTCAGCTCATCCAAGGCGTGTTTGCGAGCCAATTCTTCTTCGTGCTTGCCTTTTTCGGCAGCAGCAAGACCATCAGCGATACGCGCTTTACGATCTTCCAGCACTTTCAGCATCGGTTCCCACAGAACACCTTTGATGAACCAGATCAGGATCGAAAAAACGATCATCTGCCCAATCAGGGTTGCAGTTACGTTCATGTTAACCTCCGAATGTTAGTAACAACGTTTAACAATCGGGGAATTAACCAGCACCCATTGCAGCTTTAGCAGCACCGATGAACGGGTTGGCAAAGATGAACCACATGGAGATACCCAGAACGATCATTGGGAATGCTTCCATCAAGCCGCCGGTAAACAACATTTGACCAGTCAGTTGCGCACGCATTTCAGGTTGGCGAGCGATACCTTCGATAAATTTAGAACAGATCATACCCCAGCCCAGCGCTGAACCCAGACCAGCAGCCGCCAAGATAATGCCAACGCCTACAGCAGTGTAGGAATAGATCATTGCAACAACTTGTGCATCCATTGTGAAGTCTCCGAAAAGTTAAAAATCAAAAAAAGTAAAATCAAAAAATCTTAATGGTGTTCGTCGTTCTGGCTGGCCAGCCCCAGATACACAATGGTCAGCAGCATAAAGATAAATGCCTGCAACGGAACCACCAGCATATGGAAAATCGCCCACAATGTGCCCAATGCAATCTGAGCAGGCATTGCCCAAACTGAAAACGCCAACAGTGCAATCAACAGGAACAACAATTCACCCGCAAACATGTTTCCGAACAAACGCAGACCGAGACTGACGGGCTTCGCCACCTCCTCAATCGCCGTCATCACAATGTTAACTGGCATTAGGTAAGGTCCGAATGGGTGGAATAGGAACTGTTTGGTATAACCCCACAGACCTTTGTGTTTAATGTTATAGAAAATAATCAGTGCGAATACACTTAAAGCCAAACCGAACGTGGTATCCAGATTGGTGGTCGGCACGACTTTCAGGTAAACATGATGTGGATCTGCACCGAACAGGCTGGCAATACCACCCGCTAATGCTGGTAACAAATCAACCGGCAAGAAGTCCATGGCATTCATCAGCAGCACCCAGACAAAAATTGTCAGTGCAAGCGGGCCGATTAAACGGTCAGCATTTGGAAAAATATCCTTTACCTGTTGGTTAACAAACTCAAGTAATGTCTCGACGACATTTTGTGCCCCGGTGGGCTTATCAGGATTCAGGTTTCTGCCTATTTTCCAAGCAAAAAATGCAACCAAACCTGCGAGTAACACACTGAACAAAAAAACATCGACATGAAACACGCTGAAGTCAACAATCTTGACTTGCTTACCGTGTTCAACGCCAACGCTCCAGTTGGTCAGATGGTGCTGGATGTACTCGACAGGATTTGAGATTGCTGGCGCGTTAGACTCGCTCACAATTCACCCCGTACACTAAAGTTAAAAAATCATTGGCTGGCATCACCCGACTTGGCGAGTTCCCATCAGCATATAAGCCAGTTGCGACACCATAAACGTGCCGAGGAGTGGAACAGGGGACAACTTCAAATAGCCCAGACCTAAACCTAACGCAACTAACACAAATACAAATCGTTGTACCACACCAAAATACAAAGCATTCACGCTTTGCTGTGGACTGGTTTTTGCCATCTCCCCTGCTTGCACCACGCGACGCGATAACAGCAAGGTATTTGCGAGTGCAATAGCACCGCCGTAAAATGCAGGCAACAATGCTGAATCACCTTGGTATGACCACGACACCGCTACACCGCCCAACATCAAGATAAATTGAATAATGAGTATGCTTCGCATTTGTTCCTCTAGAGCAAGTTAAATTACAACCTGCTCTCGCCTAAATCCCGATGGAGTATAAATACATACTAATATACGGTCAACCACTAGGGCTTACCCTGACCCATTAAGCAACAGGGGTGGATTATATATCTCTTTTGGCATATCCCGCCACAACAAAATGCCTTATATTTTGTCTACAAAGTTGAATAATGACAGCGGCTTACCCAAAGGAGGGAAATTCATGCACTCGAACCGGCATCGCACCGCCATATCATTACTAAGCCTGACATTATGGATAATATCACTGATACCCACTGCCTTTGCTGAAGAGATCATTCCAGAAACTAACGACTTCTATGCTTTACAGCAGGAAATGAAAAGCAAAGGACTACCATTACTGCTCGCATTTCGGGCAGATTACTGTGGGTTTTGCAGAAGATTAGAAACCGAACACCTTGAACCTATGTTGCGCAGTGGTCAGTATGATTCACGTATTCTAATTCGCCGCTTTGACATAGGCGGTAATCAAACTGTGATTGATTTTAATGGCAACAAGATCAATGCAGAGGAGTTTGCGGCAAAACATCAAGCATCACTAACACCAACACTGCTCTTTTTGAATGCGGAAGGTAATGAAGTAGCAGAACGCCTACTAGGGTATAACAGCCCTGACTTTTACGGTGCTTATTTAGAAAGCGCCATTAGCGCTGCGCAACAAGCAGTGAATTGATCAGCAAAGATAGGGGCGTGAAGCTATCACGCCCCAAATAGGAGAAATTAACGGTTACGCACGAATCGACGCACTTCCGCCAAGTGGCGACGACTGACTTCCAATTGATCGTTGACATTATCCAGCACGATTTGAGTACGACCTACAGATGATTTCGACAACCCTGCAATCGCACTTTTGGAAACCAGTGCATTACGGTGGATACGAATAAAACGGTCTGCCAAATCCGTTTCCAGTGATTTCAATGACTCCTCGATGATAACCTCGCCTTTCTTATGACGCACTGTCACGTATTTTTGGTCGGCTTGGAAATACACCACATCTTCAATGGGAATCAACTCAAGGTTCCCTCGCATCCGCGCACAAATATGCTTACGTGACAGCAGATTACGCCCTTCACGATTTTCCAGCGCTTCCATACGTTGCGCACGGTTCAGTGAACGGGCTTGTTCCAGACTTTGTAATAATTGTTCTTGTCTAATAGGCTTCATAAGATACCCTGTTGCTTTTGTTGAAAAGGCTTCTAAAGCATATTCACCATACGCTGTGGTGAATATGACGGCTGGCGGGCTATCCATGCCCGAAATATGCCGCGCCGCTTCCAACCCATCCATACCGGGCATGGAAATATCCATGAGCACGATGTCGGGCTGATAACGCTCGGTCATAATCACTGCATCCACCCCGTTTTCGGCTTCTGCACAAACACCATAATCGACTTGGCTTGCCAACAACCCCTTAATGCGGGCACGCGCATACTCCTCATCGTCAACGATTAAAATTTTTAATGTCATAATTCTTCTACTCCTTGGGGATGGAAAACGAAACCCGATATTGTTGTACATTCTTTTGGATTTTTAGATTAGCGCGGTCGCCATAGGCAAGATGCAAGCGTTTCACCATATTTTCCTGCGCAATATGATTGCCTTTGGTATGAGTACTCATACCTGAAGGTGGTAAGGGGTTGGTAACAGAAACATCCAAACGATCACCTGCGTCATACAAACTAACCGTTAACAAGCCACCATCCTGCCGTGGCTGAATACCATGGTAAACTGCATTTTCCACCAATGGTTGCAGTAAAAAGGGAGGAATATCCATATCCAATGGCAAACTGTTTTGATCCATATCTAATTTAACGGTCAGGCGGCGTTCTCCCAAACGCAAACCTTCCATACGCAAATACGCCAGTGTTAACTCTAACTCTTCTTTGAGTGCAATCCGCGACCGTTTGTCGAGTGTAAGACGCATAATATCGGCTAGGTCTAATAGCGCTGCCTCTGCTTTATTGGGATCAATATGCACCAAGTGTGCAATCGTATTCAGACTGTTGAATAGAAAATGTGGGCGCATCCGAGCTTGTAACGCATCGTACTTAGCAGCCGAATCAGACTCGACTGTCTCCTCCCACTGTCCATGAATGTAAAAATATCGCAGCAAGACCAAGGTGATAATCAAACTAATCACCAAGTTTTTAAACACGAACAGGGCGTCGGTTAATATACTGTCAGCCCCCCTGCTACTACTTGACATCAACAATCCCAAAACCGAGGCAATCAAAATAAAGCCAGCAACCGTAGCCAAGACAATAACTGAGGCTTGAGATACAGAAGGATTAACCAAAAATCGACCGATGAAGCAGAGCGTAAACATAGAGGCCAGCATTACCCATAACACAAACAGGGAATGCAACCCAAGATTAACGAAGAAATCTCGCAAATCCGTTGCCACCACCAACGCCAATACCATTGCCAATAACTCACCTGCCAGAACTGCACGCAATAGCACCTGAGGAACGCAAAGGTTTGGTAAATAATTTAAGGTTTTTCCATTAAGTGATGGCATTTTTCGCTCTCAATCAGACTTGATAACACCCAACTCCACAGTTGCGGCGTTTCATTCTGACCCAGTTGTAATTGTTTATATTTTTTATAATTCCCTGACCTGACATAGCAGGCTGAGCATTTCCTTGTATACTAGTTGCAGCTAACGCTGCACGAATACAACATTGAGGATCGCGTTTTTTATTCTTCCACAATGTGATAATGTTTGGCAACTTCTTTTAACAACTTGATGAAAATTCAACATTAACTCATGAACCAACAACTACCAGATAACGCCCAAGACAAACCTTGGGGCGGACGTTTCAGCGAATCCACCGATGCCTTTGTTGAAGCATTCACTGCATCCATTCCCTTTGATAAGCGCCTGTACCGTCACGACATCCAGGGTTCTCGTGCCCACGCCCGCATGTTGGGTAAAACCGGCTTATTAAACACCACGGAAGTTGAACAAATCCTGAGTGGACTGGATGAAATCGAAAAGTCCATCGAAAAAGGCGAATTAGAATGGAAAATTTCGCTGGAAGATGTGCACATGAACATCGAAGCTCGCCTCACCGACCGCATCGGCATTTCTGGCAAAAAATTGCACACAGGACGTTCCCGCAATGATCAAGTAGCCACCGACGTGCGCTTATGGCTGCGTGACCAAGTAGACGGCATTAGTCACGAATTACGCCGCCTGCAACGCGCCCTAGTTGACCTTGCTGAACGCGAAGCGGACACGATTCTCCCCGGCTTCACCCACTTGCAAGTAGCCCAACCGATCACCTTTGGTCATCACATGCTGGCATGGTTTGAAATGCTGCAACGTGACTTCGAGCGCCTGCAAGATTGCCGAAAACGTATCAATGTTATGCCTTTAGGTGCAGCCGCGCTGGCAGGAACGACCTACCCCATTGATCGCCTGTATACGGCTGAATTACTCGGCTTTGACCACCCCGCACGTAATTCTCTGGATGCAGTGAGTGATCGTGATTTCGCTATTGAATTCACTTCCGCAGCATCCCTGATCATGATGCACCTGTCTCGCTTTTCGGAAGAACTGGTACTATGGACATCAGCCCAATTTGACTTCATTCGTCTGCCTGACCGCTTCTGCACCGGCTCGTCGATCATGCCGCAAAAGAAGAACCCAGACGTGCCAGAACTAGTACGCGGCAAAAGCGGTCGTGTTTTCGGACATCTGTTCGCCCTGCTAACCCTGATGAAAGGCCAGCCCTTGGCTTATAACAAAGACAACCAAGAAGACAAGGAGCCGCTGTTTGACACAGTAGACACATTACTAGGCAGCTTGCGGGCATTTGCTGACATGATGCCACACGTCCAACCAAAACCAGAAAAAATGCGGCAAGCTGCTATGCAAGGTTTCTCAACAGCAACTGACCTTGCCGATTATTTGGTACGTAAAGGCTTACCCTTCCGTGATGCTCATGAGGTTGTCGGCAAAGCGGTAGCATTAGGCGTAGAAACTGGGCGGGATCTTAGTGAAATGCGACTAGAAGAGTTACAGACATTTTCCAACATCATCGAGCCTGATGTATTTGCCGTTTTGACATTGGACGGCTCAGTGGCCGCACGTAATCATTTGGGAGGCACTGCACCGGAACAAGTAAAGCAACAAGTACAAATTGCGCGTGGACTGCTCAGCGCCAACTAACATACCCCAAAGACAACCATGATAGGGGTAGCCTCTATCATGGTTAATCGCCTGATTTTGCGTATCACGACTCCAGGTCAGAGGTAAATAAACTTAGTAATACCAACAAAACTGCCCCGCAGGTAATCGCAATATCCGCCACAT
This sequence comes from Candidatus Thiothrix putei, assembly GCA_029972225.1. NCBI lineage: Bacteria > Pseudomonadati > Pseudomonadota > Gammaproteobacteria > Thiotrichales > Thiotrichaceae > Thiothrix > Candidatus Thiothrix putei. The sequence goes on from CP124756.1 coordinate 3,870,211, forward strand.
TAAAAATCGCAAAATGATAGTTATCCATCACAAAAGGAATATCGAAATACACATCAATAAAGTCGATAACCTTACCGTACAACAAGCGATCAATCAGATTGCCAATCGCACCGCCTAACACCATGGTTAACCCTACCGCCACCCATACACGACTTTTTTTCAGCTTACGCAGCCAGTTAATGATAAAAACACTGACAGCAATCGCCAAAATAGCAAAAAACCAGCGCTGAACTCCACCCATATCAGACAGAAAGCTAAAAGCAGCGCCAGTGTTATACGCCAACGTCATATTCAAGTGTGGGAATACCGCAAATGACTCTCCGGGTTCAAGATTTGCCTCAGCCATCCACTTAGTCCACTGATCAATAAACACCAGCGCAGCCGATAGCCACAACCAACCCAACATCCCCGTATCCGCAGAAAGAGAACGAAAACTACGCATACTGACGCACCTCGCCCGTTCCTTCGATATTCTCAATGCAACGCCCACACAACTCAGGATGTTCAGCATGACTGCCTACATCCTCACGATGATGCCAGCAACGTGTGCATTTGCCATGTTCGGAGCGTACAACCTTCACAAACACCTGATCCAACACCTCTACTGCATCCCCCGGCACATCGGCTAAATCATGTAAATGCACGCCAGATGTAATCAACACAAAGCGTAATTCCTCCCCCAATTTCAGCAGCGGATCATGATTCGTCTCAACACCTGCCTGACGGTAATAAATTGCCACTTCCGCATCTAAACCAGCACCAATTTGCCCGGCAACACGCACATCCTCCAGTTGCTTACTGATCAGTTCGCGTAACGCAAACACATAACTCCATTCACCCGCAGACAGTTTGTCAGCCTCATCCAGCCTAAACAGCCCATCATACCACTGGGTAAACAGCACAAAATCCTGCGCCTTTTCACCCGGCATATTCTGCCAGATTTCCTCAGCCGTAAAACTCAATACCGGATACAACCAGCGCACCATTGCATTCAAAATATGCCAGGCTGCTGTCTGTGCCGAACGCCGCCCGCGACTACCCGCCTGCATAGTGTATTGGCGATCTTTGGTAATATCGAGGAATAAACTGCCCAGCTCCACCGTACAGAAGTTCAACACTTCTTGCGCAATCAAATGAAAATGGAAATTATCGTAAGCAGCCAGCACTTTATCTTGTACTTGCGCGGCTTGATCGACCGCCCAACGATCTAACGGCAACATATCCGCTGCCGCAACCAAATCAGTTGCCGGATCAAAATCATTCAAATTTGCCAACAAAAAACGGGCTGTATTGCGAATACGTCGATAAGCATCCGCAGTACGCTTCAAAATCTCATCGGAGACCGACATTTCGCGACTGTAATCGGTAGAAGCCACCCACAAACGCAAAATATCAGCCCCCAAAGAATCGGTTACTTTTTGTGGCGCAACAATATTTCCCTTGGACTTGGACATTTTCTCGCCCTTACCATCCACCGTAAACCCGTGAGTTAGCACAGTACGGTAAGGCGCTTCGCCGCGCGTGCCAATCGCTGACAGCAACGAAGACTGGAACCAACCCCGATGTTGATCAGAACCCTCCAAATACACATCAGCAGGAAAACGTAAATCAGCCCGACGTTCCAATACCGCCGCGTGAGTAACCCCAGAGTCAAACCACACATCCAAGGTATCACCTACCTTGTCATAGTCAACTGCATCCTTACCCAGTAACTCTTCAGGCGTTAAGCGGAACCAAGCATCAATACCTTCTTGCTCAATACGCTGTGCCACCGCCTCAATCAAGGTGGCGGTTTGTGGATGTAACTCACCGGTTTCTTTGTGGATAAATAAAGCAATCGGCACACCCCAGTTGCGTTGACGCGAAACACACCAATCCGGGCGGTTTTGCACCATCCCCTCGATTCGCGCTTTGCCCCAGTCGGGAATCCACTTGACGCCCTGAATCGCCTCTAGTGCCTGTTTACGCAAACCATTTTGCTCTAAGCTAATGAACCACTGCGGCGTAGCACGGAAAATCAGCGGGGTTTTATGCCGCCAGCAATGCGGGTAACTGTGGCGTAACTTTTCCGCTTTCAACAATTTGCCGCGCTCGGTCAACACCTCCAACACATGCGGATTCGCCTTGTGGACTGATTCACCCGCAAACAATTCTGTATTTGGTAAGAAGCAACCATCGCCACCCACAGGGTTATCCACCGGCAAACCGTATTTCAAACCAACCACAAAGTCTTCCTGACCGTGCCCCGGCGCGGTATGGACAGCGCCCGTCCCCGCCTCAGTGGTGACATGCTCGCCCAAGATAACCGGTACTTGACGCGCATAAAACGGATGCTGTAATAACAGCCCCTCCAGCTTATCACCCGTGCAACGCGCCAATACCGTGTGCTCAGCAAGCTCTGCCCGTTGTAACACAGACTCCAACAGAGCTTCTGCCACCAACAAACGCTCACTCGCGATTTGCACCACCACATAATCGAGTTCGGGGTTCAGCGCCACCGCTTGGTTAGCCGGTAATGTCCAAGGTGTGGTTGTCCAAATAATTACTGACAACTCACCTTGCCCAGCGGCATCAGGCAAACGTTGCAGCCATTCAGCTTCGTCGGCAACCGTGAAACGTACATCAATCGAAAACGAGGTTTTATCCGCGTACTCCACCTCCGCTTCTGCCAACGCCGAGCCGCAATCGGTACACCAATGCACCGGTTTTGCGCCTTTGTGTAAATGCCCATTAGTAGCAATTCGCCCCAACGCCCGCACAATATCCGCTTCGGTTTGGAAATCCATCGTCAAATACGGGTTTTCCCAATCGCCCAGTACGCCCAGACGTTTAAAATCTTTACGCTGCAAATCAATCTGTTCCGCCGCGTATTCACGGCAAGCCTTGCGGAACACAAACGCATCGACTTTATCGCCCGCTTTGCCGAGTTTTTCTTCGACTTTTAACTCAATCGGCAAGCCGTGGCAGTCCCAACCCGGCACATAAGGCGCGTCAAAACCACCTAAGGTTTTGCTTTTCACAATAATGTCTTTGAGGATTTTATTGACGGCATGACCAATGTGAATAGTACCGTTTGCATACGGAGGGCCATCGTGCAGAATGAACTTGGGGCGACCGTGCGCTTTGGCACGCAATTGTTGGTAAAGCTGGCGATTTTCCCAGTCTGCCAGCATCCCCGGCTCACGTTTAGCCAAGTCGCCGCGCATTGGAAACAGCGTATTAGGCAGATTGAGAGTGTGCTTGTAGTCCGTCATCGTTCGATCCTATTGTCTTCTTGAGGCGTGTGCCATGCCGTAAGTGCCGAAGAATACCAAGTTTTACCTTAAAAACCGATAGATTACCGTCAGATTAAAGTCTTTTCACACAACCGACGGATACGTTATAGTCCTTTAATTATTCATGCCTCTCGCCTTGGGCTGTTATTATTTTCAATATGGGACTCAAAAAAATGCGCCAAACAACCCTTATTACCCGCACCTTCCTGTGTCTTGGTTTAGCCATCTCACCTAGCTTATTGGCTGAAATCAATATCGCCCCACCGCTTTCACCCCCTGCGACGCAAGCCGTCATGCCTGCACCGGCAGTACCCGCCGAACCAGCCGTCTCAGAAGCACCCACACCGGTTGCTAATGAAGTTGAAGCCAGCACCAGCAACACACCACTCGAAGACGAAGTGGTCACCACACCGGATGGTTCAGACCCACGCGCTAAAATCAAAGATGCGGTCGTTAAAGTTCACGTCGTGCAGCACACTTACGATACGCTCTCCCCTTGGAACTCCGATTCGCAGAAAGGTTCTGGCTCTGGCTTAATCATTGCTGACAACCTGATTTTAACCAATGCGCACGTTGCCTCTAATGCAACTTTCTTGGAAATTCAACGCCATAGCGAAACCAAGCGTTATGAAGCGGAAGTCGTGTACATTTCGCACGAGTCCGACCTCGCGATTTTGCGCACCAAAGACGCCAGCGCTTATAACGATGTTACCCCGCTGGAACTCGGCGATTTGCCTAAAATGCAGCAATCTGTCGAAGTGTACGGCTTCCCAATTGGCGGCAACACCCTCAGCGTCACCCGTGGGGTGGTGTCTCGTATTGAAAAGCAAAATTACGTGCATACCGGCGAAAATCTGATCGCGGTACAAGTGGATGCCGCGATTAACTTCGGCAATAGCGGTGGCCCGGTTATCTCCGATGGCAAAGTCGTCGGAGTCGCAATGCAATCAGGATTCCTAACCGAAAATATTGGCTACATGATTCCGACCCCGATTATTCGCCACGTATTAACTGACGTAAAAGACGGCAAAGTGGATGGCTATGGCTTCCACGGCTTCCTTGCTCAGTCGATGGAAAACCCAGCAATGCGCCGCAAGTACGGTCTAAGTGACGACCAAACCGGCATGTTGGTACACAAGGTTTACGAAAATTCCCCAGCGTATGGCAAAGTGCAAATCGGTGACATAGTGACCGAAATTGACGGGCACAAAATCGAAAACAATGGCACGGTAGAATTCCGCCCCGGTGAATTCATCGACCACACGCACTACATCGACATGCACCAGATCGGCGAAAGCATCGCTTTCAAAATCCTGCGCAATGGTCAAGAGCAACTTGTTAACTTACCGCTCGACAAACCCGGTAAAGAATACCTGCTGGTGAAACCGAACCAGTACGACAAACAGCCCACCTACTTCATCTTCGGCGGGCTGGTATTCATGCCATTGAACCAAGACGTGATTGACAGCATGGACGGCACGCCCGCCCGCATCGGCGCCTTGACCTACGAATCCCCCGATGAAAAACGCAGCGAAGCGGTCATTCTCACCAAAGTATTACCGGCTGACATTAACAAAGATTATCACCATGACAACAATTTGCTGATTGAAAAAGTCAACGGTGAAAGCATCCGTGATTTCAATGACTTCTACCAAAAAATACAGTCATCCAACACCGATTACATTACGTTGGAAACCTCTGATCACTATCAGTTGGTGATTGATCGTAAAGAAGCTATTGAACGTCAGCCCAAAATTCTAGCACAATACGGCGTGAATGCAGATCGCTCTAAAGACTTGCAAGCCATTGCTCAACCTCCGGTAACACCTATACCCGTAGCCGAACCAACACCCGCCACCGCGCCAACGGCAGAAGCAGTGCCAGCAACAATCCCTGCCCCCGCACCAGCGACAGCAGTGGTACAACCAGCACCGGTTGCCACTCCCCCAGCACCGCTCGTTGTGCCACCACAACCGGTGATGCCGCAAATCCCACCAGCGGTAGGCGGTACGCAACCCTAATGCCGATACGCCAGCTTCCTAACCACCTCATTAACCAAATCGCCGCTGGCGAGGTGGTTGAGCGCCCCGCGTCGGTAGTCAAGGAATTGCTGGAAAACGCGCTCGATGCGGGTTCAACCCGTGTCGAGATCGACATTGAACAAGGTGGCAGCAAACGCATCCGCATCCGCGACAATGGCAGCGGCATTCCTCACGAGGAACTCACCCTTGCCCTAAGCCGCCACGCAACCAGTAAAATTGCCAGCCTCGACGATCTGGAACAAGTGCGTAGCCTTGGCTTTAGAGGGGAGGCTCTCCCTAGCATTGCCTCGGTTTCGCGCCTGATTCTCAGCTCCCGACACACTGATGCCTCCCAAGGTTGGCAACTGTTTGGTGACGGTCAGGAGGTTTTCGATACCCCTGAACCTGTTGCTCATGCCACCGGAACGACCGTGGATGTGATTGATCTTTTTTTCAACACACCCGCACGGCGCAAATTTCTCAAAACCGAAAAAACCGAATTCGGGCATATCGAAGACATGGTGCGCAAAATTGCCCTCAGCCGCTTTGATGTCGGTTTTGAACTCAACCATAATCAGAAAAATGCCCTGAAATTACGCCCAGCCGTTGAACGCAGTGGCGCAGAACGCCGCATTGCCGACATCTGTGGCAGCGCTTTCGTCGAGCAAAGCGTGTATCTGGACTACGAAGCGGCAGGTTTACGTCTGTGGGGTTGGGTAGGTTTACCCACCTTCTCACGCTCACAAGCAGACTTACAATATTTTTATGTCAATGCCCGTAATGTACGTGACAAACTGATTACCCATGCGGTGAAACAAGCTTATCAGGATGTGATGTACCACGGGCGACACCCTGCCTTTGTGCTGTTTCTAGAGTTGAATCCGCAACTGGTGGATGTGAATGCACATCCCACCAAGCAAGAAGTACGGTTTCGGGAAGGACGGCTAGTACATGACTTCCTCTTTCGCACCCTGCACCAAGCACTGGCGGATATTCGACCTGGGGATGAAGCGAATGCGCCTACGCAGATTCCTGCACAAGTGCCGGATACCCCCCGTTCCAACCTTCCCCCGCAGGGGGGGAAGGAGCAAGCCCCACCCCCTCGTCCAGTTTATCAGGCACAGTACCAGCAACGTTTACAAATGCCGGTGCGGGAACAGATGGCAGCTTATCAGCAGTTGTATCAGCCGATTGTGCCATTAGAAAACGTGGATAAAGATGTCGGGCTGAAGCCTGACCTACAACCAGACCGTAGGTCGGACTTTAGTCCGACAATCCCCCACCAGGACGATGGTATGCCACCCCTAGGCTACGCAATCGCGCAACTCCACGGCATTTACATCCTCGCACAAAACGCCAACGGCCTAGTGGTAGTGGATATGCACGCCGCCCACGAACGCATCACCTACGAATACCTCAAACAAAGCATGGCACAAGATGCCATTCGCTCACAGCCACTACTAATACCTGCCAGCCTCAATGTTAGCAAAAAGGAAGCCGATCATGCCGAACAATACGCCACTACCTTCCGCACCCTCGGTTTTGAACTCGACCGTCTGGGGATGGAAAAACTGACTATCCGGGCCGTACCCAGCCTGCTCAAAGAATCAGACACCGAAGCACTGGTACGTGACGTACTGGCTGACCTGATAACGCATGGCACGAGCCACCGTATCCAAGATGCCATGAATGAAATCCTTGCCACGATGGCCTGCCATGGCTCAGTACGGGCTAACCGCAAACTCAGCATCCCCGAAATGAACGCCCTGTTACGCGATATGGAACGCACCGAACGCAGCGGGCAATGCAATCATGGTCGCCCCACTTGGACGCTGCTATCACTGGATCAGATCGACAAACTCTTCCTGCGGGGGCGCTAATGTTACCCAAAGCCATTTGCATTATGGGACCAACCGGAACGGGTAAAACCGATCTTGCGGTAGAATTATGCAAACACTTTCCGCTAGACATCATTAGCGTTGATTCTGCCCTAGTCTACAGGGGTCTGGATATTGGCAGTGCCAAACCTGATGCAGCCACATTGGCACAAGCACCACACCGTCTAATCGACTTTCTTGACCCAGCGCAACCCTATTCAGCCGCCGAGTTCCGCACCGATGCCTTACGTGAAATGGCAAACATCACCGCGCAAGGGCGCATTCCACTACTGGTGGGTGGAACCATGCTCTATTTCCGCGCTCTTGAATACGGCTTGTCCGATCTACCAGAAGCCAACCCCGATATCCGCACCCGCCTAGAAGCCGAAGCCGCAACCCACGGCTGGCAAACCTTGCATGACCGTTTAGCACAAATTGACCCTGTAGCCGCCCAGCGTATTCACCCCAATGACCCCCAACGCTTGCAACGCGCACTGGAAGTGTACGAACTTACTGGCAAATCGTTAACGGAATTGCAACAAGCAGCCTGGCATGATGCCTGCCCTTATCAATTATTAAAAATTGCCCTGATTCCCGAAAACCGGGCATGGTTGCACGCACGATTAGCACAACGTTTTGATCAAATGCTAAAGCAAGGGGTCATTGAAGAAGTACGCCAACTCTTGGCACGCGGTGACTTAAACATTCATCTACCGGCAATAAGAGCGGTTGGCTACCGGCAAATTTGGGATTATTTAATTAATGAAATAGACTACAATCAAATGCGCGATCGTGCTATTGTCGCAACACGACAGCTTGCTAAACGTCAAATGACGTGGTTGCGTTCGGAAAAGGATGTGTCTTCGTATAACCCCCAAGAACTCAACCTTTCATCGGTCATCAGCAACGTTTCAACGTTTATTGGCGGATGAACGGATACGTCCGACAAACTGGCATTCTGGTGAGACGATAGAACTGATAAGCTTTTATGCGTCGTAGGAAACAAGCGACTGGCTCACGACCACCCCCTAGCTTTAGGTGTGAGACCATAACAACCACAAACCCGAGAATATTTTTTAGGAGAAGCTCATGTCGAAAGGGCACACATTACAAGAACCCTTCCTTAATGCTCTGAGAAAGGAACGGATTCCTGTCTCCATTTACTTGGTCAACGGCATCAAATTACAGGGTCACGTCGAATCATTTGACCAATTCGTTGTTTTGCTGGGTAATACCGTCAGCCAATTAGTGTACAAACACGCCATTTCCACTATCGTGCCAGCTCGCCCGATTAAGCTGGCATTGGCTCCAGAAGAATAAATCATTCGACTAAAATCATCAGGAAGGTTGCCGATTGGAACTGTTTGAGCGCCCCGGTGGCGGTGAAAATGCTGTTCTTGTTCAAATCAGTTTCAATACGGCAAAGTCTACACAAGATGAAAAGGAATTCATTGAATTAGCGGATTCGGCTGGTGCTCAAGTAGTCGGCTTCGTTAATGGCTCGCGCCAACGCCCTGACCCTCGCTATTTCGTAGGCACAGGTAAAGCGGAAGAAATTCGCCAGTTACGCGAAGCCCATAATGCCGATTTGGTTATTTTTGACCATTCGCTTTCTCCTGCCCAAGAACGCAATCTCGAAAGGCTGTTGCAATGCCGTGTTCTCGATCGCACTGGCCTAATTCTGGATATTTTTGCGCAACGTGCACGTAGCTTTGAGGGCAAACTGCAAGTTGAACTGGCGCAATTAAAACACCTTTCAACCCGCTTAGTACGTGGCTGGACTCATCTTGAACGTCAAAAAGGCGGGATAGGGATGCGCGGCCCCGGTGAAACCCAATTGGAAACCGACCGACGCTTGATTGCAGAACGCATCAAACAAATCGACCGCCGCCTAGAAAAAGTGCAGAATCAGCGCGAACAAGGGCGTCAATCGCGCAAAAAAGCCGAAATCCCCACAGTATCACTGGTTGGTTATACTAATGCAGGCAAATCCACTTTATTCAATGCTTTAACCAAAGCAGAGGTTTACGTCGCAGACCAACTATTTGCGACCCTCGACCCTACCTTACGCCAAGTACAATTACCTAATCAGCAAGAAATCATTCTGGCAGATACTGTTGGCTTCATCCGTAACCTTCCTCACGACCTAGTTGCTGCCTTCCGCTCTACCTTACAAGAAACCATTGATGCTGACCTGCTGCTCCACGTCATCGACAGCCACGACGAACACCTTGAACTATTCCGTGAACAAGTAAACAACGTCATTGCTGAAATCGGCGCAGAACATGTGCCGCAAATAGAAGTCATGAATAAAATTGACCTCGGTGGACTCAGCCCGCATATCGAAGAAAGCATCGGCACAACGCCGCCCCGCATCTATATTTCTGCCCAAAACAATCTGGGGCTAGAGGCGTTACTGGGCTATTTGGGAAATTACTTTGCCGGAAACATGTTCCGGGGCGAACTGACACTCAAACCCCAACACGCACGCTTACGTGCTAAGTTGTATGCTGATAAAGCGATTCAACAGGAAAGCATTACGGATGAAGGCAATTTTAGCTTGAAAGTAGTCATCGACCAACGACGGCTGGAACAGTATCTACGCGAAGAAAATCTAACAATGGAAGATTTGTAGGGGCGTATTGTATACGCCCCTACGATTTAGCCGCGACGCATCACATCAAAGAACTCACTGTTCGTTTTGGTCTTCGACAACTTATCAAACAGCAATTCCATTGCCTCCAGATCATCCATACCGTGTAAGAACTTACGCAACACCCACAACGTTTGCAGTTCGTCTTGCGTAGTAAGCAACTCTTCGCGACGTGTACCGGAACGGTTGATATTGATCGCAGGGAACACACGCTTTTCAGAAATACGGCGATCCAGATGGATTTCCATATTACCCGTACCTTTGAACTCCTCGTAGATAACCTCATCCATCTTGGAGCCGGTATCAATCAGCGCCGTTGCAATGATAGTTAAACTACCACCTTCTTCGATATTACGTGCTGCACCAAAGAAACGTTTCGGGCGATGTAAAGCATTGGCATCCACACCACCGGTTAACACTTTGCCGGAAGATGGCACGACAGTATTGTAAGCACGCGCCAAACGCGTAATGGAATCCAGCAAGATTACCACGTCACGCTTGTGCTCAACCAAACGCTTAGCTTTTTCAATAACCATTTCAGCAACTTGTACATGGCGTGCAGCAGGTTCATCGAAGGTAGAAGATACCACCTCACCTTGCACCATACGCGACATTTCAGTCACCTCTTCCGGGCGCTCGTCAATCAGCAAAACGATCAGGTAACTGTCCGGGTAATTGGAAGCGATGCTCTGCGCAATATTTTGCAGCATGATGGTTTTACCGGCTTTGGGCGGTGCGATAATCAGCCCCCGCTGGCCTTTACCGAAAGGAGCTACGATATCAATAACGCGAGCAGTAATGTCTTCACGGCTACCGTTACCTCGCTCCATCCGCATCCTCTCATCAGCATGTAGGGGCGTGAGATTTTCAAACGCAATTTTATTACGCGCACTTTCCGGTGGCTCAAAGTTGATCGTATCAACTTTCAATAGCGCAAAGTAACGTTCGTTATCCTTAGGTGGACGAATTTTACCTGATACCGTATCACCGGTGCGCAAACCAAAACGGCGGATTTGGCTAGGTGATACATAGATGTCATCTGCGCCCGCAAGATAGCTGGAATCATCAGAACGCAGAAAACCGAAACCATCTTGGAGAATTTCCAGTACGCCGTCACCATGAATATCGACATTATTGGCGGCATTAGCTTTCAGCAAAGCAAAAATGATGTCTTGTTTACGAGTACGGGAGATACTCTCGATACCCATGGCTTGAGCCATTTCGAAGACTTCGGCGGCAGATTTCTTTTTTAGTTCAGACAGGTTCATAGAATAATGAGTTGATGGAGACATTAGGAGTAAACAATCAGGAAGCCCCTGCTCGATGTATGTTTCTCAATCGGGAAATATGACTGAATACCATGCAGTCACCATAAGTGAAGCGAACACCTATGACAGTCTACGCGGGTAATAATTGAGAAAACGAGACAGGATTTTCAGGAATGAATCTGGATGCAAATTCAAGTAGGTTTAAACTAGCACGTCAGTTTCATAGAGTCCAGAAAAATAATACATACAACGCCCCACAGAAGTAAAAATCTCCATGGGGCATTCAGATTACTTAAAGGCTTTGGTTCAAAAATGCCGTTAACTGTGACTTGGATAAAGCACCAACCTTGGTTGCCTCCACCTCACCATTCTTAAACAGCATCAGCGTCGGAATACCACGGATACCGTAGCGCGGTGGTACAGCTTTATTGTCATCAATATTCAGCTTAGCTACTTTTAATTTGCCAGCGAACTCAGTGGCAATTTCATCTAGCAAGGGTGCAATCATTTTGCATGGCCCACACCATTCAGCCCAGTAGTCAACCAGTACTGGTACACTGGATTTCAGCACTTCTTGATCGAAAGTGGCATCGGAAAGGTAAATAATGTCATTACTCACAGAAGGGTTCTCCCTGATTTTTGAGGTGTCACGATTGCTATTCTCTAATATTTTGCGCCATCTTTGTAGTATAGCGTTTCAGAACCAACACAGCTTGCTGTAGTCTAATCAGGTCAGTAGCATTTAACCAGAAGGAAACATGCATGAAACGTTTGATTGTTGCCGCAAGCTTGGCCTTATGGGTATCAGCAGGGGCTGCGGCACCAACTGCCTTCCAGGCAAACTATACCGTCACTGCCAAAGGTATCGAGATGGGAACCATGTCTGCCAGCCTACGCTATGACGGCGATGCGTATACTTACCAAAAACTTACTAAGGCCAATGGTCTAGCCGCGTTGCTGAGTGGCGATACCCTTACCGAACGTAGTACCGGTACAAAAAAGGCTGACACGCTCATCCCGGAACACTACCTTCATCATCACCAAAACAAGCGCAAAGATAAAAAAGACCAGTTGAGCTTTACCAGCCCCACGAAAGTGGAGGGTACATTTGATGGCAACGCCTACCAACTAAACGTTCCGAAAGGCACGTTAGATATAGCTGCATTAGAATTGCATGTAATGGATGCGCTCGCAACCAATAAACCTCTCAACTACCAAGTAGTTAGCAAGGGTAAGTTACAAGATTATCGCTTACGTAAAACCGGAAAAGAAACCTTGGAGGTTCCAGCAGGCACATACGAATGCGAAAAAGTCGAAGTCATCCACAACAGCAAAGAACGTCAAACGACATTATGGCTGGCTCCCTCCTTAAATTATGCGATCGTGCAAGTGCGCCACGCAGAAGAGGGTGAAATCATTGAGACACGTCTATCGCAATACCGCTAACAGCAAGGGACGTATAATGTACACTCAACTCACGATAAATAGATATTTTTTAGACTTTTCATAGTTATGTAGCTAATATATTCGCGTATCAGTGTTTAAGCCTATAAATTTTCTGAAAAATGAACCTCATCAATCCCCCGATAAATGTTGAAAGCAATCGTCAGATTCTGCTCGTCGATGATGATCTTCTGCTGCATAAGCTATTAGCGGAGTATTTGCTTGGACATCATTACCACCTTCACACTCTGCCTAACGGTGAAGGGATCAGTAACTTTTGCCAACACCAACAACCTGACATCATTTTACTTGACATTATGATGCCCGGCGAAGACGGCATACACTGGCTGAAGTGGCTAAAAGCAAATCACTCCACTATCCCCGTCATGCTATTATCGGCCAAAAAATCAGCACAAGAACGCCTGCAAGGGCTAGAAGTTGGTGCTGACGACTACCTAACGAAACCCTTTCATCCGAAAGAACTGCTGATTCGTATGCACAACATCATGCGTCACCAACCCGTTAAACACATACAAACGATCAAAATTGGCAGCAATGTGTTCGACCCTGAACAAGAAAAGTTAGAACGTGATAACACCATTATCAAACTCACCGCTCAGGAAACCAGCCTACTACGCTTTCTCTGCCAGAATGCCGGACAAATTTTGACGCGAGATGCCATCTCCCATGCCATTAACGGCAACGACTATCATCCCCTCAACCGCAGCATCGACATGACCATCAATCGTTTACGCAAAAAACTAGGAGATGATGCGCATTCCCCCCAGTATTTACGCACCATTTGGCGGAAGGGCTATCGTTTAACACTGAATACATAGAGACACCGCTAATGTTCACCACTCTGACTGAAATGCTAGGTAAAGAAGCGGCACAACGTTTTCTAACCGTTGCTCAAACGCAACTTCAGCAATATCAATATGACTTACAGGCTGGTTTACAACAACAAGATTGGCACACTGCTGCTATCATTGCCCACAAACTTTCTGCCACTGCGCATCTGTATGACTCAAGTACCTTACCTGACTTATTAGCACTAATTAGCTCGCAAAATACAGAAGTTTTGCAACAAGCGAATTTCATAGACAAACTTAATCAAGAATTTCAACAAATTACCTCGAACATTTATCTTTTCATTGATGATTATCCCTAACGCCACACAGGCTGTTACATTTTTTTACAATTTTTTACGTTACAAACCCTACTAGGTTCGTTAAGGTTGTGCACAGCAATTTGATTAAATTCATTTAAAGCAACAAAATTAAGTTAATAGGGATATTGTAATCATGGTCAGCGTGCTTCGCCTCCAATTATGCCTATTTGTTGGGTGGATAGTATTCCAACCAGCAATGGCCTTATCAGAAAAAGGGACTCAAACCCTGCAACAAGCCAATAGTAGCGTCACGACAGAAGTTATTGATGTGCAAGATCCGTTAACATCACCCAGCTCAAATGATTTCTTACCAAAACTGCTTGGTTCACACTTGTATTTGTATTTTCTCCAGTCAGATCAATTCATCACCCTACAGGGAGTAGTCGAATCCCTTTGGGCAAAACACATGATAAAAAAACAGTAAGTTCTCCTTACTCGACTCACCAAGCTGCGCCAAAATTGGTGGGTTTTTTGACAGCCCTACTTACTCCCCTGTAGTTAGGGCTTTTTTTTATCACTATTGTCTCTCTGCATAATCGTGAAACCCACACACAGGATGGGTATAATCGTGCCTCTCTTATCCACGCGACACAAAAGGAACCCCGATGAGGCCAAGCGAACGCGCACCCGACCAAATGAGAACGGTCAAATTTACCCGCAACTACACCTGCCATGCTGAAGGCTCGGTATTAGTAGAGTTTGGCAACACCAAGGTGCTGTGCACGGCTACCGTAGAAGACCGCCTACCCGGCTGGTTAAAAGGTAAAGGCCAAGGCTGGGTAACTGCTGAGTACGGCATGTTGCCGCGTGCCACAGGTTCGCGCACTGCGCGTGAGGCGACCAAAGGCAAGCAAGGTGGGCGCACCATGGAAATTCAACGCCTGATTGGACGCGCCTTACGCGCCGTGGTTGACCTTGAAGCACTGGGCGAATTCCAAATCACCATCGACTGTGACGTGATTCAAGCCGACGGCGGGACGCGCACGGCTTCAATCAGCGGTGCTTACGTCGCCTTGTGTGACGCGATTACTTGGCTGCAAAAAAACCGCCGCTTGAAGAAAAACCCATTGCACGGGCAAATCGCGGCGATTTCCGTCGGCATTTTTGACGGTGTGCCAGTGCTGGATTTGGATTACGCTGAAGATTCCAAGGCCGAAACCGACATGAACGTGGTGATGAACGAAGCCGGACAATTCATCGAATTGCAAGGCACTGCCGAGGGTCACGCCTTCCGCCGCGACGAACTCGATGCCCTGCTGGCATTAGCAGAAAAAGGCATTCGGGAAATCATGCAAGCACAACAACAGGCATTGGAATCATGAGTCAACGTATCGTATTAGCCTCCGGCAATGCCGGAAAACTGCGCGAATTCAACGCAATGCTGGCGGATTTAGGCATTGAATTTGTGCGCCAAAGCGAATTTGGGGTGCAAGATGCCGACGAAACCGGTTTAACCTTCGTCGAAAACGCCTTAATCAAAGCGCGTAACGCCGCCCAACACACCGGAATGCCAGCCATGGCAGACGATTCCGGCATTGTAGTCGATGCACTGGGTGGTGCGCCGGGGTTATATTCTGCCCGTTACGCAGGAGAACACGGCGACGATGCTGCCAATAACGCCAAACTACTACAAGCCTTGCAAGACGTGCCGGATGCGCAACGCACCGCACGTTTCTATTGCTGCATCGTTTACTTGCGCCACGCTGAAGACCAATTGCCGATCATTGCCGAAGCCAGTTGGGAAGGTCGTATTCTGCACAGCTTAAGCGGGGCAAACGGCTTTGGTTACGACCCCTTGTTTTACGTGCCTACCCACGGCTGCTCGTCCGCCGAATTACCGCCGGAAGAAAAAAACCGCATTAGCCATCGCGGGCAAGCGTTACGCAAGCTACATGAATTGCTGGAGAAAGCCGGGTGAAACTCATCATCCTTGACCGTGACGGCGTGATTAACGAAGATTCCGATGCGTTCATTAAAACGGTGGACGAATGGATTCCTATCCCCGGCAGTATCGAAGCCATGGCACGCTTGTATCAAGCCGGTTACACCTTAGCCATTGCCACCAACCAGTCAGGCATTGCGCGGGGCTACTACGACGTGACCACCTTGAATGCCATGCACGCCAAGTTGCACGACTTACTCGCGCAACACGGTGGTAAAGTGACTTATATTGCCTATTGCCCTCACCTTAGCAGTGATCATTGCACTTGCCGCAAACCCAAACCCGGAATGCTGCTGACGATTGCCGAACACTTTGGCATAGCACCGCATCAAGCCACCGTTGTGGGCGACTCCTTACGCGATTGGCAAGCCGCAGCAGCCGTTGGCGCAGCGTATGCTCAAGTGCGCACGGGTAAAGGCTTACATACACTCGCGGATGGCAAATTACCGGCTGACATTCCCGTATTTAATAATCTAGCCGCTTACGCCGACTCACTTCTAGGAACAATACCTACATGAATGCACTCAACACGCTTTGGCTAGGCACTCGTGCCGCAATCTTTTGGGTAGGCTTTGCCATCAGCACCCTACTAGCAGGCTTGTTAACCCCGGTGGCATGGCTGTTTCCGCTTAAATATCACTACCCTGCCGCCACCTTGTGGAATTGCTTTAATCTCTGGTGGTTAAAGGTAACGTGTGGCGTGAAATATCACATCATCGGACGCGAAAATATCCCAACCGATAGTGCCTTCATTATTATGTCCAATCACCAGTCGACATGGGAAACCTTAGCTATCCCCTGTATTTTCCCTCAACAATTAAGCTGGGTAATGAAGCGCGAACTATTGAAAATTCCCTTTTTTGGCTGGGGATTGCGCCTGATTCGCCCAATTGCGATTGATCGTAATGCAGGCAAGGCTGCCGTCAAGCAAATCTCCCAGCAAGGTAAAGCCTTGTTGCAAGAAGGCATCAGTATCGTCATATTCCCTGAAGGCACACGGGTAGCCCCGGATACCACTGTACCGTTTAAAATAGGTGGGGCAATCCTTGCCTCTCATTCTGGTTTTCCCGTCGTACCCGTTGCCCATAACGCGGGTCTGAGCTGGCGGCGTCATGCTTGGATCAAAAAACCCGGTACGATTACCATCAGCATCGGCCCAGCCTTTGCCACGCAAAAGCTAAAAACGGATGCCATAAACCAGCAAGCACAACACTGGATCGAGACAGAAAAACAACGTCTAGCGCCCCCCTGAGGACTGGCAAACGTTTTACTATTGAAGGATGAAGTAACCAATGAACTTACCAACCCTAACGCATTACGACATGCTCGGCAAAGAAGAGGGTGTGCTGCGCCTCGTCAACCGCTTTTATGATGTGATGGATGAGTTACCCGAAGCCTGGGAATTGCGCAAAGTTCACCCGCAAGATTTGCAATCAGCACGTGACAAGCTATTTAAGTTTTTATCAGGATGGTTAGGTGGCCCCGGTTTGTATGAAGCTGAATACGGACATCCCCGTTTGCGAATGCGCCATGCTCCTTTTCCCGTGGACATCCAGATGCGCGATCAATGGTTAATGTGTATGAATGTCGCCTTAGATGAACAGGTAAGGGATGAACTGTTCAAGATGCAATTAAAATCTGCCTTTGCCAACGTAGCCGATCACATGCGTAACCGCGCAAATTGAACAACTTTTATTCTGGAAAGCACAATAAATGGATATTTTCGGCATTTCTGCTAAATTCATTTAAGCATAAACATAGAATGAGGAAAGTTGGATGAATAAATATTTACCTTTGGTAAGTGTAGCGATATTACTATGCAGCAATGCCGCATTGGCGGGTTCACCGAAAGCACCTTATATCGGTGCAGGGGTAGGGATTAATACATCCGTCGACGACAATGACCTGAGTAGCACTTGTGGTGTTGGCGGTGTCGCCTGCCGTGAAGTGTGTGATACAGATAAAGCGATCAATGCTTATGCGGGTTATCCACTTAGCCCCAATTTGGGTGTGGAAGTCGGCTATACCGATATGGACTACACCGCTCGTATCGAACAGGAAGGCGGTGCAGTGCGTGGAGACCAGCAATCTAAGGCGCTGACATTAAGCGCCATCGGTAGAAAACCGTTAACGCAAAACGTCGGTGTTTTCGGTAAAGTTGGTGCAGCTTATTGGAAAAGTGAAGTCGTGAGCACAGCAGGCAATGCCGATGACTCTGGTGTAACCCCTACGTTGGGTGCGGGCGTAGAGTATAACTTCAGCGAACACTTTGGTGTTCGTGGGGGTGTTGACCATTTCTTCAACATGGGCGAACAGTCCAAATTGATTGAATCAGGTGTTGTTGGTACGGCTGATACTGGCATTACCACAGCAACCGTTGGCCTGCACTATAATTTCTAAGTCATTAACCTTGAATTGGTTGTGATATTTGTCTTGAGCCGGGAAATAAATTTTCCGGCTTTTTTATGCGTAATCGCTCCCACCTCCCACACCGTCTTAAGATTATTTTTTGAGCTTGCTATTTGTCATAAATAAAATCTATTATTTGGGGCAATAAAATCGACCGAACTAGCGCAATCCTGACAAGATGCACTATATTCAAACTTGGCATTGACAGGGGCGTCACGCCAAGACGCAATAACACGATGGTTGCCACTAAGAAAAAACTCAATGAATAAGAAAAAGACCCATTCATCTTTACACAGTTCCCCCCTGATTCTTCATGGGCAGATCGCGTTTTTATCGCGGCATGGGTCTACTTGGTTTTTAGGAAATGCCTTTGCGGCCAGTCTGTTTATCTTATTACGTTGGGTTGACAGCGATGAAAACATGCTATTACTAATAGTGTGGTATGCATCTATCCTTGCCACCAATGTGATGCGCTGGTTATTTGGACAACGATTCTTACCCTCACAGCACTATTCTCTTGAAGAACTACAGGAATTTGGGCAGCGTTACCTCACTTACTCCACGCTAATCAGTGCGCTATGGGGAGTATCCGGCTTTATTCTGTTTTCACAAACGATATCCACTCAAGCTGTGCATATTTTATTATTAGCCGGTGCCATTGTTGCCGCCATGCCCGTATTAGCCTTATCCAGTTTTGCATTGTACGTGCAAATTGGTGCGATTCTTCTGCCAGTGACGCTCAATTTATTGCTACTCGGCGCGGCACCACAACAATCATTAGCCTTAGCCACCCTCCTCCTTGCCGTCTTGCTGGTGATGGCCTCACGTTCCATTACCAGTCTACTCAATGATCTTCATGCGGTACAAATACAGGTTCAGGAACAGGCTCATACGGATCCCGTCACCCAAATTTCCAACCGCCGTTATTTTGATAGCACCTTTAAAACAGAGTGGCGACGTGCGGCACGTGAAGGTAAACCACTGTCTCTGTTAATGATTGATGTTGATTATTTCAAGCGTTACAACGATAAACATGGGCATCAAGCAGGTGACCAGTGCTTACAGATTATTGCACAATGCATTAAAGCGGTAGCGCGGCGTGCCTCAGATGTTGTGGCACGTCATGGCGGAGAAGAATTCGTCATTTTGTTACCGGATACCAGTTTAGAAGATGCTGTATTACTGGCTGAACGGGTACGCAAAAGCGTAGAAGACCAACGTGTACCACACTCTGACGGTGCTATTCCTCGCATTGTTACGGTCAGTGTCGGTGTCTCCAGTTGCACCCCCAATACACCCCATAATGCTCAAGCCCTGCATGATGCAAGTATCGTGTACCCCGCCATGCTCATGAATGCGGCTGATCGGGCGCTGTATCGGGCTAAGCGTAATGGACGCAATCAAGTAGCAAAAGAAAGCTGTGGAGAGGGTATAATCCAGCTTAATCTTCCAAGCACTGCGGTGACTCACGCAGCGTAAGCAAGATGCTCACTTAAATACCTGTTACAACTTGTTACAAAAAGTTTTCTCTTGGTTAGCAAAAATAGCATTTTTTTATCGCAAAAAACATGCTATACATTACTGCCTCACCTTTTAGAAAAAACACAAGAAACAGGAATTTGCTGGCTTCCATGAATATTGATAGAGAACTTGTCATTGCCGAGTTGGAGCAACTTATTGCCAGCCCCAACTTCCGTTCGAGAAAGGTCATCAAATCGTTCTTACAATATGTTGTACATGAGACACTAGTGCATCGTCATTCCTTAGATTTGGGATAAATGGATTTGAGTTTACAGCGTGCATCGCTGATGTTCATCTGCCAATCCACCCCACGCTGCTGGCTATTCACGTCGGTAGACCATGCTGCAATTTCTTTCTGTAAGGTTTCAATATCGCCAATACGGCGACCTGATACACACTGGCGCGTCATGGAACTCAATTCATTTTCAGCGATGTTGAGCCAACTGCCATGTTTAGGGGTATGGCAGAACTCAATCCGACGTACCAATGCCCGCGCCCGTTCCGGTTCAAAGGCTTCATAAAATGCACCCTTGGTATGGGTGTTAAGGTTGTCGCTAACCAAGGTGATTTTGTCACACTCCGCGTAACGCCCTTCCAGCAGCTCGGCAACTTCAATCGCCCAGTCCACTTTCGTCCGGCGTGGGCGGGCATGGGCTTCGCGCCAACCCGATAGCGGTTCGGTGAACATAAAGATGCTGGCTGTACCCGCCCGTTCGTATTCGTAATCCACCCGACGGGGATGGGTTTGGGTCGCTGCAATCGGTTGGCGGGTTTCTTTGGTGAGCTGCACGGGTTGCTCATCCATGCAAATCACCGGATGCTGGGCATCGTAGGGTTTCGCATAGGTTTCAAGCACTTCCTCCATATTAGCCACAAACTCGGCATCACTGTCCGGTGGGATAACCCAATATTGGAGCTTGCGCGAGGTCATACCGTTTTTTTTAGCATCTTCCGTAGGGTTTCGTGGCTAACCGACTCCACGATCGCCAATTCAATCACGTGGCGGGTGAGCAGGCGCAATGACCAGTTGGCATAACCCGCTGGCGGCGAACCTAAGCGCAACGCGATAATCTTCGCCTCTTGTTCGCCATCCAGTATTTTTGGGATGGCTGGGTGTTCACGTCGCTTGCCGTCCAATGCCTGCTGAAAACCGTGCTGCACCAACTGTTGGCGAATATTTTCAACGGTCTTTGTCCGGCAGTTGAAGGCTTCAGCTATCTGACGGTCTGTCCAGTTGGCTCCTTCTACATCAGCTTTCAGCAAAATCTGTGCACGGCGGACTCTTTGTCCACTGCCACGGAGTTTCTTGATGGTTTCTTCAAGGATCTGACGCTCTTCATCGCTTAAGCGGACAATGTATTTCTTTTGCATGGGCTAACCTTTCGTGTGTTGCCCATAGCATCTACCTAAATCAGGTGACTTAAAACCCTAATTTCTGAATTTGGCAATGCACTAGCAGGGCGTGGAAACGGCTTAAACCAGCAAACCATTGCGACCCAAGCCTTAGGCAGACCCGCTGACTTTTCCCCACTTAACAACCCACTGGTACGCATTGAAGCTGGGCGGTTGCGCAAATTACTGAAAGAATATTATGAGGATACTGCCAATTACAGTGCTATCATGATCACCATGCCCAAAGGCACTTATCAAGTCGTTTTTGCACAGCGCCCCCCGCAGCCCAATACCGTTGTACCGGTATCAGAAAACCTGACCCCCCGTATTACAGAAGGACCTCGCTTATTGTTGCGTTGCCAACTGCTAGAGTCCCCCCCGCTTACTAGCTACCCTATTTGTTATAAGCTACATAACGAACTGTTAACGATGTTGAATCGTTTTCGTAATATCCGTGTGGTGGCAACGGATCATACACAAGAAAAACTTCACCATGTAGATTACACCTTAAATTGTAACATTCATCAAACGCCCCAACACCTTGAATTATTTTTTGTGCTAACACAGGTCATTGGTGGTGTATTGGTATGGACACACACATTCTACCTACCCCTGCAACCCAGTCACGATGACTTCGATGCAATCGGTTTATGCATTGCAGCCAATACGGTTGCCGTACACTCTGGCGCGATGTTGTCCCATTGGGCACATTACCAACAGAGTCTGCCAACACCTATCCCTGAACACCACAAGACGTTAATCCATTATTTAGCCTTTCTGCATGACATTAGCAGGGATAGTTTTCGTAACGCTTTAGTAACTTGCCAACAACGTTTACAGCAGTATCCTGATGATAGTAAGGCACTGGTTATCTTAGCGCGTCTGTGTGGTTATGATCATGTACTGCAATACCACCTCATTGAACACTTAGAAACCACGTGGACACAAGCAGCACGCAGTGCCTTGAAACTAGACCCTGGTAATGCCGAAGCACATTCGATTTTTGCACATAATCGCTATTTTTTAGGAGACTATGCGCTGTGTCGTGAAGAACTTGAAATTGCACGACATACCAATCCTTTCGACACCTCGATAGAGTACTTATACGGTTTTGGACTTTATATGATGGGCGATCAAGAAACAGGAATCAAAGCCATTCAACGCTTGATGGCTATTCCCTTTCCACAACCAGACTGGTATCACGTACTGCCGTTTATTCACGCATTCAATCATGGGGATTACCAGCAGGCATTGGCACTAGCGGAACGTATTCAACATTTTGGTTATTGGGGAGAAATGGCTCGTTGTGTCAGTTATTTTAAACTGGGTCAGACCGAACGTAGCCTACGAGAGTATCAGGAATTATTGCGTTATAATGCGATCATTCCTACTCATTCCAACACTGAAAACCGCTCTATTTTTACACATAATGCACTAAAGACGCTCTTAAGTGTTTTACAAGAAATTAACAAATCCAACTTATCTGCACTAAAAAAATAAATTAATAATAAGATGGTCATCGCTTCATTAATTATTAATCACTATCAATAAGTTTTGCGTATGTATTTTTAAAAAAATTGATTTAATTAATTATCGAAATCAGCATATAAATCAGCATAGTTTATCCAAATGCTGATAACGGGGAAATTTTATGAAGTGGGTTCAAGTTGTAGCAGCAATACTAGCAATCATGCCTTACTTAACCGGATGTGGGGGGGGAGATACCGCAGCTACATCGCAAAATAGTATTAACGACAAAACAACAGCAGCCAACGTAACCGCAACAGAACCCAGTTCATCGACACCTGCCGTGTCGAGTACGAGTAACAGCGCCAACACCAACTCGACCACGAGCTATGCTCTCGTCTCCAGCAGTGGGGCAATCATCGCTTCGACGAATAATTCCGCATCCAATAACACTGCATCGTTTGGCTCAACCGGTATCGAAGGTCGCCTTGAAGCTGATGACGTAGATCTAACACCGCTGAGTGATGCCGAACGAGCCGCTATAAAAATAGCTACACCCACCGCAACAGCCCGCATCATTCAAGAATCAATACTAGGCTTTGATAGCCGCTTCCAAGTAATTCCCGCCAGCTACCCAGAACGCGCCGTGGCACTTATCACTTATAACGGCAATACCCACTGTTCAGGGTGGTTGGTCAGCAAAGACACCCTAGTAACCGCTGGGCATTGTGTTCACGGCGGGGGCAGCACGGGGCGCTGGGGAGCCACAACAGCTTTCAAAGTATACCCTGGCTTCTCTGATGGCTATGCGCCGTATGGCTCTTGCACACCCAGAGAGCTTTATTCCACCTATGGATGGGTAACGAATGCTGACAGCAATGCTGATATTGGTCTTATTAAATTAGACTGCACCGTTGGTAACTCAACCGGTTACTTCAGTTACGCAATAACCGATACCATTGATAACACCGCTGTGAATATCAACGGCTATCCCGGTGATAAAGCAGGTGGCGGTCAACAATGGGGCAGCAAAGGCATTGTCTTATACGCCACACCCACCAAAATACATTATGACAATGACACCACCGGTGGCATGAGTGGTTCACCTGTTTGGGTACAAGACAGCACCACGGCTTGGGCACTTGGCATTCATACCAATGGCGAAAACACACTCGCCCCCGGTAGTAATTCAGGAACACGAATTTCCAAAGAGGTCTTTGACCTGATTACCGCCGCGAAAGCCCTACCGTAAGTCAGCCCTGTTTCTTAAGCGACAGGTGAATCCCGCAAGGTGGCGCGTTACAATGCCCGCCTTGCTTTAATGCTTAACGCTGGATTCCTACCTGAGTGAGTACCCTCATCCAAAAACGCGCCTTGCGCCTACAAAATCTGCCCAAACCCGAATACCCGGAAGAACTGCCGGTAGCAGCACGACGCACCGAAATCATCAAGGCGATTGCCGAGCATCAAGTCGTCATTATCTGCGGCGAAACCGGCTCAGGCAAAACCACCCAACTCCCCAAAATGTGCTTAGAACTCGGGCGCGGCGTAGATGGTTTCATTGGACACACCCAACCACGCAGGATTGCGGCGCGTAGCGTTGCCGCACGCATTGCCGAAGAGTTGAAGGTGCAACTGGGGCAGCAAGTTGGCTACAAAGTGCGTTTCCACGACCGCTGTTCCCCCGACAGTTACGTGAAACTCATGACAGACGGCATCTTGCTTGCAGAAATTCAGCAAGACCGTTACCTCAAGCAATACGACACCCTGATTATCGACGAAGCACATGAACGCAGTCTCAATATCGACTTCCTGCTTGGCTACCTCAAATGGCTATTGCCCAAACGCCGTGATTTGAAAGTCATTATCACCTCCGCTACCATCGACCCCGAACGCTTTTCGCAGCACTTTGACAATGCCCCGATTATTAACGTCTCAGGGCGCACCTATCCAGTGGATATTCGCTACCGCCCACTGGTTGATGTGGATGCCGAGGAAGAATTTGAGCGTGACCAAACCCAAGCAATTTTAGATGCAGTGGATGAATTGGGGCATGAAGCCCCCGGCGACATCCTAGTCTTCCTGCCCGGTGAACGGGAAATCCGCGAAACGGCGGAAGCCTTGCGCAAACATCACCCACCCGCCACCGAAATTTTGCCGCTGTACGCCCGTCTTTCCAACGAAGAACAGCACCGTATTTTCGAGCCGCACGGTCGCCGCCGCATTGTATTATCCACCAACGTAGCTGAAACTTCCCTCACCGTCCCTGGCATCAAATACGTGGTGGATAGCGGTTACGCCCGCATCTCACGTTACTCATGGCGTGCGGGTGTGCAACGTTTGCCCATTGAAAAAGTCTCACAAGCTTCTGCCAACCAGCGTTCCGGGCGTTGCGGACGCGTTAGTAATGGCATTGCCATCCGCCTCTACAGCGAAGACGATTACCTCAAACGACCGGTGTTTACGGAACCGGAAATACTGCGAACTAACCTCGCTGCCGTCATTTTGCAACTGGCAACGATGTGGACGGCGGACGTCGAAAACTTCCCTTTCGTCGAGCCACCCGACACACGCCTGATCCGTGACGGTTACAAGCTGCTGTTTGAACTTGGCGCGGTGGATGTGGATTACAACGTCACCCCAAGTGGGCATCAACTCGCCAAACTGCCACTCGACCCGCGTTTCGGACGCATGTTGCTGGCAGCACACGATAATGGTGCATTACGCGAAGTATTGATCATCGTCAGCGCCCTCACCCTGCAAGACCCGCGTGAACGCCCACTGGATAAACAACAAGCATCCGACGAAAAACACGCACGCTTCAAAGACGAACACTCCGATTTCCTAGGTTTTCTGAAACTCTGGGATTATTTTCACGAGCAGCGTAAACACCTATCACAGCGCAAATTCCGCGAACTCTGCCAAAAAGAATTCCTCTCTTACATGCGCCTGCGCGAATGGCACGACATCCATACCCAACTGCATCAAATGGTGCTGGAAATGGGCTGCAAGGAAAATGAAACCGCAGCCAGTTACGATGCCATTCACCTCAGCCTGCTGACCGGGCTACTCGGCAATATCGGCATGAAAGACGAAGAGCGCGAATACATAGGCGCGGGTGGACGCAAATTCCACCCATTCCCCGCCTCCAGCTTGCGCAAAAAGCCACCTCAATGGATCATGGCTGCCGAATTAGTGGAAACGTCACGCTTATTCGGGCGCACCCTCGCTAAAATCCAACCGGAA
Organism: Candidatus Thiothrix putei; assembly: GCA_029972225.1. NCBI lineage: Bacteria > Pseudomonadati > Pseudomonadota > Gammaproteobacteria > Thiotrichales > Thiotrichaceae > Thiothrix > Candidatus Thiothrix putei. Next base: position 3,895,896 of record CP124756.1, read on the forward strand.
TGGATTGAAAAACTCGCTGCCCACCTCTTGCGCCATCATTACACCGAACCGCATTGGGAACAAAAACAAGCGCAAGTTGCCGCCTTTGAACGCACCTCGCTGTATGGCATTACCATCACCCCGCGCCGCAAAGTCAGCTACGGACGCATTGATCCCATCGTGTGCCGCGAAATTTTCATCCGCCATGCGCTGGTTTATGGCGAATACCGCACTACTGCCCCCTTCTTTCAACACAATGCCGAGCTAATCGCCGACATCGAAACCCTAGAAGCCAAAGGCCGCCGCCGTGACATCCTCGCCGATGAACATCGTTTGTATGCGTTTTATGATGAGCGTCTCCCCGCCCACATTGTCAACGGACACGCCTTCGAGCGCTGGCGCAAAAAAGCCGAGCAGCACAACAACACATTGCTGTACCTCAACCGCGATTATCTGATGCAGCGTGAAGCAGGGCATGAAACCAGCGGGCAATTCCCCGATACCTTGTCAATACAAGGCATGATCCTACCGTTACGCTATCACTTTGACCCCAAAGCAGAAGATGATGGTGTCACCGTGCGCTTGCCCTTGTTAGGCTTAAACCAACTGAACCCGATACGCTTTGAATATTTAGTACCGGGGATGTTAGAAGAAAAAATCACCGCACTGATCCGCACCCTGCCGAAACACATCCGCAAACAATTTGTGCCTGCTCCTGATTACGCCCGTGCCTGCATGGAAGCCATCCAACCCAGCGATACGCTCCCCCTGCAAACAGCGCTGGAAAAACAACTTTTACGCATGACCGGCAACCAAATTCCGCCAGAAGCATGGTCAGAAGTCGCTCTGGAAACACACTTGCAAATGCGTTTTGAAATCACCGATGAAGCAGGCAACGTTATCCGCAGCGGGCGCGATTTGGAAATATTACGCGGCAAAGTCCGCCAACAAACCCGTGCTGAACTCGCCGCCAAACCCGTACAATCCATCGAGCGGGTCGGCATTACCACATGGGATTTCGGCGATTTACCCGAATTCCATTGGCTGGAAGCAGGTGGCACGAAATTACGCACATGGCCTGCCCTCGTCGATGCCAGCAACAGCGTCAGCATTCGCCTGTTTGATAATGAAGCCGATGCCAACCAAGCGCATTGGCAAGGCGTTTTGCGCTTGTTTTTGCTCACCTTGCCTGCTGAAGTCAAAGACGTGCCTAAATATATTCCGCAAATGCAGACCTTGTGCCTGCACTACGCCGCTACTGGCAAATGCGATGAGTTGAAGGAAAGCCTTACCCGCTATGTATTCCGGCAAGTGTTTAACGATTATCTGACTATCCGTAAACAAGACAGCTTTACACACGCATTGAGTGAATGCCGCTCACAGATTTTCCCACAAACCCAAGACACAGCGCGTCTGGTTGCCCCCATACTCGCGCTTTATCACGATTTACGCAAACAACTCAAAGGCAAAGTGCAACCCATTTGGCTCGAAGCCCTCACTGACATCAGCGAACAATTGAATCATCTGGTTTATGTCGGTTTTCTGGATGCAGTATCCCCAGATGCGTTGCGGCATTTCCCGCGTTATCTAAAAGGTATTCAAAGACGTTTACAAAAATTGGCGGAGAATCCGACCAAAGACAGGGCATTACGGGTACAAGTACAACCGTATTGGGATCAGTGGAAAACAGCTTCGTCTAGGAACTTAAACGAATACCGTTGGATGCTGGAGGAATTTCGGGTGTCGCTGTTTGCGCAGGAATTGGGAACCGCAAGGCCGGTATCGGCCAAGCGGCTGGATGAACTCTGGAAAAAGGCGCTTACTGAGTAGCCACCATGGCTGTCTGACCGCTACGCGGGTAGCGGTTCGGATAACCGTAGTATTTGTTGGATACTTCAGGCGACTTCAATTTAGTCAGCACTGCACCGATGATGTTGCATTGTGCTTGCTGTAAACGCCCAACAGCATCTTTCAAATTGCGCTTGCGGGTTTGTCCATTAGCATTCACTAACACGGTGTTGCCGGTACGATTGGAAATGATCAATGCATCCGCTAAGCCCATAACGGGCGGCCCATCAATGATAATGTGATCAAACATACCTTCCACTTCACTCAACAAGGCTGTAAAACGCTCACCAGCCAATAATTCGGTCGGGTTAGGTACAGCAGAACCGGCACAAATAGCAGACAGATTTTGTACTGTCGTCTCCTGAATCAACTCGCCGACATCTTTATCACCGAGCAAGAAATCACTGACGCCAACACGATTCTCTAAACCCAACTTATTATGAGCTTCTGGATGACGCATATCGCAATCAACCAGCAATACTTTTTTACCTGTATAAGCAAATACTGTCGCCAAATTCACTGCTGTCGTGGTTTTACCTTCGCTAGGTGAAGCGCTGGTAATATTCATAATAAAAGCCAACCCTTGATGAGAAGGCGTCTTCATCATAATCAGATTTTCACGTAGCGACCGGAACGCCTCCAGCATGAATGAACTACCAACCTGCCCACGCAGTGCCAATACATTCTTGTTGTTACGACCTGAAATATAAGGGATAACACCCAATAAAGGTATAGATCCCAGCACACGGCGCAAATCTTCAACACTTCTCAGGCGATCATCCATTACTTCTGCTATCGTGGCAGCCAATAAGCCTAAGAGCAAACCAACAGCAACTCCCATCACCAGATTCAAGGGAATATTCGGTGAAAACGGTTTAGTAGGAACGCTGGCCTCATCAACAATAGCAACGTTACTGGCACTGCTGTCCGCAACCCGACCAATTTCATTCAAACGCTCCAGCAAGCTTTCGTAGTTATCACGATCTGCTTCAACCTCACGTTGGCGTGTCATATAGTCAACCGACTTGTCACGATTGCCCATCAGTACCGCTTCTTGCTTTTTGACCTCAGCCTTTAACTCACCTTCCCGTTGTTTAGCTGCCTCGTACTCTGCTTGCAGCTTACTGCGAGCAGTACGGTCAATACTGGATGCTTCACGCTGAATTTCACCACTCAGTTGATCAATACGTGCTTGCAGTTGCTGCATTTCTGGAAAGCTCGCTTTAAACAAACGAGATTGGTCACGATACTCAGCTTGCACACGCGCTAACTCTTCTTTCAAACGCTGTACGGCTGGATTTTCCAAGGTTCGGTCAGCACCCGCTACATTTTTAGAACGGTTAAAAGCAGCCTCAGCCGCAATTCGCGCCCCTGTTGCGTCAGTCAGCGCTAAATTGAGGGAATCCAGTACCCCTGATGCTGAAGAACGATCCCCATCCAAGGTGATAATACCCTGCTTACGCGCGTAAGCCACTAGCTCATTTTCAGATTTTTCCAGTTTACTTTTAGCTTCTTTTAATTTGGCTTCCAGCGTTTCTTTCGTATTAGAAACAGCCTCATTACGCAAATTCAAACTCATCTGCTTATAATTTGCTGCTAAGGCATTGACTATCGCGGCACTTAGTTCTGGATCAGTATGATCATAGCTAATTTTGAAAATTTGAGAATCTTCAACAGGATAAATAGAGAGATTACGCCTAAAGTTTTCACCGACATCACTCACTGCATCAGGAGCCTCTCCATCACCTGCAACACTGCGTTTAACGGATGTTAACCAGCTATAGAGTTTCGTATACAAGGAAGTGTCATCTTCAAAGCGTGACGAAATCCCCAACTCCTTAATCGTTTCACTCGTCAACCGTTCACTTGCGAGTAATTCGGTTTGCGTTTGGTAAAACTCCCGCTCACTTCGTGGAGTACGTGCACCTTCAGCACCATCACCCAATGTCACTCTCACCTCTTCAGGCGTCACTTGTAAAGTAGTCGTTGCACGGTAGACATCTGGGGATAAAAAGCTAATAACAGCCGCTAGGATGAAAACGCTCAGAGCTGTTCCTAGTAACAACCATTTGCGCCGCATCAACCTTCGCCATAACTCGCCAAAACCAACTTCTTCGACTTGATTTCTCGGCGCTATATCTTCAATCGGGATATACTCAATCATTTGACTATTGCCCGCTGCTCTCACTTCGAGACTTTTTGACTGGTTTGTGTAATAGTTTTCCATCACTGCTCCTTGAGCCTTGCCGCTAACGGCTGCCTTTTGTTAATGACAAAGGTTTTTGCAATTCAACCAATAATAGTAAGTGCTGTAACAGTTGCACACACATACGACTAGGCTTCGTTTCGACCATACTGATCTTCCAGACGCACAATATCGTCTTCCCCAAGGTAACTACCTGATTGCACTTCCACTAACTCCAAGGGTACTTTACCCGGATTAGCCAGACGGTGAGTGCTACCCAAGGGGATATAGGTTGACTGATTCTCGGTCAACAAAAAGGTCTTGTCACCACAAGTCACCTCTGCTGTACCCTTGACGACTATCCAGTGCTCCGCGCGGTGATGATGTTTTTGCAGGGATAGTTTTGCTCCGGGCTTGACTGTAATACGCTTGACTTGAAAGCGTTCCCCTGCATCTACCGAGTCGTAACATCCCCACGGGCGATTAACTAAACGGTGAATAATCGCTTCACTGCGACCTTCTGCTTCTAGCGCATTAACAATCTGCTTAACATCTTGAGCCTTACTTTTATGTGCGACTAGCGTGGCATCTTTAGTGTCAATAACAATGAGATCATCTACACCAACCAATGTGACCAAGCGATCTTCAGTAAATACCAAGTTATTACCTGAACCATGGGTCATGACATTACCGCGCAATACGTTATTAGCCGCATCACGCTCACTCACCTCCCAAACGGCAGACCATGCCCCCACATCGTTCCAACCGGCAGTGAGTGGCACAGTCGCTGCATGGCGAGTATGCTCCATAACCGCGTAGTCGATCGAATCAGAAGGGCACTCTCTGAAAGCACCCGCATCCAAGCGTACAAAATCTAAATCATGTTGAGCCTGTGCCAAGGTTTTTTTGCAAGCAGCCAATATTTCAGGCTTATAGGTTTCTAGTTCATGTAAAAAGGTACTCGCTTTAAACATGAAAATACCGGAGTTCCACAAGTGTTTCCCGCCATTCAAATAGGCAGTGGCAATTTCCACATTGGGTTTTTCAGCAAACGCTGCCACTTGCCAAGCATTATCAAAGCCGATGATGGCCTCACCTTGTTCAATATAGCCATACCCTGTTTCTGGTGACAGTGGCGTAATACCAAATGTCACTAAATAACCCTGATTGGCTAAGGAAGAAGCTTGCATAATAGCCTGTTGAAAAGCACTTACGTCAGCAATCACATGGTCAGCAGGCAATACCAACATCACCGGATCTTGCCCTGTTTTCTCCAACAAGCTCAATGCGGCGACAGCTACTGCCGGAGCCGTATTGCGCCCAACCGGCTCTAACAAAATACCTTGGTGAGTCTGACCGATACTTTGCAATTGTTCTGCAACCATAAACCGGTGCTCTTCATTGCATACGATGACGGCGGGTTGCTTATCAACAATTCCCTCCAAGCGCTCTAATGTCGACTGGAATAGCGTTCGATCTGCTGCAATCAACGGCAGGAATTGCTTCGGGCGCAGCTTACGAGATACCGGCCACAGGCGTGAGCCAGAGCCACCAGAAAGAATGACAGGGGTTATTGGGGTTACCATCTCAATACCTTCTTTAAACTTGTTAAGATTGACGGAAATCACTTTGGTGGCTTACAAACCATTCATACGTTGATTTCAGCCCATCAGGTAAGGATATTTGGGGTTCCCATCCCAGACTTTTGAGACGAGAAACATCCAGCAATTTACGGGGAGTGCCATCAGGCTTACTCGCATCAAACATAATCTGTCCCTGATACCCTACAACCTCAGCCATCAACTCAGCCAGTTGGGCAATGGTGCAATCCGTGCCGGTTCCGACATTAATATGTGACAAAGTTTGTGGAACAAGCTGCTGGTAAGCAGCATCATCCATTTCCATCACATGAATCGACGCAGCCGCCATGTCGTCTACATGTAAAAATTCCCGGAGCGGCTTTCCTGAACCCCAAACAACAACTTGGGGAGCGTTTGCCAACATTGCCTCGTGAAACCGTCGCATTAAAGCAGGAATAACGTGCGAGTTTTCCGGGTGGAAATTATCATTAAACCCGTACAAATTGGTCGGCATAACACTACGGTATTGCGTGCCATGCTGCCGGTTGTAGGATTCACATAATTTGATACCGGCAATTTTGGCAATAGCATAAGGCTCATTAGTACATTCCAACTCACCTTGTAATAATTCAGACTCTGAAATCGGCTGTTTTGCAAACTTGGGGTAAATACAAGACGAGCCAAGGAATAGCAGGCGTTTGACACCTGCTTTCCAAGCTGAATGAATAATATTGCATTCAATCATCAGATTTTCATAAATAAAATCTGCCGGATACGTGCTATTAGCATGAATCCCCCCGACTTTTGCCGCTGCCAGATAGACTTGATCAATATTTTCCGTTTGGAAGAACTGCTCAACGTCTTGTTGACAACTTAAGTTCAACTCCTGCCGGGAACGAACCACCAACTCAACCTCAGAACGCTGTTCCAATTGGCGAACTAACGCGGAACCGACCATTCCACGATGGCCTGCGACATAAATGCGGGTTTTTTTCATGCGTATTACTCGTGATAAGACATAATGCGGTGACCGTGATCCTTCAAATGCTTTTCTTTCAGCATCAATTTCAGGTCAGATTCCATCATGTCATTCACCAGTGAATTCAGATCATGCTTAGGAACCCAACCCAACTTTTCCTTGGCTTTGCTTGGGTCGCCGATCAACAGCTCGACTTCAGTTGGACGGAAGTAACGTGGATCAACCGCTATCACTTCACGTCCTACGGTTAGCCCATGCTGCTCAGGTGTGCCACCTGTCGCCGTTTCGTACACATCGCGGTCAAAACCAGCAATGATACCTTTTTCATCAATACCTTCACCCTGGAAGTCAATCTTGATACCTGCACGTGCGAACGACATGCGTACAAATTCACGTACTTCGGTGGTAACGCCAGTGGCAATTGCAAAATCTTCTGGTTGGTCAGCTTGCAGAATCAACCACATCATTTCCACGTAGTCTTGTGCATGACCCCAGTCACGTTTCGCAGACAAATTGCCTAAATGCAGGTTTTCTTGTAAGCCCAAAGCAATACGGGAAGCCGCACGAGTGATTTTACGGGTTACAAACGTTTCACCACGTAAAGGCGATTCGTGGTTGAACAAAATGCCATTGCACGCAAACATACCGTAGGCTTCGCGGTAGTTAACCGTGATCCAATAAGCATATAACTTAGCCACTGCGTAAGGTGAACGTGGATAGAACGGTGTGGTCTCTTTTTGCGGCACTTCTTGCACCAAACCATACAATTCAGACGTTGATGCTTGATAAATACGAGTTTTCTTGGTCAAGTTAAGAAACCGAACTGCTTCAAGAATACGCAAAGTACCAATACCATCTGCGTTGGCGGTGTATTCGGGCATATCGAACGAAACATGTACATGGCTCATTGCCGCGAGGTTATAAATTTCATCAGGCTGCACCAGACCGATAATACGGGTCAGGTTCATGCTGTCAGTCATATCACCATAATGCAGCACGAACTTGCCATCAGAGGTATGCGGATCTTGGTACAAATGGTCGATACGATCAGTATTCAGCGACGAAGAACGACGCTTGATACCATGCACGGTATAGCCCTTTTTCAACAAAAACTCGGCCAAATAAGCACCATCTTGCCCAGTGATCCCAGTAATTAAAGCCGTTTTACTCATGATTATTCCTTATTTAGATAACTTGATTGTTAGAGGTCGTTTTGCTGCGGATCAGCAAATACAAAGGGTATGAGAACCGTTTCAGATTCATCAAACCAACCGAACGTGCTGCATATACAGCCGACGATGCAGGTGAGCAAAGACCATTTTCCACCCTTAAATTAAAGTCTTCCTTGATACCGGACAGTCGCCGATTATTAGAGACACCCGTCATATCAAAGCGTGAAATGACCATATCTAAACGCTGCATCTCCGCTGGGTGTTTGAGCATTTTCACTGCTTTCACGATATAGTCATAGTCCGACGAAATTTTATACTTAAGATCGTAACGCAACCCGGCATAGCGATAGTGAAAAAACATAGACTGATGGCTACAGAACATGCCTTTCTTAAGACTAATTGTGTTGCTTGCTTCTTTGATTATTTGCTTACCATCAGTAAACTCTTCGCACATATGCCCATATACGATCGCAGGCAATTGATTACTAACGGCTTGAATACTTTCATCCAACTGCTCAAGAGTCGTAGGTGAAAACAACGAATCCCCAGAGTTAAGAAAACAGAAATAATCACAAGGCTGAATATGGCTAATTCCCTTGTTCATAGCATCGTAAATACCACGATCTGCTTCTGATATTGAACGAATCTTGGTTTGTGTTGCAGACAGTTGCTCTAGATAAGCTAGAGTACCATCCCCTGAACCACCGTCGATGATAACACACTCCCAATTGCTATAAGATTGCGCAAGCAAAGAATCAACAGTTCGTCTTAAACCCTGAAGATTATTATAGCAAATTGTTATAAAAAAGAACTTACTACTCATAAATATATCTCAAAACCTCACGCACCGCATTAAATTCAACCTTTTCATAAGGTTGTAGATGCTGAGTATGTCTATCAATGGCTAAAATAGCCGGTACAATTTCCTGAACATGGTCGCAAACTGCACATAATTTCTGTGACCGCACATAATTCGCTAGCTCAGCTTGGTGCTTATCCGGTCTTTCCACATTAGGAACAACTAATACTCTTTTTTTGTGTTCCAATAACATAAAAATGGTACCAGCACCCGCGTGAGTAATAAAAAAATCATAGTCTGCTAATTTATCTCGCAGGCTTTTATCGAAATCAAACCATGCTTTATATTTGGGGTGATATACACCTTCTCCGATCTGCAAAGTGATTTCATAGTTCTGTTCAAGCTCTCTACTCTCATCAATTTTTCGCACAAGAGAGTCAAACCCAGTAGTACCCGTTATAACTAGGATTCGCGTTTTTTTATTAGAGGCGTCCGGCGAACTCAGCGTCACGATATAACTCCTTCAACGATTCATTTTGTACAAAAAATTTAGTACTAAAGGGAGAGCACGCCTTACCAGATAAGCTTTTACTAGTAAATCGACACCAATCTTCAAAAAATATACGTTTCTTAACCCCAAGAACTTTGCAAACCATAAATACAGGAATGCAAATCCCAGGCCCAAAACCAATCACCGCACGCGGCTTATACTGTCGCACCAGCTTTATGGTTAAGCTTACCGCTTTTAGATAAGCATTCACAAAAGCGAGAGGATTGAAGGACTCATTTTTATGCCTAATGGGCATCACTGTATAAATATTTTTAATTGAATCGGATTTCATCGTTTCTGTATCTGTTATGTGGATGAAATCCAGCTTAGGATCAAGAGACTGCATCTGTTTCATCAGACGCATAGCCTGATCATGATGTCCGCCCTCGCCGTACACAAGCAATATACTTATGTCCATGGTCTACTCCTTGCAATCTAATTAATACCATTAATAATGCAAACTCTTCAGCTCCCCTGCCCAAGAAATCACCAAATGGAATGATCATAAAATCTGCCAATAATGTTGCCATCAATATTATTGAAAAATGATTACGATATTTTTCGCCCAAACGATGCACAATCATAATCATCATAAAAACTAGCGGAAAAAAGAAAATGCCAAATTTGAACAATAAACCACCCAAACCAATATCTGACACATACATATTAATCCCGTAGACTGAACGAAATCCCTCATTAAATTGAAGAGACAATGCACCATGAGGCAGCAAAAAGTGGTTCAGTGCTTCGCCCAACATCACATGCAATTCTCGGTTGCGGTGATAATCGTAGAAGAACACCGGTTCATTAAATGTGTAGGCATACAAGAAATAGGACAAGTACCCTAGAATAGCCACCGCAGGCACAAGTAACATAACACCAACATTAAAATTACTCAGGCGCTGCCGCAAAATAGTTATCCACAGCAACGTCAGCACAATAGCCAAACCAAATCCACGAGTTTGGTTGATGAACAACATATATGCCGCCAACAATACAATGGGCAAAACAGCCTTTAAAAATTGCCCACGAGCAATCAGATAATAAGGGTAAAATGTTATAAGGAACCCCGCTTCTAAAAAGCGAGTATCGAAGCGCTCATCGGTTGCCACAAAATCTTCAGCAAACTGCTCTGAGTGTACCGAAAAAGCAAAGCCAGAGTTACGCGGAATCAGCTCAAAGGCATTCGCAGCAGACCATGCCAAGCCCAAGTAAAACAAATACTTAAGAACCGATTCCAAATCAGCTTCACCGTATGCCTTGCGTCCTCCAATCGTCAACATAATCAAAAAGTAAACGAAATAAAGTAACGTGCGGCGTTCTTCTAACAAACCGTACTGCAAAGGCTGTTGATAACTAAGATAAGCAAACACAGGCGGAATAAGAAATAGCAATAACACCATTGCTAATAAATACCAATCAACAGTGTCCAACTCCTCTTTTTTTAGAACCAAAACATATCCGACCGCCAACACGGAAAGAACAATGACCCCTTCTCGCAGAAATACTAAACCATAGCGGTGGTCGTCGCTCAGAAAAAACAAACCAGACGCCAATGCAAATGCAGCCACCATCAAAAATTTATCGTAAGCAGAGGCTACCGCACCATTATACTGGGGCACTTTCAGGAATGTAGAGTTAATCTGCATACAAATTCCCCTTACTTATTAATGACATCCAATATTTTCCTAGCATAGCCCTTATGATCAAAACTGCTAACGCGCTTCCGCCCTCTCTCCGCCAGCTCAGATGCTAACGACTCATCACGTAACAATTGCAGCATCTTACTTGCCATATCTGCGGGATCATTTGGATCAAAAATTAAAGCTGCATCACCTACCTGTTCAGGCAAAGCAACCACGTTAGAACAACATACAGGTACACCCAAAGCAAATGCCTCATAAATAGGTATACTTACACTTTCGAATAATGTGGGCATAACCAACATCTGTGCCATTTTGTAGAGGTAGGGAATATCCTCATAATCAATATAGCCCAAGTGTTTAACACGGTGTCCAATGCCTAATTCTTGTATTTTGCCCACTAACTTAGGGTAATTGTCTTGCTGAGAACCGGAAAGAATCAAAGTGACATCTTCATCCGTTTCATTCACAATGATACTAAATGCCTCAACCAGCTTGACATGGTTTTTATGAAACCAACACTGGGCAGGATAAAACACATAACGCCTTGGTAACCCATATTTACGTTTTACTGCGGAAAAGTTATCCTGATTAACCTCATAACTCAGCAAAAAGCTTGGCGGTGGCGATTGAATAACCGCAATTTTGTTACTATCAACACCCAAAAAATGCACGATGTCTTGTTTGACATAGTTTGACTCACAAATCACTGCACTCGCCGACTTGCTCAATGCTCGGTTCCGTAACTCCCGCTTGAAACGCTCAACCCATGTAAAAGCATGAGGATAATATTTTTCCTGCATATCATGCAAAGTAAAAACAAATGGCTTTCTCAGAAACAAATGTGGGTAAACCGAAGTTGCCGGTGACATGAACAAATCAATATCGGCATAGACTCGTTTCTCATCATCTCTCAAAAAAAATGGCTGACGTAACCCCAGCAAAAGCTGAGCAAAAATAATAACCTGGTTGATGCCAGAACGATTAGAAGGATTCAGTTTCCTGACCTCTAAACCGTAACCATCAAAGCGTGTATCATTTGTGTCGGCAAAAATAATATACGTATTACTCCCATCCGCAACGAGTGCATCAACCATGGATTGAATATATTGAAAAATACCCCCGCCATGCATAGGATAAAATGTCAATATACCGATTTTTTTCTTCATACAAAGCAACCAGATCGTTATTTATTAATATGTTACTCAAATCGAAGCCGTAGTTTTTCCCTAAAAAGGTATAACAATGACACGCCAATAACACCTCCCAAGATGAGGCCATCTACCAAAATAATTAATACATTATTAGGTATATAATGATGAACTTGGCTCAGCAGAAGAATAATAAGTAACCCAACCGTGACAAATAAACTGGTGAGCAATAAATACTCTCCAAACTTATGCCCAACATTACGTTGCACCCACCAATAAAAATAAGGCAATGGCAACAACAACAGGAACAACGACATCGCAGCACCATCATAGCCATAGTAGTATGTTAGGAAATACATACCGATGAAATAAGCCAAAGTCCCCAAGAAAGAACTGATTGCCGTCACCTTAGCATTACCTGAACCCTGTAATACCCAGTAAGCGACCACGGTGTTGGACTGAAAAAAGAAATACAACGCAATAATTTGTAGCGTCAGCGTGCTCTTAGCGGCAAATTCTGGTGATATCCATAACTCAAGAAATGTGCCACCCGCCGAGATTAACGCCACATTGATTCCCATACTAAACAAGAAAACCAATAACATGGCGTGTTTGTACAGAGCAAGCCGCCCTGCCTGATCATCCAAACTGGATAATTCGCTAAAGCGGGGGAACGTAATTTGACTGAGAACTTGAATGATTCCATTTGCCATTTGAGCAATTGTGTGCGGAATCTGGTAATAAGTGACGGCCTCTGTACCCAGAATCATACCAATAATAAGCTTATCAAGCCTTGATACCACACCACCTAAAAAGTTACTGACAAAGGTATAAGCGCTGAAACCTATCATTTCAGCAAAAATATGTCGGTCAAATGACAAGCCTAACTTAACGCCTTTCGGCAAAATCTGCTTACCTAGAGTAAAACCTATCGCCAAAGCCACCGTCTGAATAACGACATATCCCCACAAAATGGTCAGCAAGTCATATCCGGTGAGCACAAGTGCTGTGGCAATCACAATGCCTGCAATATTCGCTGAATTTTGAATCACTGCGGGAATATCAAAACGATGATAAGCCTTAAACACATTCAAAAAGAACTGATTGATGTAGCTTAATAAAAATGCAAAAGCAGTAATGGACAACGCTTTTGACGCTAATATCGCTTTTGTTGAGTCCAGTGCATTGCTGTAAATCAGCTTCCCTAACGGTACAGAAAATAATGTAACCGCAGCAGCAATGACAACCCCTAAAACAAGGTACATGAGTAATGCGATATCCAGCACGGGCTTAACCTTGATGCCCTCTCCTGTTGCCTCATACTGTGAAACATACTTAACAATCGTTTGACCCACACCAAGGTCAATAAAGTTCATAAAACCAATCAACGAAATACAAATAATATAAAGACCATAGACATCGTCGCCCATGCCCTTGAGCATCAACGGCATAGTGGCTAATGATGCCAATAATGGCAAAATATAACCAAGACCACTGAATACAACGTTTCTACGAATATTTTTCATGGCTCAATATGCGTTTCAGGGTCTTATCCCAACAGCAGCGAAAGCAAGGACTGTAAGGCAGCTTGCCCCCGTTTCCTGATGTTGTGAAGAGACTCGAAGAATGCAAGGTAACACGGTAGCTTTTCTTGTGAGATCCCCCGATGAGGTCGTAACCATGAGCGTAACAGTGACCAAAAACCTTCCATCGTATTGACGTGGACTTCATGGAAACCGTCACCATCTTCGTCACGGGCATATTCGCCTGCGCCATGGTTGACGGTTTTGTGGGCATAGCCCCATTCTTCCAATCGGCTGTAAATGTTGTACTCATCGGTGTAGACCAGCGTGCCTGCTGCCACCGTTTCCACAATCAACGGCTTGATCGTCGTCTGTTTCACATTCGCCAGCATACGGATCACGACCTCCCCGGAACGCTGGATCATGCCGAAAATGGGTGGTTTGTCCTTTTCCAGTGTCCCACGCCCCGGCGCACCTTTCAGGGCGCGGCGGCGACCTTCACGCCCAGCATCCGCGACGGCTTCGGGGTTTCCCTTGTGTCCAGCCTTGACATAAACCTCATCAAATTCAACATTCCCAAACAGGTTTACTGGCGTTTTTTTCTCGACACCACGCCGTAACTGTTCCGTCATCGCCTGAACATCATCCTTGTTCAACCCCAATTCGCGGGCGATTTGTTGGTTGGACAGGTTCAACGACATCAGGTACAGGCACAACACCCACACCTTCAGCGGCTGGTGGTGGCCTTCAAACACCGTGCCCGTCAGGTCATCAAAACGCTTTTGGCAATCCTTACACTGGTAACGCTGGCGTTCCTGCTGGGTGTCATCCTTGCCTCGACGGATAGTGTCCTGTGAACCGCAGTGCGGACAAATCACCCCATTAGGCCAACGCACGGAACGGACTTGCTCGAAACAGGCGGCATCACTGGTCAGGCTGGAAATACTGATGAGCGAGGTCATAAAGCCTCTCCTTGGCTATCGGAAATGACTAACTTTACCGCTATCCATCACGTTTGCAATGCCGGGGAAAACAAGACCCTGAAACGCATATTGAGCCTTTTTCATTAATTGACTGGCTCTGGGGTTTGGCAAACCAGGCTCAACACCAAGCCTGATTAATACCAGCATTCTAACTTCTTATTGAAACATTTCCATACATTTCCTGACAGCCGCGCATACACGCTCGACATCACGCTTCTCCATGTCAAAATAAGAAGGAAGATTAATCCCTGTCTTATAGACTTGATACGTCATTGGCGTGGATGTACCCGGATAGTCACCCATTTCGGAGAGTGGATAAAAATAGGGGCGGCTATCCACCTCAAGTTCACGTAACTTCTTCATGAAAGCATCACGTGTTGTCTCATCTGCGCCTTCCAGCTCTGCGGTCACCATCCAATATACATTTTTTGCCCAAGGTGCTGTGCGATTTAAGGTAATACCTGCCACATCTCTTAGCGCTTCTTGATACCAAGCAAATATTTCCTGCTTTTTATCCAGAATTTCTTCGATCCGCTCTAACTGCGCCAATCCCAATGCTGCCTGCAAATTAGTCATCCGGTAGTTGTAACCCACCTCGGTATGCCAATAGCGTTTGGTAGGACTCATCGCATGGTCACGTAAATATTTAGCACGCAGATACAGGGCTTCATCATCGGTCGTAATCATCCCGCCCTCACCGGAGGTAATGACCTTATTGCCATAAAAACTGAATGAGCCACAGTGTCCCCACGAACCCACTTTTTTACCGTTCACTTCAGCACCATGTGCTTCTGCGGCGTCTTCAATCACCAACAAACCATATTTCTCAGCAATCGCCATAATCTCAGGCATATTGGCTGGATGCCCATACAGGTGAACCGGAATAATAACTTTCGTTTTCTCTGTGATAGCCGCCTCGATAGCTGCCGGGTCAATACACAACGTTTCAGGGTCAATATCAACAAGCACTGGCACTGCCCCGACATACTTAGCAGCGTTGGCAGTAGCAATAAAGGTCAAATCAGGCATGATGATTTCATCCCCTGCCTTAACCCCCATACTCACCAAGGCCAAATGCAATGAAGTCGTGCCATTACTGCAAGTAAGTGCATACTTACTGCCACAGAATTGAGCGAATTTTTCCTCAAATGCGGTGATGTACTCGCCTAACGATGAAACCCAACCGGAGGCAATAGCAGCCGTCACATACTCGATTTCTTTCTTAGTAATGGTCGGCCTGGAAACAGGCAGAAAACCATTGTTCTGTTGTAATTGAGTCATTTACATTATTTCCTATGCTAAACAATCTGTTACTCAGCGAATTTTCTTTTCAAATGACGCACCCTGAAAGTATAAAGGACAAAGCCCATCAGGAAAGTCAAAAAGATAGTGACGTCTTGAAAGTGACTAACATGCATTGCTATGCCTACAACTGCAAAAAATGCCGATAAAGTGCAAATTCTCAAAAGAGCCATGCGCTTATCATCCCCGCCTTGCAACAAAATATGGTGAAGATGTGTACGATCTGCTTTCAGCGGTGATTGCCCGCGCATTAATCTATCGATGATCACCCGCGCCATGTCCATCAAAGGAAACGCAATCAACCACAACGCTGTTGCTGCGGAAAAACCAACCGCAGATTTAGCATCAACTGGCTGTATTCCCTGAATCAGCAGCCAAACGAGACGGTAAACCCAATCAGCATCGACCCTGTATCACCCATAAAAATCTTGGAGAGTCGTTTATCTTTTTCTTGAACTCCCCCTGCGAGATTCGCGATGAGATAAGGAATGAGTGCGCCTGAGAGAATCAAGGTTAACTTCATATTCGTTAAGTCTCCCTTGAGGAAGAACAGAACTCCCATGCCCACAAAGGTAATGAGCGATGAAATACCAAGCAATCCATCAATGCCATCAATCATATTGTAGGCATTGATAGCCGCAATGACTGCCAACACCGTCACCACATAGCCAAACACCCCCAAATTCACTTCACCAAGACCCACAATATTTCCCAGACTATGAATGTAAGTCTCACTTCCCACGCACATCAGCACAGCCACCAGACTTTGCACCAACAAGCGGAATTTAGCTGACAACTCTTTAGCATCATCAACTACCCCTAGGGCAACGATCAGACTACTGCATACCAGATACGTCAAAGAACTAGAGCTAGGCGTAATGAAGAACGAAATACCCATCACCAAACCTGCATAAATCGACACCCCACCGATCAGCGGTATGTTGCCATCATGAAACTTACGTTCACTGTTTGGCGCATCAACCAAGCCAAATCTCATCGCAAAAGGCGTGAGCAGCAAAATGGACAATGCAGATACAAGAGAAACTAATAAAAAAATACCCGCAAAACTCATTGGAACCTCCTGTTCACAACAGCACCCACACAATATCGACACAACATAAAAAGTCACCCCCCATCTGCTACCGACCGCCCAGTCGCGTTTCCCGGCAACTTAATAAACACTCGTTAGTTATAAATCCAACCACGCTGAAAACAGATGGGATTGACATGAACGCACAAAATACTGAAGTCAATAACCATCTATTGAATCAAAATCCTATGACGTAAGATGAACGATAGCTGAAAAGAACTCAGTGATTACAATCACAGTAAAACACCTAAATACATAGATCGACATCATTTCTTAATCACTTTTCCTATAAGGAAAAAAACCATGCAAATAAAAAATATTTATAATAAAGGTTGGACTCAATGCTAATCTTGGTGTAATTCATCGATGAATACACCATGCCAATATAATCAGGCAGGAAAATACCATCCACCGTTGAAAAAGAATTTCCATAAAAATCATATAGGTGCTTGACTAACAAGACAGAAAACATTGCGCCAAACATCAAGGCAAGCTAATTAAAAATATCTTTTTTTGCTTATAAAAAAAGCATATAACAATAAGTACCCTTAATACCTTAGTGTTAAACTATAGTTCGTTTTTACATTATTTCTATGGATTTTTTGGCTTTTTGATTTATTTTTTTGATCATAAACAAGGAAATGATTTTTTATTAATAATCATATAAAAACAATGATTATTAATTAATCAATTCTCTCACGGTGACACAGCCTCAAAAATTTTCGTAGCACACCAATACACCCTAAACGGCGATACGCAGCAAGCAAAATACAGCGTGACACTGGAACACCTTACGCCAAAACCGCTACACTACAGCAATCCCTCATACAGCTAAAAGCTTGATCTCATGGAAAAACCAGCAGCACATATCCTCTCTCCACACGGTCATCGTGAAGAGGCTTACACCGAAGATCACATTCGCCCACGCCGCCTGCAAGACTATATTGGTCAGCCCGTCGTTCGCGAACAAATGGAAATTTTCATCCATGCCGCTCGCCATCGTGGGGAAGCGCTGGATCACGTGCTGATTTTTGGCCCCCCCGGTCTGGGCAAAACCACACTTTCGCATATCATCGCCCATGAAATGGGAGCCAACCTGCGTCAAACCTCAGGACCAGTCCTGGAAAAAGCCGGGGATTTAGCCGCCC
This sequence comes from Candidatus Thiothrix putei, assembly GCA_029972225.1. Classification (NCBI taxonomy): domain Bacteria; kingdom Pseudomonadati; phylum Pseudomonadota; class Gammaproteobacteria; order Thiotrichales; family Thiotrichaceae; genus Thiothrix; species Candidatus Thiothrix putei. The sequence goes on from CP124756.1 coordinate 3,913,828, forward strand.
TGCTCACCAACCTCGAACCTCACGACGTATTATTTATTGACGAAATCCATCGACTTAGCCCGATGGTGGAAGAAATCCTCTACCCCGCCTTAGAAGATTTCCAACTCGACATCATGATTGGTGAAGGCCCTGCGGCACGCTCCATCAAATTGGATTTGCCCCCCTTCACCCTAGTGGGAGCAACCACGCGAGCAGGCTTACTGACCTCACCACTGCGTGACCGTTTCGGTATTGTGCAACGTCTGGAGTTTTACAATATTGATGACCTGGCCTACATCGTGCAACGCGCTTCCGGCATCATAGGTGCGCGGATTGATGGCGGTGGCGCACAAGAAATCGCCCGTCGCTCACGCGGCACACCCCGTATTGCCAACCGCCTGCTGCGCCGGGTACGCGATTACGTGCAAGTAAAAGGCACCGGATTGATTGATAGCGAGATGGCAGATAAAGCCCTCAATATGCTCAATGTCGATAATCAAGGCTTTGATCATATGGACAGACGTCTGCTGTTGGCTGTCATGGAAAAATTTGACGGTGGTCCTGTGGGTGTTGACAGCCTGGCAGCGGCGATTGGCGAAGAACGCGGCACGATTGAAGATGTACTCGAACCCTTCCTCATCCAGCAAGGTTTCCTGATGCGTACTCCACGTGGCAGGGTCGCCACCCGCAGGGCATGGCAACATTTTGGGCTGAACATCCCCTCACGTTTGAACCTCTCTACCCCCAATACTGACGAAGAAGGCACGAGTTTTGACCTGTTTGAATGAATTTATTCTCCCAGTGCGCGTCTACTACGAAGATACTGACGCAGGCGGTGTGGTATATCATGCCAACTACCTACGGTTCATGGAACGCGCCCGTACCGAATGGCTACGTACCCTAGGCTTTGAACAAGACAAGTTGGCACAAGAATTAAACATTGTCTTCGTCGTGGCCGGATTGGAGATTGCCTACCGCAAACCTGCCCGATTTAATGATGCATTGTTGGTTAGCACCCATGTCGACGCCATTGGTCGGGCAAGTATTGCATTTAAACAAGAAATTTGGCGTGAAGGCAGCAATAATTCGCGTGAACTCTTGACAACTGCCAGCGTCAAAGTAGTCTGTGTCAGCACGGGCAACTTTCGTTCAACATCTATTCCAACAGCAATCAGGGAACTTCTTCAGTGACAACAGACCTCTCCATACTCAAGCTGATCATGGATGCCAGCTTGGTCGTCAAAATTGTGATGATCTTGCTGGTATTGGCTTCGCTGCTGTCTTGGACTTTGATCATGGTCAAATCCAGCACGATTAACAGCACCCAAAGCAATGTCACCAAATTTGAAGAACGCTTCTGGAGCGGCGTTTCACTGAACTCCTTATACGAAGAGTTGTCTCAGAAAGCACAGCGGCACGGGTTAGAGCGGATTTTTTATGACGGCTTCCACGAGTACAAACGTGCACTCAACGTAGACCCGACATCACGACTATCCGTAACAGATTCCGTGCAACGCTCAATGCGCGTCGCTGCTTCCAAAGAAGTGGATGATTTGGAACAAAATCTAGCGTTTCTTGCCACCGTCGGCTCGACTAGCCCATATGTTGGTTTATTTGGCACAGTGTGGGGAATCATGAACTCGTTTATCTCACTAGGACAAATGCAGCAAGCTACTTTAGGTGTCGTCGCTCCCGGTATTGCGGAAGCACTGATTGCCACTGCGATTGGGCTATTTGCTGCGATTCCAGCCGTCATTGCCTACAACCGCTTCAGTGACAAAATTGACCGTCTGGTCGTGAGTTACGACAACTTCCGGGAAGAGTTCACGGCCTTATTGGAGCGTCACGCCAATACACCAAGGAAAGCGGCATGAGCAGTTCGCGCCGTCGCCGTAAAATCATGGCAGAAATGAACGTCGTGCCGTATATCGACGTTATGTTAGTCTTGCTGGTTATTTTCATGGTCACTGCCCCCATCATGCAAACCGGTGTCACTGTGGATGCACCTGATGCGCAAGCAGAACCATTAGATGCCAACAACCAACAAGAGCCATTGACGATTTCCGTTGATGCCAGTGGTAAATTATTTCTGGATGATGGCACAGAAGTTCCTGCTGCCAATGTGACAGAATACGTCACCAGCCAATTGGATGCCAAAGCCGAACGTCCGGTGTATGTGCGTGCCGATAGCACCGTCGAATACCGTCACCTGATGAACGCCATGGTTGCCGTGCAACAAGCTGGCGCAAAAAAAATTGGCCTGATGGCGGATCCAGCACCGCCTGACCGCCCCTAACACACCAGTGATCTAACAGGGCTAATGACAAGATCATGTTTAAAGAAATACGCAATAAACCACAAGCACTCTTTTGGGCTATCGCCCTGCACATCCTCATCGTGGCAGTGCTCTTGCTCAGTTTTCAGCTAACCGATCGCCCGGATACCGCTGAAAACACCGCCATCGAAGTCACGCTTCCTGAAGGGACACTCCCCCCAGAAGAACCTAAGACCAGCGAACCGGAGCGTACCGCCTTAACCGCAACCCAAGACGCCTCTCCAGCCGAGGTTCCACCCACAACAAACGCCGATACAGAAGCGGCTGAAGCACAAGCCAAGCAGCAAGCGGCTGAAGCAGCTGCTGCGGCAACGGCACAAGCCGAAGCACAACGTAAAGCACTGGCTGAAAGCAAGGCAGAAGCGGCTCGTGAAAAAGCAGCCGCAGAAAAAGCGGCTGCCGAAAAAGCCCAACAACAAGCCGCAGCCCGTGAAAAAGCAGCAGAGCGCCAAGAAACGGCTGCCGAAGAACGTGCCAAAGCCGAAGCTCGCCGCCGTGCCGAAGCCAGAGCCGAAACCCGCCGCCAAGCATTAGCTGAAGAAAAAGAAGCTGAACGCAAACAAGCCTTAGCCGCCAGCAAAGCCAAGGCGGAAGCAGCAGCCAAAGCTCTTGCCGAAAAGAAAGCCCGCGAAAAAGCCAACGCCGCAGCAGAGGCCGCTGCCAAAGCCAAGTCAGAAGCAAAAGCAGAGGCCACCGCGAAAGCTAAAGCAGAAGCGGCTGCCGAAGCAAAAGCCAAAGCTACCGCCGAAGCCAAAGCAGAGGCCGCAGCGAAGGCTAAAGCAGAAGCCGACGCCAAAGCCAAGTCAGAAGCCCTTGCCAGTAAAAAAGCGGCTGAAGAAGAAGCCAAACTTGCAGCCGACCGTGAGCGCTGGAAAGCGGCTGAAGCCAAACGCAAAGCGGCTGAAGAAGAAGCCCGTCGAGCAGCAGCGGCTGCCGCAGGCCCCAGCAACAGTGACCTCAGCTCCGCCAGAGCCGCTTGGAAAGCTGCCGTCAACCGCAAGATTAAAGCCAATTGGAACAAACCCAGCGAACGCTTCGGTATGTCTGCCACTATCCGCCTAATGATCAGCCCATCCGGCGGGATTCAACGCTTTACCTTGTCTTGTGATGGCAGCCCGGCTTTTTGTGAATCAATCAAAGCGGCTGTCCACCGCTCTGATCCGTTTCCACGTCCAGAATACAAAGAACTGTACAACGATACCCACGTTATCAAGATGGATTAACAGCAATGCACATGAAAACAACCACTTTACTGGCCTCCGTCCTGTTAGTCACCGGACTTGGCTTACCGCTCGCCTCAATGGCTGAAGAGCTACACTCGCGCATTGACATTGATGCCACTGCCGGTGAAACCAGCATCATTATTGCGCCGTTCAGCCCGCTCTCCAAAGTGATCGAAGCGGATCTGCAACGTAGCGGACGCTTTGCCCTGATGGATCCCGCCCGTATTGGGGGTAATTTATCCCCCGAAGCCTTGCGGGCGACCGGCGCAGAATACGCAGTGGTCGGCAGTCATAACGGGGATATGAATTTCCAACTGATCAATTTACGCACCGGGCAAGCGGAAGGCGCATTTCGCATTCCGTCACACCAAAACCAACGCCGCATGGCACACAAAGCCGCCGATCTCGTTTTTGAAAAACTCACCGGTGTTAAAGGCGCATTCGATACCCGCATCGCCTACGTATCCGCCAGTGGCCCTGCGAAAAACCAAACCTACCAACTGATCGTGTCGGATGCGGACGGTTTCACCCCCCGCACCATCGTTTCCTCACGCAAGCCGGTCATGTCACCCAGTTGGTCACCCGATGGCCGACAAGTGGCTTACGTCTCCTACGAAACCGGACGACCGGTGGTATACGCCCAAGACTTAGCCTCAGGCAGTAAGCGCACCATTTCTGACCCGAACCGCTCCAGCATTTCCCCCTCTTGGTCGCCGGATGGGCGCTCCATTGCCTACAGCGTGGCAGAACGGGGCAATTACAACATCGTCGTGGCAGGCGCGAATGGTGGCGGCGCACGCCAAATTACCAATACACGCGGTATCAATGCAGAACCACAATGGGCAGACAGCAATACGATTGTGTTTACCTCTGACCGCAGCGGGCAACCCCAACTGTACAAAATCACTGCGAGTGGTGGTAGTGAAAGCCGCATGTCCTTCAGTGGCGGCTATAACGCCGGAGCCAGTATTGCAGGCAATAGTGTCGCAATGGTACGGCAAAATGGCGGCACATCCAGCATCACCATTATGGATGCCGCGACCAAACAAGAGCGTACTATTTCGCGCGGTACACAAGACGATTCACCTGCCATTTCCCCCAATGGCATGATGGTGTTGTACGCCACGGATGCCGGTGGACGCAACTCCCTAGCCGTTGCCAGTGACAATGGTAAAGCCCACCAAAGCCTGTATTCACAGGCTGGTGATGTACGCGACCCCGCGTGGTCCCCCTACCTTGATTAATGAATAGCGAGATGAGTGTTATGAATAGGAAAGCATTAGCAATGTCAGTATTGGTTGCCGCATTAAGTATTACTGGCTGCCAACAAGTTCCGCCGAATGGTGCAGGCACAGGCGGTACAACAGGTAGTGGTTATGGAACCGGCGGTGGCTACGGCACAGGCGGCTATGGCACGGGTGGCACTTACGGGAACGGCTACGGCACAGGTACTGGGCAATACACACCCGCAGAACTGCGCAACCCCAACAGCATTCTCGCGCAACGGGTCATTTACTTCGACCTTGACCGCTCGGAGATCAAACCGGAGTACATGAATATCCTCAATGCTCACGCCTCTTTACTTGCCGCCTACCCTAACCTGCGGGTACGGTTAGAAGGCCATGCAGACGAACGTGGCTCACGCGAATACAACGTCGCCCTGTCTGAACGGCGCGGCTATTCAGTACTCGATTACATGCAAGTCAAAGGCAGCAGCAGCAACCAGATGGAAGTCATCGGTTATGGCGAAGAAGTTCCTGCTGTTTTCGGGCATAATGAAAGCGCGTGGGGTAAAAACCGCCGCGTCGAAATCAAATATGCCGGAGAATAATGTCATGCAAAACAAGCTAAACCGCAGCGTCCTAGCCGCTTTGGTAGCTACTCTACTGACTGCGCCCGTCGTGGCGCAACCCATGTCAGATGAAGCGGCAGTCCAGTTACTGCAACGGGTGAATGAGCTGGAGCAAGAACTGCGCAACCTGCGGGGTGATAACGAAACCCTGCAAAACGAGCTGGAAACCATCCGCAAAAGTCAGCAGGATACCTTTCAACAAGTTGACGAACGGATTGAAAAGCTGCAAAGCGAGACTCCCGACACCACGAACAGCGGCACTTCTGCTGACAAAGTGTTGGACAATACGGACGCCGCTGCTCTTAAAGCCAAGGAATCCGCCACTGACGTTACCGACAAGGTAACTAAAACAGATCCCAACGGCTTCTACAGCTACGGCACTGGCAAGTCAGATGACAAAAATCTACCTGCGGATAAAGCGGCTGTTCCTCCAGCAGAGGCTAAAACAGATGCATCCACAGACGTCAAAGCAGATACGGCGAATAGCAGTGAGATAAAAACGCCTGACAAAGTAGCCCTACCCGAACAGGAAGAGCGTTCTGTTTATGACCATGCTTTCCAAACCTTGCTGCAAGACCCGAAAGAAGCGGTTCCAGAATTTCGCGCTTTCCTCAAGGATTACCCCAAAAGCCCACTGGCTGCCAGCGCACAATACTGGGTAGGTGAAGCGTTATACGCTGAAAAGGATTTCAAAGCAGCTATTGAAGAGTTCTTAGTGGTACTCAAAGAACACAAAGGTAGCGACAAAGCCCCGGATGCCGCACTCAAGTTAGGCTACAGCTTCTACGAACTCAAAGACTGGGAAAAAGCCCGCAAGACCTTGGAAGACGTGATCAGCTTCTTCCCCGATAACGCGGAAACTAGCAAACTGGCCAAAGCAAGGCTTAACCAAATGCAGGCTGAGGGGCACTAAGCCCCTCTTTTTTTAATCAGACTGACAGCTTCTTCTGCAAAATTCTGCTTCTTTGCATATAGTTATTGGGCATGGATGACCATTAAAAATAGCGGAGATGTGCATGTTCGGCAAAAAAATCCCCAAATCCCCCCCTGCCATTGATCTAATGCAGGCATTCCCCACGCCGTTAAAAACCGCCGCAGCGCGACGTTTCATGGAGTTTTGCTTGCAAGACTTGCCTCGCCATACCCATGCGGATGGCTTTGATCCCCACGTGTATGCGGATGCTGTCGCGCTGGTGATCAGTCGCCTCGAAGCCACCCGCCACATGGAGTAAGTCAGATGATCATCACTGCCATTAACGCCGAAAACTTCCGTAAATACACCAGTCTGCAACTGGATAACTTGCCTGATCGTGGCCTCATTGCCCTGAGTGGTGGCAATGAATCGGGCAAAAGCAGCATTGGTGATGCCATCCAATTCGGTTTGTTCGGGCGCACCGATCAAGTTCCCCCCGAAGAAGCAGCCAAATTGATTCACTGGGGTACAAACCAAGCCAGCGTTGCCCTACGCTTGCAACACCGGGGGCACGAATACCGCCTAGTACGCTCGATCGACACCGAGGGCAACGTTGCTGCAACACTGTTTTCCACTGAGGAAGAAGTCACGCTTGCCGACACCCCGGAAAGTGTCGAACGGCAGATCAAAGCACTGTTCGGCTATTATTATGGTGCATTTTCCAAAGCCTTTTACTGGGGGCAACAAAGCAGCAACACCAAGGAAGGTGATAGTGACAATCTACGCGCCATTGCTGGCCTTAAAGAACACGCCAACCTGAGCAAACAACTCGAACGCGAACAACAAGAACGCCTCGATACCCTCAAGGAACTGGAAGGCCGCAGCCGCCATACGCTGAATGCCATCGACACCTTGCATATTGATGACACCCAACTGCCACGCCTCAACACGATTGTTGCGGATATTGAAGCGCGTCAGCAACAACTCACCTTAATGGGGCAACGGCTAGACAAGGAGTCACTAGCCTACCCTGCCAATCTTGAGGCTTTTCAAGGTGTTGACCGCAACACCCGTAAGCTGGGACTGTGGACTACGCTTACCTTACTCGTGTTTCTTATTGCCCTACTCATTGGCTTATTCCTGATGTTTACCCCAGAATGGGGTAATAAACTGTTAAGTGCTATTTCAACACCAACACAAGACTTAGTGGGGAGGAGTGCTATTCGACTCGCCTCGCTTGCAGCGCTGGTGGGGGCAATCCTCTTGGTTTACGGTTGGTATGTGGACGTGCGTCGCTTACGCCCCTTGCAAACCCAAGCCAATCACCTTGCTGCGGCACTAGACGATAGTTACCAAGCCTGTACCCAACCCATCAGTCGCCACTTACAAACCGATAGCATCGACTATTTAGTGGAAAAACACTTGGATTTCCCCGAAACCAGCACCAACCACCCCGATATGGTCGCCATACCAGAGTGGACACAAGCAGCACGGCAGTATCAATCCAAAGCACTATACGTGCACAGTGCCGCTGACACCCTGAATATTGGGCTGACCAACCGTCGCCAAGAACTGGCACAACACCTTGAAACGGTTAAAGCCGATATGCTCACAGCCCAACAACAACTGGAGCATCGTGCTCATTTGCAAACGTTAGCAACCGAGCAAGAAACCACGCTGGAAAACGAACGTCGCCAACAAGTCGTCACCAGCACAGCCATCGACCTGTTGCAGCGTGATGCCAGCCATTCTATCGAACGCTTCAACCAGTTGGTCAAAACCCGTTGCCCAGAGTTGTTGCAACGTTTCACCCAAACCCACTACAAATCCCTGGAAATCTTGCCTGACTTCAGCCTAAAGGTATTGTCGGAAGAAAAAGGTGATTATCTCGATTTCAATGAGATCTCCACCGGTACACAACGGCAAGTTGCGTTAGCGATGCGTATCGCCCTAGCGAATGCATTGGCAGATGCCACTAAAACCGATAAACAAATGCTGTTCTTGGATGAGCCATTTGCCTTTTTTGACCCCGAACGCACGCAGAACACCCTACAAAGTCTGGCAGAAACCAGTAAAGGTGTAATGAGTCAAATATGGTTGACAGCCCAAACCCAACCAGAAGGAGTTAAACTGGCAAGGAGCATCCATTGCCAGCAAGGGAATCATGCCCTGAAGGTATAGAGGCTTTCTTCTTTGCGATTTGTCAAACTATAATCGCCTCTGCACTACAGCTAGAGGAGTTACTATGACATTTGATAATTTTGCATCCGCACAGTCGTTTTTGCTGATCGCGGGGTTTGTGATTGCCTTCATCATGGGGGCAATCGTCAACAAAACACATTTTTGTACCATGGGCGCGGTATCGGACTGGATCAATATGGGCGATACCGGGCGTTTCCGTGCTTGGGGTTTAGCCATTGGCGTTGCCCTATTAGGGGTGGTATTACTGGAAATGGTGGGGCTGGTGAATGCCAACGGCTCTTACCCGCCTTACCGTAACGGGCAACTGATCTGGGCTGAAAATCTACTCGGTGGTATTCTGTTTGGCATCGGCATGACCATTGCTGGCGGCTGCGGCAATAAGTGCTTAGTGCGCATTGGGGCGGGCAATCTCAAATCCATTTTCGTGTTTCTGATCATTGGAGTTGTCGCCTATTTCATGTTAAATCCATTCCCCGGCTCGGATAAAACCTTGTATTCTTTATTGTTCTACCCATGGCTTAATCCTTTAGCCGTGAATATGGGCAACTCACAAGATTTGGGCAGCGTCATTGCAGGCGAAGGTAATGCCCTGATCGCACGACTGGTCATCGGTTTGATTATTGGACTATTTCTAGTATGGCTGGCATTCAAATCCAAAGATTTCCGCAGCAGTAGCGACTTCGCACTTGGCGGCATTGCCGTCGGTTTATGCGTTTTAGCGGCGTGGTATGTCACCAGCAATATCGTCGTAACCATCGACGAGCAACCTTACCCCCTTACCCAATATTACAGTGAATGGGACATGCTGGCAGAATCTGAGGAAGGCAAACCGGCTATCGGTGCAGCACTCAGCTCACAATCGTTTACCTTCATCAATCCAATGGCGCAAGCGGTGGGCTACGCAGCGGGTGGTTTCAACAGCAGTCTGTTGACCTTTGGTGTAATGGCTTTCTTTGGTGTGATGGCAGGCTCATTAGCTTGGGCATTGGTCAGCCGCACCTTCCGCATCGAATGGTTCGCTTCTGTGGGCGATGTGATTAACCACGTCTTAGGTGCAACCCTAATGGGTATCGGCGGGGTATTAGCAATGGGTTGCACAGTAGGGCAAGCAATTACCGGTGTTTCTACCCTCGCGATTGGCTCATTTATCGCCTTTGCAGGCATCGTACTGGGTAGTGCACTGACGATGAAAGTACAGTTCTACAAAATGATGTACGAAGAAGAAGCCAGTTTTGGCAAAGCGTTAATTACCGGCTTAGTCGATTTGAAACTACTGCCTGAATCTTTGCGTAAACTGGAAAAAGTTTAACAGAACCTGAAAAAAGACTTGCACGCCAAAAGTCTTTCCTTATAATAGCGCTCTCTCACGGGCCGTTAGCTCAGTCGGTAGAGCATCTGACTTTTAATTAGGTGGTCGTGCGTTCGAGTCGCACACGGCCCACCATACAAAACAAAGGGTTGCACCCATAAAAGTGCAGCCCTTTTTTGTTTCTGACGTTCTATCATCTTATGGAACAACTCCTACCATGCAACACCCCATTATCATCAGCATCCTGCTACTGCTATGCAGCAACGTGTTCATGACGTTCGCTTGGTATGCCCATCTGAAGGAACTCAATCACAAACCATGGCTCATCGCCGCCTTATTCAGTTGGGGCATTGCCCTGTTTGAATACTTGCTGCAAGTACCCGCCAACCGCATTGGCTACACAGCACTCAGTGTCGGGCAACTCAAAATCATGCAAGAAGTGATCACCTTGACAGTATTTGTACCCTTTGCCGTGTTCTACTTGAAAGAACCGCTCAAGCTAGACTACCTGTGGGCAGGACTATGCATACTGGGAGCCGTGTATTTTATTTTTCGCGATAAGCTGTAGCTGAACATTAAATCTTAGCTGTCACAAAAAGTTCATCTTTCTGCACATCTGCGCAAGCGGGGCAACCGCGCTATACTTGACTATGTTCTTCTATCGCTATCAAAATATTATGCAATTGGAAATTTTCACCAAAGCCCTTGCCGACCAGACCCGTCTACGCATCCTGTTATTACTAGCAGTAAGGCGGGAACTATGTGTCTGTGAACTGACCCAAGCATTGGAGCTAGCACAGCCGAAAATTTCCCGCCATTTGGCGGTTTTGCGTGAGAGCGGTTTACTACAAGACCGCAAAACTGGGCTATGGGTGTATTATCGCCTGCACCCGGACTTACCCCAGTGGGCAACTGCTACCTTGGACAACCTGCATTCAGGCAGCATGACTGAAACACTGTTCCTGTCAGACCGACAGCGTTTAGATAATGCCAACCGTATCGGGGAAAGCTGCACAAGCTGAAGTTACCAACTGCTTGCTTCAATCGCATGTTTTCTTCAGCAAGGCGGTCAATGCCCCCAAAACACGGCACAAGTGCCCCCACTAACCTTCCCGCAACAAAGTACCCAAATCAATCAATGCCGCATTCGCCCGTGAAATTTGCGATGCCATCACCAAGGAATGGTTAGCCACAAAACTGTAACCACTGCCATTGAGGATAACCGGACTCCATATCATGGCTTGTGTATCTTCCAGCTTATTAATGATTTGGCGCAAACTCACCAAAGCATTTTTCTGACGCAGAATATCCTCAAAATCCGCTTCAATCGCTTTCAATAAATGTAACAGCGCCCAAGTTTGCCCCCGTGCTTGATAAAACACATCATCAACCTTTAAACGCGGGGTTTTCACGATCACTTCATTAGGGTCATCGGTTGCCGGTAACACTTCGGGTTGCAACTCAATGCCGGGTACGGGTGTCACACTGCCGTCACGTTGCATCGCAGCGCCCTCTTCTTTCACTTGGCGAATACCAACGCTGGCACTCAAGGCAATGGATAGCGAACCCATTTGGCGTTGCACCTTGTTCAACCAGTTATTCAGGTTATCCGAACGGGCATAAAACTGCGCCTGACCTTGCTGCAAACGCTGCAAATACGCCTCCAATGCCTGTGCCCCTTCATTGAACTGGCTTTCTGCCGGAGGAAACAGCCACAGCTTACCATCGGTATTGAACCGCAATTGCGCCCTCACCAAGTCCGGGTCGGCGGCTGACTGTGATTGCGAACGGCTCAAATCATCCCGCATTGCCAGCGACATATCCCGTAATTGCGTCAATACCCCCAATTCCCAGTTCGGAATATTGTCCATCACAATGCCTGGCGGGGTCACATCATTACTCAAATAACCGCCGGGCTTATCCAATAAGGTATTGGCAATGTGCGCCAAAGTAGCGGTGGTAATAACACCGGGGCGCAGCGGCTCATTGGCACTAACACCCACCATCTGCCGCGCATTGGCACGCACGTCAAAGGTATCCGGGTCACGGCTCCACAAAAACATCAACAGCGCCTGCGTGACCAAGAAAATAATCAGGAAAAATTGCAGCGTCCACCGCAAGCCTTTTTCCCGCCAGAAACGCGGGTCAAAATGCCGTAACAGGTAAATCAAAACGGCACGCCCCCAACCTTCCACATTACGTTGCATTGCCTTTTCAAACTCCACGACCACAAAAACCAATGAACCAACGCCGACTATCCAGAACCACGCATACAAATCAATTGCATCCGTGCCAAATACGCCCTGAAAAGCAGGCATATACGTAAACAACCCCTGTAATACCAATACGGAGACAATCGCGGCTAATAACCACGGATTTTCACGCAAGCTCGCCCATTGCCACCCCGGTTCACTCGCATGGCGCACACTCAACAAGTAGAAAATCTGCCCGATTACCAAGGTATTCAGTGCTGCCGTGCGAGCCGCCTCCAAGGTTTCACCGCGCTGCAATTCCCAGTGGAAAATGGCTAATACACTCACCAACAGCAGCCCCGATACCAACAACAGCCGCCACACCAAGAAGCCGCTGATTAACGATCCCACCGGCTGTGCGATGGGTTGCCCGCGAGCCGCCGGTAATGCCGCTTTCTCAAACGCCAAGGTCAGCGCCAAAATACCCGCTGTCACCAAATTGACCCACAACACCTGTACCGGCATCAGCGGCAACGCCAAGCCAAACCATGACGCCAAAATAATGGCAGCGGCTTGTGCGCCATTGGTCGGCAACATGAATTGCACCATTTTGTAAAAATTCTGAAAGACCTTACGCCCCTCCTGCACTGCCGTCATCAGCATCGGCAATTGGTCACGCATCAGCACGATTTCTGCTGACTGCCGCGCCGCTTCCGTGCCATGAATAGCAGGAGCCACGCCAACATCCGCCTGTTCCAACGCGGGTGTATCGTTTACCCCACCGCCCAGCATTACCACGCGCTCGCCATTTGCTTGCAAAGCCTTGACCAAACGCAATTTTTGTTCAGGGCGTAACCGTGCAAACACATCAACGTGCATCACCGTTTCCCGCAAGGCATCCTCATCCAATGCGTCCAAATCAGCTCCCGTTAACACGGTTTCACCGTCACCGATCCCCACTTGCTTGGCTAATGCGCAAGCAGTCAGCGCGTGATCCCCCGTCAGCATTTTGACGGACAATCCCGCCTGCTGGCAGGCTTGTACCGCTGCCAATGCCGACGCTTGCGGCGGATCGCCGATGCCCACCACCCCCAATAACACCATTCCGTACCCCACATCCTGATGCGTTAGGGTTTGCAACAGTGCATCGGGTTGGCGGCTGGCAATCACCAACGGCTTCATGCCCTCTTCGGCAAGCTTTTTCAGCTTGTCTTCCCAGACATCTTGTTGCAATGGCTCAAGCCCCGTATCGGTTTGCACATGACTGCAACGCGGCAAAATGGCTTCGGGTGCACCTTTCAACGCCACGTACTGAGCTCCCGTTGCATCTTGGCTTAACGTCGCCGCATAGCGGTAAGTTCGATCAAACGGGATACTTGCCAAGCGGGTAAATTGCTGCCGCAATGCGTCAGGCTCCACCCCACATTTATGCGCCATTACCAGCAATGAACCGTCCAAAGGGTCGCCCAGCACTTGCCAGTGTTTATCCAACTGCTGCAACCGTGCGTCACTGGCTAATACAGCCGCCTGCGCAAGCCGTTGCAAATCAGCGCGGTCATCGTGTTCGGGAAACTCAAAATTTTCCCGCAAGAGAGCGCCTTGTGGGGCGTACCCCACCCCCTGCAAGCGCACGCCACCACGCGGGGTAATCACCTTTTGCACGGTTAATTCATGGCGGGTCAGGGTATGGCTTTTATCCGTACACACCACGCTCACCGTTCCCAAGGTTTCCACCGCAGCAAGCTGGCGCACCATCACATCTTGTCGCGCCAAGCGCCTGACACTGATCGCCAACATAATCGCAAACAACGCCGGTAAACCTTCCGGCACAATCGCAACAGCGAAACTCGCCATCGCTTGCAACAACCCCTGCGGGCTATGTCCGCTCACCCCCGGCGTCAACCAGCCAATCAGCAAAATCAAAGCCGCTGCTGCTGCCAATACCAAGGCCACCGCATTCATCAGGCGCTTTAATTCATCGCCTAACGGGGTAGCATACGGCTCATTATTATCCAGCAAGGCATTCAGCATCCCCAATTCGGTACGTGACCCAGTGGCGACCACCACACCCCGCCCTTGTCCTGCCAACACTAACGTCCCTGCATACGCCATATTGCTGCGGTCTGGGAGTGCGGTATCAGCATCCAAGCGGCTAATGCCTTTTAACACCGGGGCGGAATACCCCATTAGGACTGATTCATCCAACTGCAAACCGTCGCTGTGCAGCAAGCGCACATCCGCTGGCACTTGATTCCCGGCTTCTAATAACACCACATCACCCGGCACAAGCTGCTCAGCGGGCAACGCTTGTACTTGCCCATCACGCAATACCGGCGCGGTGGGTGACAATAGGCGCTGCACCGCTTCCAGCGTTTTCGCCGTGCGCCGCTCTTGCAGCAAACCCAACACAATATTGAGTACGACCACTCCCAGAATTACCAAAGTATCCAGCCATAACTGCAACATCAGTGTCAGGGTCGCCGCTAATAACAAAATGTAAATAAAGTGGTGGTGAAATTGGTGCAGCAAGCGGTTGAAGAAGCCAGCGCGTTGCGGTGTGGCAAAGCGATTAAAGCCGTGTTGCCGCAAGCGTAATTTAGCAGATGCGGCGTTTAAACCTTGTTCCTGGGTATCAAGCTGTTGCAAAGCAACCTGCGGTGCAAGGCTATGCCAGGGGATAGAATCGGTTGTGCTTGGGGTGTCGTTGAACATCAGTGTACTCCTTACAAAATAACCCTACACAAGTCCACCAAATTCCTACCTTTTTACTAGGAATTGAATTTACTATAAAATAAGGCAAAAAGTACTTTCAACAAACCTTTTGTTTGTGGTGTTTGCAACGCAGACTTACCCAAGCAAATCCATCAGCGTTTGCAATAACGCGGTGGGTTCAAACGGTTTCGCCACATGTGCATTCATCCCCACCGCTAAACAACGCGCTTTTTCTTCACGCATTGCATTTGCCGTCAGCGCGACAATCGGCATGGCGGCGTAACGGGTATCAGCGCGAATCAAACGGGCTGCTTCGTAGCCATCCATCACTGGCATTTGAATATCCATTAACACCGCGTCATACGCGGGCGGCAGGGTGGCAAAGATTTTGCTCACACCATCCCGACCGTTATCCGCACATTCCACAATCGCGCCGTATTGCGTGAGGATCTCGGAGGCAATCAATTGGTTAATCGGGTTATCTTCCACCACCAAGATGCGTTGATGGTGCAACGGTGTGCCAACCGTTAGTAATGTGGCACTCTCCACATGGGACGGGTTAACCGCAGACGAACGCGCATGTGCCAAAGTGAGCGTCATGCTGAACCGCGAACCCTGACCGGGTTCACTGCTCACCGTAATCTCACCGCCCATTAAATCCAGCAAGCGTTTCACAATGCTCAAACCCAAGCCCGTGCCACCGTAACGGCGCGTGGTCGAATCATCCGCTTGCGAAAATTCCTGAAACAAGCCATTCACCGCCACACTGTCCATGCCGATGCCGCTGTCTTCGATGCAAAAACGCAAGCGACTGCTGCTTGCCCCGCGTTCCAATTCATCAATGTACAGTGCCACATGACCTTGACTGGTAAATTTCACGCCATTGGTGAGCAAATTGTTGAGTATTTGTTCCAAACGCAAGGCATCGCCCAAGAAAAAGCCCTGTTCGCCTTCCAAGTGTGGGCTACGAAGCTCGAATAACAACCCAATGTTTTTTTCCTGTGCTTGCTGACGCTGCAAGGTTAGTGCATTATTTACCACGTCTTCCAAACGGAAAGGGGTCATTTCCAGCGTTAATTTGCCCGCTTCGATCTTGGAAAAGTCGAGGATGTCGTTGATAATGCGTAACAATGATTGAGCCGCGTGCTGTATTTCCATTACGTAATCATGCTGCCGCTGATTCAGCTCGCTTCCCAGAGCCAGGTGGCTCATGCCAATAATCGCATTCATCGGGGTGCGGATTTCGTGGCTCATATTGGCCAGAAACAAGCTTTTGGCCTTGCTGGCTTCTTCCGCTTTCGCCGCCATCGCGAGGGAATGTTCAGTGGCTTGCGCTAACTTGAGGTTGGTTTCCCGCAACGCCACTTCCGAGCGATGCCGTATCACCGCCGCACCGACCGATGCCGCCATTGAGGTGAGAATGGCCTGATCTTCTATTCCCCACTGGTAATCAATGTGGCAGTTATCAAAACCGATAAAGCCCCAGAAACGCCCCTCCACATTCACGGGGACAACCATCAACGACACAATATCTTGCGCTTCGAGAATCATACGTTCCGTCTCAGGAAACGTAGCCACCAAACCCGATACCGCTCGCCCCTCTGAGAGCGTGTCAAACCAGCGCGGAAACAAGCCGTCAAACGACAAGTATTGTAACTCAGGGTTATCAATTTGGATACTAATGCCGTCACGCACGGGTGTGAACAAAAGTGCGGTGTCCTGTAGACTAAGATGGCATCCCCTAAAACCAGAGAAAAAGGACTTTCCCATGTTGACAGTTAGCTCCCGCGACCAAAAACTTTTAGAAGCCTTGAACCGCAACCCCGCATTAAAAGCTCGGATGGAAGGGCTAATCGAGGTGGTTGAAAATGCCGGTGATGACATTATCAAAGCAGCAGACGCCGAACAGCGGGTGATAGAAGAACTGCGCCAAATGGGAAATGATGCGATCACTGCATGGGCAAACAAACGTGTAGAAAAATGCACAGCCCCAGCCTGTGAAGAAGGCATTGGGAAGTATGTAAAGAGTGGAAAAAAAACTGTCATTGGCACACGACCTACGGAAAAATCCACATAAGCGAACCGGTCTACCGGATTCCCGGCAAGCGTGTCCGCCCCTTTAGCCAGAGTGCCGAGGTTGTTTGCCGAGGCTGTTCGCTCCCGCTGCAACGGGCGGTGACGGACTTTGGGGCGGACTGTTCATTTGCTCAAGTGCCTGATAAATTAGAAGAACATTACGGGATACGGCTGGCATCCAGCAGCATCCGACACATCACCGAAGGTCACGCCAAACGCATCCATGAATCCCAAGTGTTGATAAAAGACTATCCAAGCACGTTGGGAAAAGCCTATGTCATTGCCGAAATGGACGGCAGCATGATCCCCATCGTCGAGATTGACGAAACAGCCCCCGACAAGCGCAAAGGCAAAAAGGAAAGCTGGAAAGAAGCCCGCCTGTGTCTTGCCCACGCCAAAGGCAGTGCTACGCCAACGTTTGGCGCAATATTCGGTGGCACGGTAGAAGATGCTGGAAAAATCTTATTCGACACCGCCTGCCGTGCTGGATTTGGAAAAAGCACGTTCCTCCATGCGGTGGGTGATGGGGCAAGCTGGATCAACCGTCAAGTGGATGAACAATTTGGCACACAAGGACATTACCTGATTGATTTTTATCATGTTTGTGAATACCTATCAGCAGCATCCGCAAGCTGTTCATGCCTCAAGGACAAGGATAAATGGTTTGCCAAACAGAAAAAAGCCCTACAGGATGGTCAAGCTCAAGCGGTCATCGACACACTGAAACCTTTCCTCGAAGCAGAAACGGTAGAAGACAGTAACGCCCCAGTACGAGCTTGTCACCGTTACCTGAGCAACCGCATTGAGCAACTGGATTACCCGACAGCAAAATCCCTCGGATTGCCCGTGGGGTCGGGCGAAATAGAAAGTGCACACCGTTACATCATCCAGCAACGCTTAAAAAAATCGGGGGCATGGTGGAAAAGTGATAATGCGGCGGATATGTTGGCGTTGAGGGTCATGCGGGGAAACCAGCAATGGAAGCATTATTGGCGAAACACCGCTGAGGCGGCATGAGGTTTACCGCACTTTTGTTCACACCCGTCACGCACCCATTCGTAACGCTGACTCATGAAACGTTCAGCCGTGAGCGGGTCACGATGGTATTCAAACAGATACACCCGATCCTGTTTGGTCGCATTCCCCACCGCTGCTAACGCTTGTTGCATGGCTTCATTGATACAGGGTTCAAACAACAATGCCTGCATTGCAATCGCTACCGCTTCAAACAAGGCATCCTTGCGCAGCAACAAATCTTCTGCTTGTTTGCGTTCCGTAATATCGCGCCCGGTTTCGAGAATGTATTCGGGTCGCCCTTGTGCATCCCGAATCAGCCGGTGACTGCTGTTACACCAATAGTGCGAACCATCTTTGCGAATAACATCAAGATTCACATCAAAAGCAATATCACACTGCGGGTCGGCTAATTTCTCTGGGGTTAAATTGTCTGCCACCAATTGCTTGAGTCGCACCAACGATTCCGGTGTCATCAAGTGCTCAAACGGTAGACAACGAAACTCCGCCGCGCTATACCCGGTGCGTTGATACAGCGAGGGCGTGGCGTACAACACACTCATATCGAGATTGAGAACGCCGATGTAGTCGTGCATATTCTCCGTAATCAAATTAAACAGGCGGGTTTGTTCACGGGCTTCCGCTTCAGCCTGTTTACGCTTGGTAATGTCGCGTACATCGACCACCAATTTACAGCCATCTTCATGGCGGTTAAGCGAGGCCATGAACCAGCGTGTTTCCCCCTGAATCACTAACCGGTATTCGTAACGACGGTTCTCGCCGGTACGCCGCACGTATTCAGCGCATTCCAAATAAGGCTCACTGGTATCCGGCGGCAGCACCGCTGTAACGGGTTTGCCGAGAAAGGCTTCGGGCGGTGCAAATAAAAGCTGGGGGGAACGGCACTGAACGTCCAATAAGCAATCTTCGGCATCTATTAGGAAAATTAAATCACTCATGGACGACATCAAAGTCTGGTAACGTTCCTCACTGCGCTGGAGTGCTTGGCGCGTTTGTGCCAATAAGACGCGCAATGTGTGCGGATCATCAGGCAAATCGCCCACCGTTAATAACTCGGCGGGGTGAGTATCGAGGTAGCAATTCATGGGGTTCCCTAACGGTGCTTATCATTTTAATGGGTAACAGCGCGTAGCATATCGCCCTAAACGCTAGGTTTCCACACCATCCAGAGCAAACGCATTAAAGATTACGTTAAGTGGATAAACAACGCCTATGTTTACGCCACCATTCCCACACCCAATGCCACCCACGGTAGCCAGCGTGCGCCACCAACACCGGCACATCCCCCGCTGGAATACGCGGCAATAACGCCAAAGCAACCACTCCAAGACCCAGCAAAATCGGCAATACATCCCACCACTTAAACGCAGGCAGCGCAAACAGGAACGGCCACCACAACACCCATTCCACCAAAATAGCCCACCCCAACCATTGCGTCAGACCGGGGGAAGTGCTGGTGTGATGGCTGGAAGCTCCCCCATGCTGGCGGCGATAACGCCACAAACTCCATACAAAGCGCCCCATCAGCAAGGTGGTTGCCAAGCTACTCAGCCATAAACCCAGTGCCAAGTGCTGCCAATCGGCGGGCAATGCCGCTTTCACACTGCCTTTTGCCAACGCCCCACTGGTCAATGGCACGCCGATCAACACCAACGCCAAAACCACCAGCACACCCAATAACCACCAAGACAAGGTTTGCTTAAACAAGCCCACCCCAAGGAATAACGCCCCTTTCACCCAAGCATGGTGCGCCACATACAATAACAACGCCATTGCCAACGCCACATCCGCAGGGGCTTGCAAACCCAATCCCGTCAATAAGGTCAATACCCCCAACTGACTCATGGTCGAATACGCCAGAATCACTTTCGGCACGGTTTGCCGCAAACCAAACACCACCCCGTAAAACGCGCCCACCAATCCCAGCCACACCAACCACTCTGCCACCCACACCGTGCTGGCTGCACCCGCTGGCAGAAAGCGCACCAAACCCAATATCCCCGCTTTCACCATCACGCCGCTCAACAATGCCGACACTGCTGGAGGGGCAGCACCGTGCGCAATCGGCAACCACACATGCAAGCCCGGCAATGCCACCTTAATTCCCAAGCCCAGCGTCACCAATACCACCGCAGCGAGAGGCAACGCCTTGCCCACCAGCTCACTGAAATACACACTCCCGATTGCACCCGCCGTGAACACTGCACCGGCAAACAACAACACCTCACCCAACACCGTCCAGATCAGGTAAATGCGCCCGGCACGGCGCGTCGTCACCGAAGCCTGTTGCGCAATTAACCCATACGCTGCCAGCCCCATTAAGGCAAACCCCAGAAAAAAGCTCCCCATGTCCTGCGCAATCACCAACAACACATTGCCGCTCAAGGTCAACAGGAAAAACACCCGAAAACGCCACCAACTTGACCCCGCAGGCTTACCACCCACACTGTACAAGCCCGCCAACAGCCACAACAGTGCTGTCACCAGTAAAAATACCTGCCCCGTGGCATCAAGCCCCCATTGCGCCCCCAATAATACCCACGGCAACGCCACCGACGTTCCCACTGGCAACACAAACGCTGCGACTAACGCAGGCAATGCCGCCACCGGCAAGAGCCATTGCCCAATACGGTCATTCCCCACCAAGGCAAAGCATAGCGGTAACAAGGGTGCTAACAGCAATAAAAACGGTAACTCCAGCAGCACAGGTTGCAGCATTATTTGTACTCCCTAGCGGTGATCAATTGCGCCCACTCCAACGGGCTAAACGGCAAAGACGCGAACAAGCCCGCCAATAACGCCAAACTCGCGGTAATCACCGGCGGCCACAACAACATGCCATGCGTTTCCCAACGCTGCGCCTGAATGTGTTCGTCTGGCCAAGGGTCAGCAGGCAAAAACCACGCGCGGTACAAAATGGGCAAAAAATACGCCGCGTTCAGCAAGCTACTGGCAATCAACACCGGCATTACCCACAGCAATACCCCCGCTTCCAACGCCCCTAACCCCAAATACCATTTGGAAATAAACCCCGCCATTGGTGGAATCCC